>NZ_JAVRFH010000049.1:0-56207 GCF_031845825.1 Streptomyces lancefieldiae | reverse complement strand
CGCCGGGGGGCCCCCCGTCCTTGGGGGAGGGGGGGCCCCGCTGCCGTGTCCGGGGGTCGACCGGGTGTCAGCCGGTCAGATGCCGAACGGTGCCGCGTAGCGGACGGTGCCGGCGGGGAGCGGGTGACCGGCGTCCAGGGTGAGGGCCATGAGGGCCTCGTCCGGGACGTCGATGGTCAGGCCGATGCCGTGGGCCGAGGCCCGGGTGAACCCGAACCGGGGGTAGTAGTCGGGGTGTCCGAGGACGACGACGTGACGCTCGCCCGTCCGCCCGGCGGCGGTGAGCGCCGCCCGGACGGCCGCGGAGCCGGCGCCGCTGTTCTGCCGCTCGGGCCGCACGGAGACGGGTGCCAGGCACAGGGCCGGGCTGTCCCCGATGTGACATCGGGTCAGCAGGGCGTGGCCCACGGGGCGGTCGTGGTCGTCCACCGCGACGAGGGACAGGCCGTCGATCCAGGCGTCGGAGTCGGCGCGCAGGGCGTCGACGAGGGCGGCCTCTTCCGGCGTGGGGAAGGCGGCGCGCACGATGTCGCGGATGACGGGGATGTCGGCGCCGGTCTCGGCGCGCGTGGTCCAGGTGTGGGACATGACGGGACGTGGATCCCTTCCAGGTGTGCGGTTCGTCAGGGTCGGACCGTGGCCCGGGACGCGAGGGAGACCCGGGCGCCGCGAAGAGCGGCTTCGAGCGCGGTCATCAACCTCACCTCCCTGTCGTTCCTGGTCTTCCTCAGCCTGATCGAACACGAACGCCGACGAGTATACCCGCGCGGCGACGTGACGGCCTGCGCACGGTGGACTCGGTCGCGGGGCCGGCACGGGTGAGGTGGCCGGCGAACGCACCGGGCGGGACCAGGGCCACGCGTCCGGTCCCCGGACGACGTCGCCCGCACCCGTGCGGTCGGCGACACCGACACCGCAGGCCGGCGACGACGACGCGGGCGGTGGCGTCGACGCGGTGGGCCGGTCGTGGCTGATTCGGGGTCCCTCGACGGCGGGCCGGAGGCGCTTCTTGCGGTCGGCGGGCGCCGGACGGCAGGCTTCGGGGCGTGTCCACTTTGCTGATCGTGCATCACACGCCCTCGCCGAACTGCCAGGCGATGCTGGAATCCGTGGTCTCCGGGGCGACCGCCCCCGAGATCGAAGGGGTACGGGTGGTCCGGCGCGCGGCGCTGGCGGCCACGGCGGTGGACGTGCTGGCGGCCGACGGATACCTGCTGGGCACGCCGGCCAACCTGGGCTACATGTCCGGGGCCCTGAAGCACTTCTTCGACCAGATCTACTACCCCTGCCTGGACGCGACGCGCGGCCGGCCCTTCGGCTACTACGTGCACGGCGGCAGTGACACCACGGGCGCGGTGCGCGGCATCGAGTCGGTCACGACGGGACTCGGCTGGCAGCGCGCGGCGACGGCGGTGAGCGTGGCCGGTGAGCCCGCCAAGGCCGACCTGGAGGCCTGCTGGGAGCTGGGGGCGACGCTCGCCGCCGGACTGATGGACGGCTGACGCCGACCGGGGCCGGTGCCGGCCGTGCGTCGGCCGGGCCGTCCCCCGGACGCCGTTCCTCGCGGGCACGACCGGGCGGGCACGACCGGGCGGGCACGACCGGGCGGGCGACCGGGTGTGCTCCACGGTGGCTCCGCCGTACGTGGTCGCCGATGGCGGGCGGTACGCGGCCCATTCCTGCGCCGCGCACGAGCCCATACGGCGGCGGGGCGGGCGGGCCGTCTCGCCCCGGCCCGCCCGCGCCGCTCGTCGCGAGGCGGTCATTCCCGGTCGGGCGGTCCGGCGGGTCGGGAGGGGCTCGGTGGTCGTCCCGTCAGCGTGCCGAGGAACCGGACGTGCGGACGGCCGCCCGGCCCGGTGCCGGCGACCTCGGCGCGCACCCGGTACACCTCGGCGACCAGGTCCGCGGTCAGTACCTCCCGGGGATCGCCCGACGCCACCACCCGCCCCTGCGACAGCACCACGAGGTGGTCGCAGTACATCCCGGCGAGGTTGAGGTCGTGCAGGGCGACGACGGTGGTGACGGGCAGGGCGGCCACGAGGGCCAGCACATCGAGCTGGTGCTGGATGTCGAGGTGGTTGGTCGGTTCGTCCAGCAGGAGTTCGCGCGGCTGCTGGGCGAGGGCGCGGGCGATCTGGACGCGCTGGCGTTCACCGCCGGACAGGGTGTGCCAGAACCGGTCCGACTGCGCGGTCAGGCCGGTGCGCTCCAGGGCCTCCGCGACCGCCTCGTCGTCGGCCGCCGACGCCGGGGCCCAGGCACGGCGGTGCGGGATCCGGCCGAGGCGGACGACGTCCCGGACGGTCAGGTCGACCTGGGTGTCCGCCTGCTGCTCGACCACGGCCACACGCCGGGCCACGTCCCGGCGACCCACACGGTCCAGCGGGCGGCCGTCGAGGGTGACGACGCCCCCGGCCGGGGCGAGGACGCCGGCGAGCAGCCGCAGCAGGGTGGACTTGCCGGAGCCGTTGGGGCCGAGCAGGCCGGTCGTGGCGCCGGGCCCCGGGCTCAGGCTGACGCCGTCCAGGATCAGCCGTCCACCGGCGGCGCGGGAGACCCGCTCGGCGCTCAGGGTCATCGTGCCCTCCGGGTGCGGTGGAGCACGAGCACGAAGGCGGGTACGCCGATCAGCGAGGTCACCACGCCCACCGGGACCTCCTGGGGTTCGAGGAGGGTACGGGCCAGGGTGTCGACCCACACCAGGAACACCGCCCCGGCGAGCGCGCAGACCGGCAGCAGCCGGACGTGCCCGGGGCCGGTCAGTGCCCGTACGGCGTGCGGCAGTACGAGGCCCACGAAGCCGATGGCGCCGGCCGCGGCGACCAGGGCCGCGGTGAGCAGGGCGGTGGCACACAGCAGCACCAGCCGGGTACGGGCGACGTGGACGCCGAGGGTGGCCGCCGCGTCCTGACCGAACGCGAAGGCGTCCAGCGTCCGGCCGTACCCGAGGCACACGGCCAGGACCGGCACCAGGACCGCCATGGCGGTCCATACGTCCGTCCAGCCGGCGCCGCCGAGCGAGCCGAGCAGCCAGAACAGCACGCCGCGGGTGGTCTCGGCGTCGGCCGCGGTCATCACCACGAAGGAGGTGAGCGCGGAGAACAGCTGCATCGCCGCCACGCCCGCGAGCACCACCCGGTCCGTGGTGCCGCCGAGGCTGTGGCTGAGCAGCATCACCAGCGCGAACGAGCACACCGCCCCGATGAAGGCGCCACCCGACACGGACAGCGCACCGCCGCCCACGCCGAGCACGACGACCAGGACGGCACCGGTCGAGGCGCCGGAGGAGACACCCAGCACGAAGGGATCGGCGAGCGGGTTGCGCAGCAGGGACTGGAGCACGGCCCCGCAGACGGCGAGTCCGGCGCCGCACACCGCCGCGAGGAGGGTGCGGGGCAGCCGCAGGTCCCAGACGATGCCGTCACGGATCGGCGTGACGTCCGCGGCGCCGGTGCCGCCGAGGTGGGCGGCGACCACGGACCACACCTCGCCGACGCCGATGTCCGCCGGGCCGATGGTGACGGCCACGGCCACGGAGGCGCACAGGGCGACGATTCCGGCCCCCGCCCACACGAGGTGGCCGCGGCCGGTCGCGCGTATGCCGGAGGTCACTTGGCGAGCCCGTAGGAGCGCAGCGCCGCCGCGAGCTTCTCCACGCCCTCGACGGTGCGGACGGTGGGGTTCATGGCCTGTCCGCTGAGCAGCACGTACCGCTTCTTCCTGACGGCGGTCATGTTCCTGGTGACGGGGTCGGTCTCCAGGAACTCGATCTTCTTCGCGGCCGTCTCGGCGGTCTGGGACTTGCGGGTGAGGTCGCCGACGACCAGGACGTCGGGGTCGCGGTCGGCGACGGTCTCCCAGCCGACCTGCGGCCATTCCTCGTGGGTGTCGTCCATGACGTTCCGCGCGCCGACCGCCCGGGTCATGACTCCGGGGGCGCCGCAGCAGCCCGCCAGATAGGGCGAGGTGGAGTTGGCGAACCAGTACATGAGGGTGACGCCGGAGGCGTCGATGCCCGCGGTCGCCTTGTCGATCCGGGCCTTGAGGTCGGCGACCAGCTCCTCGCCGCGCTGCTCGACGTCGAAGGCCCGGGCCAGGTCGCGGATTTCGGCGTAGACGGTGTCCATGGTCAGTGGCTCGCCGCGGCTGCCGTCGCCGTCGCCGCTGTTGTCCTTGCCGGCGCAGTCGGACGGGGACAGGTAGGCCGGCACGCCCAGTTCGGCGAACCGCTCACGTGTGGCCACGCCGCCGGTGCCGAGGGTGGAGGCGAAGGAGGCGGCGACGAAGTCGGGTTCGGCGTCCAGGACCGTCTCGAAGGACGGCATGTCGTCGGCGAGCCGGGGCACGTCGGCGTTCGCCTTCTCCAGGCCCTTCATGACCGGGTCGGTCCAGGTGGCGGTGCCCACCATGCGGTCCTCGAGGCCGAGCGAGAGCAGGATCTCCGTGGTGCCCTGGTTGAGGGAGACCGCCCGCCGGGGCGGTGCGGTGATCTTCAGGTGCTGCCCGCAGTCACTGAGGGTGCGGGGATAACCGGCCGCCGTCGCCCCCGCCGCGGCGGAGTCGGCGGCGGGTCCCCCGGAGCCGCAGGCGGAGGCCAGCAGGGCGCCGGACACCAGCAGGACGGGGCCGCGGAACGAACGGCGGGAGCGGAGGAAAGAGAGGGAGCGGAGGACGCGGCGGAAGCGGAGGGAGCCGCGAGGGCGGCGGGAGCCGACGGGGCGCGCTGCGGGCAAGGAAGATCCTCTGGCGTCGAGGGCTCATACGCGAAGCCCGTTCGTACGGTGCGGCCCGCGCCGTACGCGGGCGCGGGTGCCAGCAGGTCTTCGGACTCGGGATCGACCGGACGGGACGCCTTCCCGGACGGCTTGTGCCGCCCAGTGGCCCGTGTCCCGCCCGTCCCCCTCACCGCTGCGCGTCAGTTCCGGATTCTCACCGGATTCCCTGACCCACCAGGTGGGTTCGACTGGCTCCCGCAAGCTACCACAGGGTCACCTCGCCTCCGGGGGGCGGCCGACCGTCCGCGGCCGACGGACGTCCTGGCGTTGCTCACAGGGGCGTCGCGGCGCGGAGGATGAGGAACATGGTGACGGCGGCGTTCGCGGACGACATCGCCGACACGGCGGTTCCGGCGGCCGCCGCCCACGCCGCCAGGCCCACGGAGGTGAACACCGAGGGCCAGGTGCGGACCGCCGGCGCGGGGCCCAGCAGGGCGGCCACCCGGCGCGGCACCGGGCCGGGCGCCGCGAGACCGGCGAGGGTGGCGACCGGGGTGCCCCGCGAGACGAGGGCCGCCTTGCCGATCGCGGTCGCCACCGCGCGGCGGTTGCCGATCGCCCGGGCGGCCGCCTCGTCCGCCCACCGCTCCGCCGTGTAGGCCACGGCGGTCCGCAGGGGCCTCAGGAACGGGTTGGCCAGCGCGGCGAGCCGGACGGCGAGCAGGAAGCGGTGGTGCCGGGCGGCGAGATGGGCCCGCTCGTGGGCGAACAGTGCGCGCCGCTCGGCCGGTTCGAGGCAGTCGAGCAGGGCCGTGCTCACCACCACACGGTCCCGGTGTCCGCCGGGCAGCGCGTACGCGTAGGGCACCTCGTCCGGCAGTACGGCCACCCCGGTGCCCGGCAGCCCGGCCAGCGCGCGGTGGGCACGGCGACGCACCCTGCCGTGCCGCCACAGGGCCCGCGCCGAGGCCACGACCACCGCGCACAGCGCCGGGATCGCCGCCTTGCCGACGATCTCGTCGTACGGCACCGCCGCCCGGACCTCGGGATCCGACCAGCCGTCGGGCAGTGGGTTGCCCGGCAGCTGCGCGGTGCCCACCACCATCACCAGGGCCAGGCAGACGGTGCTGCACAGGGCCATCACGGCGGCCACGGCGGTGAGCAGTCCGGTCGCCGTCCGCGGGTGCAGATGCTGTTCCGCCAGCCGGGCGATCGGCCATGCCGTCAACGGCAGGACCAGTGGCAGGAAGACGAAGACCCCCATGAGTCGTCAGTCTTCCCCCGCGTCACTTGCGTGACCCAGGAGTTCGCGCAGCAGCCGCTCGTCGTCGGGGTCGAGGCCGGTGACGAAGCTGGCCAGCACCGCTTCCCGGTCGCTCTCGGCATCCAGGACCTTGCGCATCTTCCGCGCGGCCAGGCCCGCCTGATCCGAGGCGGGTGTCCAGGCGAAGGACCGGCCCGCGCGCTCGCGGCCGACCGCCCCCTTCTCCAGCAGCCGGGTCAGGATCGTGATCACCGTGGTGTAGGCGAGGTCGCCCCCCAGTCGCTCCTGTACCCAGCCGGCCGTCGCGGGGCCGTCCGCCTCGCACAGCGCCGACAGCACCAGCGCCTCCAGCTCGCCCTGGCCCCGCCGCCGCGGACGCCGGTGATCCGTCACGGCCCGCCTCCTTCCGCCGCTGTGCGTCTTCCGAGGCCACATCGTATAGAAGTCCATCTTCTACAGTGCTGTAGATTATCTGCGGACGTGATCAGACATGATCAGAGAACTGACCGGCAGAGCTGAGCAGCAGAACTGATCGGCAGACGTGACGGAGGAGTACACCATGGGAGTTTCCCTCGCCAAGGGCGGCAACGTCTCGCTCAGCAAGGAGGCGCCCGGCCTGACCGCCGTGCTGGTCGGACTGGGCTGGGACGTGCGCACCACGACCGGCACCGACTACGACCTCGACGCCTCCGCGCTGCTCCTCGACGCCTCCGGCAAGGTGCTCTCGGACGGGCACTTCGTCTTCTACAACAACCTCGCCAGCCCGGACGGCTCGGTCGAGCACACCGGCGACAACCTCACCGGCGAGGGCGAGGGCGACGACGAGGCGGTCAAGGTGAACCTCGCCGCCGTCCCCGCCGAGGTCGACAGGATCGTCTTCCCCGTCTCCATCCACGACGCGGAGAACCGCGGTCAGAGCTTCGGTCAGGTCCGCAACGCGTTCATCCGGGTCGTCAACCAGGCGAACGACCAGGAGCTCGCGCGCTACGACCTGTCCGAGGACGCCTCGACCGAGACCGCGATGGTCTTCGGCGAGCTGTACCGCCACGGCGCGGAGTGGAAGTTCCGGGCGGTCGGGCAGGGCTACGCCTCGGGTCTGGCCGGCATCGCCGCCGACTTCGGCGTCAGCGTCTGAACCCGCCTCCGCCCGCCCCGCGCCGGGGCCCGCCCCCGAAGACGGTCTCCAGGGGGCGGGTCCCGGCGTCCGTGCGTACGACGGACCGCGCGCCGTTCCCCCGCCGGACGCTCTTCCTTCACCGCGAGGACCCCTCGGCGACCGACTCCATCACCAAGATCACCGGTGACCCTGTTGTCATGTTTCCGACTTTTAGGAGAACCGCGTGACCAGACACCGCCTCAGCCGGTCGGCGGCCTACGCCCTCGCCGCGGCCGTCGCCCTGCTCCCCGCGACACCGGCCGCGGCCGGCGGCGACGACACGCTGCCGGCCGTGCAGCCGCGGTCCGAGACGGCTCCCCTGTACGACGACGAGGCCGGCGGGAACGCCGACGCGGACGACCCCGCGATCTGGCGCAACCCGGCGAACCCCGACCGCAGCCTCGTCGTCGCCACGGCGAAGGAGGGCGGGCTGCGCGTCTACGACCTCGACGCGCGCCTGGTGCAGTCGGTCCCGGCTCCCCCCGGGCCGGGCCCCGACGACGCGCCCGGCCGCTTCAACAACGTCGACCTCGTGCACGGCATGAAGCTGACCACCGGCCGGGCCGACCTCGCGGTCACCACCGACCGGGGCAACGACCGGCTGCGCGTCTACCGCGTCGACCCGGCCGACCCGGCCCGCCCGCTCACCGACGTCACCGACCCGGCCGCCGCGCCGGTCTTCTCCGCCGACCAGGCCGAGATCAACGAAGAGCGCACGGCGTACGGCCTGGCCACCTGGACCGACAAGGCGACCGGCCGTTCGTACGCCCTGGTCAGCCGGCGTGAGCGCACCAGGATCGCCCTGCTGGAGCTGACCGCGACCGCCTCCGGACGCGTCGGCTACCGCGAGGTCCGTACCCTGGACCTGCCCGCGTCCTTCCGGCTGCCGAACGGCGCCGACTGGTCCCCCTGCGCGGAGCCCGGCGAACTGCCCCAGGTCGAGGGCATGGTCGTCGACCCGGCGGACGGCACGCTCTACGCCGGCCAGGAGGACGTCGGCGTCTGGCGGCTGCGCGCCGACCTGACCGGCACGCCCCGGCTCGTCGACAAGGTCCGGGAGTACGGGGTCCCGGCCACCTACGACGAGGCCACCGACGAGTGCGTCGCCGGTGCCGACCCCGGCTACGGCGGCACCCGGCTGACCGCCGACGTCGAGGGGCTGACGCTCCTCGAGGAGGAGGACGGGGACGGTTACCTGCTCGCCTCCAGCCAGGGCGACAACACCTTCGTCGCCTACGACCGGGAGATCGGCGACCACAACGAGTACGAGGGCGGGTTCCGCGTCACGGCCACCTCGGCCGGCCCGGACGGCTCCGAGGAGTGCGACGGCGCCGCGGTGCTGAACCAGCCGCTGGGCAGCCGCTACCCCCACGGCCTGCTCGTCGTGCAGGACGGCCACGACGCTCCCGGTGACGGCGACCGGGCCGCCACCAACTTCAAGTTCGTCGACCTGGGCAAGGTCAAGGACGCGCTCGACGACTGATGCCGGTCGGCACCGGGCCGGTTCAGTGGTCCGTGGCGCAGCAGCCGCCGGTCCCAGCCGTGGCCGGGCCGGTGCCCAGGCGGCAGTAGCAGGAGGCCTCGACCCGTACGTCCGCCAGCGCGGCGGCGAACGTCAGCTGCTGCGCCACGATCCGCGCCTCCCCCGCCCTGCCCAGGCGTACCAGGCACTCGTGCAGCCCGTGCAGGGCCCAGACGTTGCCGGGGTGCTGCCGGGCACGGGGCAGGCTGTCGTCCAGGCCCAGGTCGGCCCGGTAGACCGCCTCTGCCTCCGCGACGCGGCCCTGTTCCAGGAGCAGGGCGCCGTAGGCGTGCCGGGTGGGTTGCATCCAGCCCCACGGTTCGTCGTACGGGAGGTTGTCGTCCAGTGCGATCGAGTGCTCCAGGGCGGCGAAGGCGGCGGCGTGGTCGCCCTTGCGGTACTCCAGTTCGCCGTCGAGCATGGCGGAGGCGACGGCGAGGAGGTCGGCGCAGGTGTTGTTGAACAGCGTGCGTGTGTCCGGCACCCGGGCCACCGCCTCGCGGAACAGGACGCGTTCGGCCTCCGCCTCGGCGACCTCGCCGGTGGCCGAGAGGGCGATCCCGCGGGCGTAGTGGAGCATCGCGGTCGTCACGCAGTACAGGCGCGGGTCGGCGGGCAGTGGCAGCCGGAGGATGTCCGCCCAGCGGCCGAACCGGATCAGGACGTGCACCCGCATGGCCAGGAAGCCCTCCAGCCAGTCGGCCATCGGCGGGCTCTCGACGCGCAGCAGTTCCTCCGGGACGGACGCCTCCAGTTGCGCGGCGGTCTCGAGGGCCACCTCGTACTGGCCGAGGAACATCGCGCCGTAGATCCTGAAGTGGTAGTTGTGCGAACGGTAGAGGGTGTAGAAGTTCATCGCCCCGGCCCGCGCGCGGTACTTCTCGTCGGCGGCGATCGCGGCGCTGTTGTCCGACACCACGCGCCGGTAGTCGCCGCACAGGACTTCGAGGTGTGACGGCATGTGGTGGAGGTGCCCGGCGTCGGGGACCAGGCCGCGCAGCCGGTCGGCGACGGGCAGGGCCGCCTCGGGGGTCGCGGACATCTCCATCAGGTGGATGTACAGGTGCAGGAGGCCCGGGTGGTCGCGTCCGGCCGCGGTGGCCAGCGCCCGGTCGAGGACGTCCTTCGCCTCCAGTGTGCGGGCCCCCTCGGCGGGCAGGCCGGTGCGCAGGTCCCACATCCGCCAGGGCGTCAGGTTCATCAGGGCGTCGGCGTGGAGGGTGGCCACGTCCAGGTCGTCCGGGGCGAGTTGGTGGACGGCCCGCATGCTCTCGGCGTACGGCGCGTTCCACACCGAGCAGTCCTCGACGGCACGTGCCTGCGGGTAGCGGGCGCGCAGGGCGCCGATCAGGGCCCGTTCGACCGGGGTGGCCCCCTCCGCCCTCTCGTGGGCACGCTCGACGGCGGCGTGGGTGCGGTCGACGGTCCGCGCGCGCTCCTGGGCGTCGAAGGCCTCCCAGGGCTTGTTGTAGTTCGGGCCGAGGGCGTAGGCGATGCCCCAGTGGGCCATGGCGCAGTCCGGGTCGGCCGCGGCGGCGGCCTCGAAGCAGGAGACGGCCTCCTCGTGGTGGAAGGCGTACGTCCACACGAGCCCGCGGTCGAACCACCGCTGGGCCTCGGAGGACGAGGTCGTCACGGGGCGACCGTGGGTGCCGAGGTCGTAGTAGTCCATGGGGGGACGTATACCGCACGCCGCGGCGGCCACGGAGTACTTCGCTCAACGGTCGCACCGGCCGGTGTCCCCGCCGGACGCGGCGCGCCCGGCGGGGAGTGGGGGGACGGGGTGGCGTGGGTCAGCCGAAGTCCACGTCGCTGCACAGGAAGTACGTCTGGTCCATGTGCGACGCCTGCCAGACCGTGTAGACGACGTGCCGGCCGCTCAGGCCCGACGTGCTCACCGGGATCTCGTAGTTCTGACCGGGGGCGTACCTGCCCGTGGTCGCGACCAGTTGGAGGTCGTTCCAGCCGAGGGCCTGCGTGGCGGGGTCGAAGCCCTGCCGGGAGACATAGACCTGGAAGTAGTCGGCGCCGTGGCTGGCCTGGTCGTACAGCTTGACGGTGAAGTTGTCGGCGACGGCCGTGGTCTTCCACGCGCCCACGGTGTCCAGGGAGTTGTAGCGCCCGCCCTCGGTCCGGCCGCCGCTGCAGAGCTGGCCGTCGGGGACGACGGCCCGGAAGTTGCCGCCGGAGCCGTTGCGGTACAGGCCGTTCCAGTTCCACATGGCGTTGGGGTCGTCCTGCCACGCCTGCCAGCACATGGGGTCCTGGTCGGCCATGGCGGGGTTCTGGAAGTCGCTGCCCCAGCGCAGCCAGCAGCCGTAGTTGCGGGAGGCGGGGTCGACGACCGAGCCGTGGGCGACGGCGGTGCCGCTCCAGGGGATCAGGGTCAGCAGGGCCGCGCTGAGGGTGCTGAGCGCGAGGGTGGTGCGGCGGCGCACACGGCGACCATTTTTGTTCCGATCATGACAACTCATGGAGCCTTCTTTCGCGTGGGGGGACGGCTGGGGAGGGCGGGGATATGGGAGCGCTCCCATACCTCTCGCTGAACAGGCTGCGCCCAGGTGAACGGAACGGCAACGTTCGAACACGCCACTTCCGTCCGGCGATGGCGTGTTCGATCCGTTCGACGGTGCCGTTCCGCGTCCGCGGCACACACGGGCCGGTAGGAGAACGTGTCGCCCTGGTCCGTCCGTGCGGGGGGGTGCCGATGACGGTCGCCCGGAGGGCCCCTTGTCGGTGGGGCGCGTGACGGTTCGCCCGGAGGGCCCCTTGTCGGTGGGTCCCGCCCGGTGGAACGATGCCTGCGGCACCGGCTCACCCCACCGAAGGGACCGTCGTGACCGACGAGCAGCAACGGCAGCGGGCCGCCGCCGTGTTCGACGCGCTGGGCGCCGACTACGAGAAGGCCTTCGCCACGTCGAAGACACACCGGCGCTCACTGCAGTGGCTGCTGGGACGGCTCACGCCGGGCAGCCGGGTGCTGGACGTGGGCAGCGGCACGGGCCGGCCCACCGCCGAGACGCTCGCGGCCGCCGGGCACGAGGTGCTCGGCATCGACGTCTCCCCCGTCATGGTGGACCTGGCGACGCGGCAGGTGCCGGACGCGTCCTTCCGGTGCGCCGACATCCGTGACGTGCCCCTCGCGGACGGTTCCTTCGACGCGGTCTGCGTCTACTTCTCCCTGCTTCAGCTGGACCGGCGGGAGCAGACGGAGGTCGTCCGGCGCCTCGTACGGGCGCTGACACCGACGGGCTACATGGTCCTGGCCACCGTGCCGCTGGACGTGGAGGGCGTCGACGCCACCTTCATGGGTCAGCCCGTGCGCGTCACCAGTTTCACCGCGCAGGGCCTCGCCGCCGTGGCCGAGGAAGCCGGCCTGGAGGTGCTGGGGCAGGAGGCGACGATGTTCACCCCGGCCCACCCGGACGCCCGGCCGGAGCCGCACCTCTTCCTGCACTGCCGGCGCCGGACCACCACCGCGCCGAACGCCTGACACCCGCGCCCACGGGCGGTACGCCGCCGTGGGTCATCACCCCGTACAGCCCCGGATGGGGTAACTGCGCACGCGCGGACCGGGGCCCGCGGGCCAGAGTGAGCACCATGACAGAACCTGGCGAGCGACGGCGCGGCACGACCTCCTCGTCCACACGGACGCGCGAGCGTGCGGTACGTGGCGCCCGGGACGCCGCCCGACGCGCCGCGGAGGCCTTGTCCGAGCTGATCCGGCACCGCCTGGAGGGGGTCTCCGCGGTGTGCCGGAACGAGGACGACGGCTGGATCGTCAACGTGGACGTGCTGGAGGTGGCACGCATCCCCGACACCACCAGCCTGCTCGCCACCTACGAGGTCGAACTCGACCCGGCGGGCGACCTGCTGCAGTACCGCCGGGTCGCCCGCTACCGGCGCGGTGCCCAGGACCAGTGACCGGGCCCCCCGGCCCGCCTCCGGAAGGACCACCGCATGATCACCTACGACGACGAGGTCGTCTGCGCGCCCCGCGCCGGAACCCTCTACGACGTCCTCGAAATCATCCTCGACCGCGGCATGGTGATCGACGTCTTCGTGCGCGTCTCCCTGGTCGGTATCGAGATCCTCAAGATCGACGCCCGGATCGTGGTCGCGAGCGTCGACACCTATCTGCGGTTCGCGGAGGCCTGCAACCGACTGGACCTGGAGCACGACGTGCGCTCCAAGACCGTCCCCGAGATGTTCGGCAGTCCGGTCGCCAAGACCATAGGCAGGGCGGGCGCCAAACGGACGGCCCGCTCCGTGACCGACAAGGTGCGGGACATCCTCTCGCCCGGGGAGGAGGCGGAAGAGGAGGAGGGCCGGCCCCGCGCCCGCCCCCGCGGGCGGGGGGAACGGGACCGGGAGCGGCCCCCCGCCCGCCGGCCCGCCGCACGCCCCCGCGATGACGACGACCGCCCGCGCAGCCGCCCCCGCCGGCGCACGGCCATGGAGGACGAATGACCGCGCCCGTCACCACCACCCCCACCGCCTCCGGCCCGGACGCCCTGTACGTCTACGGCATCGCCCCCGCCGGGGTCCGCACCCCCCGCTGCCCGGGGGTCGACGGTGCCCCGGTACGGCTGCTGACCGGGTCCGGTCTGTGCGCGGCGGTCTCGGCCGCTCCCGCACGACTGCGGCCCCGGCGCCGTGACCTGCTGGCCCACCAGGCCGTACTGGACGAACTGGCGGAGCAGGGACCGCTGCTCCCCATGCGGTTCGCGGTCCTCAGCCCCGCACCGGACGCCCTGCTCGCCCAACTGCGGTCCGACGCGGACCACTTGGTCCGGCAGCTCAACGGCGTCCGGGGTTGCGTCGAACTCAACGTCAAGGGAGAGGTCCTGCCCGGCCGCTTCGCCGACCTGGTGCGCCGGGACGAGAGCCTGCGGGCCCTGGCCCTGCGGACGCGGCGCCGGCCCGACTACGAGGCCAACGTCCGGCTGGGTGAGGCGATCGCCCTCGCTGTCCGCCGCGAGGCGCGGCGCGCGGCGCGGGAGGTCCTGGACCACCTGACCCCCATCGCCCTGCGCACGGTGCGGGGTCCGACCGACGACGATCAGGTGCTGAGCGCGTCCTTCCTCCTGCGCTCGGCCGACGAGCGACGGTTCCGGCGGGCGGTGACCGCGCGGGCACGCGACTGCGGGGACCGCCTGGCGCTCAGCGTGACCGGTCCCCTGCCCTGCTACAGCTTCGTCGACCCGCGCCCCGCGCAGGCCGGGCGGTGACGCGGTGGGCATCGTGAGCGGTCTCCTGCTGCTGCCCCTCGCCCCCGTGCGGGGCACGGCGTGGATCGCCGACCACCTGCTCCAGGAGGCCCGGCGCCAGACCCACGACCCGCGGGCCGTCCAGGCGCGGCTGTCCGCACTCAACCGGGCCCTGGACGAGGGCGCCATCGACGAGGCGGCATTCGAACGGGAGGAGGAGCGCCTGCTCGCCCTCCTCGAACGCCCGGCGCGGCCCACCGGCCGCACGACAACCACGGATCCAGCGCGGAGAAGACACACATGAACGACAACAGGGCGGCCATCGCCGCGGCCATGGCCGGCGGCTATCTCCTGGGCCGCACGAAAAAGGTGAAACTGGCCTTCATGGTCGGCTCCTACCTCGCGGGCCGGCGCATCGGCCTGTCCCCGGGCCAGGGGCTGTCCCAGGGCCTGGGCAAGCTCCAACTGGCGCCACAGTTCCAGGAGTTGTCCGACCAGGTGCGCGGCGAACTGCTGACGGCCGGACGCGCGGCCGTCACCGCCGCGGCGAACCGCGGGCTCACCGGCCTCGCGGACAACCTCCGCGACCGTACCGACGCGCTGACCGGCGCGGGACGACGAGGCGGCGAGGCGACGGAGGACCAAAACGGCGACCACGACGAGGACTACGACGGCACTCCGGACGAGGACGCCTATTTCGACGAAGAGGACCGGGAGGAGGACCGGGAGGAGGACCGCGAGCCCGCTCCCGCGCCGCCCCGGCGGGCCGGGAGGAACGCTCCGCCACGCAAGGCCGCATCCCCCCCGAAGAAGGCCGAGCCGGCGAGGGAGGCCATGGGCTCGGGCGGTAGGCGCGGAGGTGGGCGCGGATGAACCACACCCGGCAGGAGGGCGGGGAGCCCTCCCCCCTCGGTGACCTGAAGGACGCACTCGGCGGATACCTCTCCGCCACGGGCCACAGCCTCGTGGGCAAGGCGGGGGAACGGATCGGAGGGCTGACCGACCGGCTGACCTCCTCCGCGGGCGGCCGGAGTTCCCAGGGCGGCGGAGCGGGGGGCGGGGCCCGCGGCGGCAGCATCAAGGCGACGCACATCATGGAGACCGTCGACATCGGCGTCCCCCTGCGCACCGTCTACGACCAGTGGACCCGGCTCCAGGACTTCAGCGGCTTCACCAAGGGCGTCCGCAGCGTCTCCCCCGACGACGAGGTCACCTCCGACTGGATCGTCAAGGTCGGCCCCTCGAGCCGCGGTTGGAAGGCGACCGTCCAGGAGCAGGTCCCCGACGAGCGGATCGTCTGGACCTCCGAGGGCGCCAAGGGCAGTACACGCGGCGCGGTCACCTTCCACGAGCTGGCGCCCCGGCTGACCCGGGTCGTGGTGGTCGTCGAGTACTACCCGTCGGGTTTCTTCGAGAAGACCGGCAACCTCTGGCGTGCCCAGGGACGCCGGCTGCGGCTGGACGTGAAGCACTTCGCGCGGCACGTGACCCTGATGGGCGACGAGGAGGTGGAGGGCTGGCGCGGGGAGATCCGTGACGGCGAGGTCGTCCGCACCCACGAGGAGGCGCTGGAGGAGGAGAACGCCGACCGGGGCGAGTACGAGGACGACGGCGAGGGCGAGGGCGACGAGGAGAGCGTCGGGTACGGGCGCGACCAGGACGAGTACGACGAGGACGAGGACGGTGAGTACGACGAGGAAGGTGACGAAGGTGAGGACGGCGACGAGGACGACGAGGCGTACCAGGACGACGAACGTGCCCGCCCGTATCGCTGACGCCGCGGGGAGTGCGCGGTGACGGACATCGACCACCGCTTCGCGAGCCCTGGGACGCAGCCCTACGCGCCCGTCACCGGCAACCTCGCCGACCTCCTCGAGCGGGTCCTCGACAAAGGCATCGTCATCGCCGGTGACATCAAGATCGACCTCCTCGACATCGAACTGCTCACCATCAGGCTGCGTCTGTTCATCGCCTCGGTGGAGACGGCGAAGAAGGCGGGCATCGACTGGTGGGAGACCGACCCGGCGTTGTCCTCCCGGGCCGCGCGGGACGCGCTCGCCGAGGAGAACGCGCGGTTGCGGGCCCGGCTCGACGCCCTGGAGGGGGCCGCCGAGGACGCGGTGGGAGCCGTCCGGTGAGCGCGCCCGCGACCCCGGCGGCCCCTGTGATCGTCTGCGCGTTCGCCGTCACCCGTACCCCGCCGGCCGTCGCCACGCTGGCCGCGGCGACCGGTCACGAGGAGGGCGGTCCGCTGCGCGTGCTGCACGCGGGCGGCCTCAGCCTGGTCGTCCAGGACGTCCCCGCCGCGCTGTTCGACAAGGAGGCGCTGGCGGAGCGGCTCAACCGCCCCGACGATCTGGAACGCTGCGCCCGCGCCCACCACCGGGGTGTCGAGGCCGCGAGCGGGCCGGGCCCCGTGGTTCCGCTGCCGATGGCGACCCTGTACCGCAGCGACCGCAGCGCGCGGCGGGCCGTCGCGGCCCGGGAGGCGGTGCTGGGCACGCTGCTCGACCGTCTCCGGGGCCGCAGGGAATGGGCGGTGAAGGTCCACGCCGCCGAAAGCGCGACCGGCGCCGCCGCCCCCGGCGCCGCGGCCACCGATGGACGTGCCTACCTCAGCCGGGCCAGCGCGCGGCGCCGGGGCCGGCAGGAGGCGCACGAGCGGGCGCTGGCCGAGGCGGAGGCCGTCGACGCGGAACTGCGACGGTATGCCGTCGCCGCGACGCGGCACCGCCCGCAGAGCGAGCGGCTGACCGGCCGGAGCGCTCCGCAACTGCTCAATGCCGCCTACCTGGTGGAGGACACGGCGAGCCCCGCCTTCACCCGTGCCCTGGCCGGGCTGGCCGCCGACGGTCGGCTTCCGGCCGTGGAGGTCGGTGCGTCGGGGCCGTGGATCCCGTACTCCTTCGCCCGCTGGGACGAGGACCCGGACACCGTCGAACGGGACGACACCGGACACGACCGGACGGAACACGACCGCCCGGCAGGCGGCCGCACGGAGCAGGACCCCACGGCGCGCGGCCACACGGAGCAGGAGGCTCCCTCGTGACCCTCCAGGACCCGCGGAAGCCGGGTCCGGAGCCCGTGCCCTGGGACGGCCCGGAGCCGTACGCACCCGTCGGGCTGCCCCTGGTCGACCTGCTGGACCGGGTGCTGGCGACCGGTGTCGTCGTCAGCGGGGACCTGGTCCTGGCCATCGCGGACGTGCCGCTGGTGCGGATCTCCCTGCACGCCCTGCTGTCGTCGGTGAACGAGCGGGTGCCCGCCCCCTGGGCGGACAGCGGGCCGTTGTGACCGCGCCCGGGGACCACGCGCTCGACCTGGATCCCGAGCGCGTCACGAACGACCTGGCCGCCCTGGTCCTCACCGTTGTGGAGCTGTTGCGCCAGCTCATGGAACGCCAGGCCGTACGCCGCTTCGACGAGGGCACCCTGAGCGCGCAGCAGGAGGACCGGCTCGGTACGGCCCTCATGCTGCTCGACGAGCGCATGGACGACCTGTGCGCGCAGCACGGGCTGACCCGCGGCGATCTCAATCTCGACCTGGGCCCGCTGGGCCCGCTCCTCTCGGACCCCGAACCGTAGGGACGCCCGGGTCGGGAGGACGGCACGCACCCGGGACGAACGATCGCTATGATGGCGGCGAATCGCTCAAACGAACATTTCCGGGTGGGGAGGCCTGATGAGGGAGCCGGTCGATCTCAGGCGCCAGCGGATTCTGGCGGCGGTCCAGGCGCGCGGTACCGCGCGCGTGCGCGATCTCGCCGACGAGTTGCAGGTCTCCGTGGTGACGGTGCGCCGGGACGTGGAGGAGCTGACGCGGGAGGGCAGGCTGCGGCGCGGGCACGGCGTCGTCCGGTCGACGCTGCCCTCACCGGACGCGCCACCCGCGGGGGCCGCGGCGGCCGGGGACCGGGTGGCCGTGGTGGTCCCCGTGCGGCACTCGTATCTGAACGAGACCCTGCACGGCGCCCGCACGGTCCTGGAGGAGGCCGGGGTGCGCATCGCCCTGCACCTCGCGCCGCAGGCTTCCGGTGCCGAACGCCCGCTGGTGGAGCGTGCGCTGGCGGACGGGGCGCGCGGGCTGCTGATCGCCCCGCGCTGGCGCGGCCGGGCCGAGGAGGAGGCCGACCACGAGTGGCTCGCCGCGCTCGGGGTGCCGACGGTGCTGATGGAGCGCCGCCCGTGGCGCGGCAGCGCGTTGCACGCCCTGGACTCGGTGTGCTCGGACCACTGGTACGGCGCGCATCTGGCCGTGGAGCACCTGGTGGGGCTCGGTCACCGGCGCATCGTGTTCGCCACACGGCACGACAGTCCCACCGCGCGTTCGCTGCGTGCCGCCTTCGCCGAGGTCGCGCAGGCGCATCCCCTGGTGGAGCAGTGGGCGTGGGCGCTGATCGCGCCGGAGGCCGGAGCCGACGGACCGTACTCGGCGGACGAGACGGCCGAGTTGCCGGCGCTGATGCGCAAGATGGGTGCGACCGCCGCGGTGCTGCACGGCGACGTGGACGCGCTGATGATCGTGCAGCGGCTGGCGGAGGAGGCGGTACGTGTGCCGCAGGACTGCTCGGTCGTGGCGTACGACGATGTCGTGGCCGGGCTGGGTTCGCCGCCGCTGACGGCCGTGTCGCCGCCGAAGACCGAGGTCGGGCGCATGGCCGCGGAGTTGCTGCTCCAGCGGCTCTCCGAGGCGCCCGGCAGCCGGCCGGGCCGGCGCGTGGAGTTGCTGCCCCGGCTGATGGTGCGCGGATCGGCGGACCGCCCCGCCGTTTGATCGTTTGATCGCTTCATTTTCTTCTGATCGATCTATTGACCGTTTGTTCTGGAGCCTTCAGGATTCCCGTGTCCCGAACAGTCGGGTCCGCACCCACGCGGACCCGCAGGAGCCGCGGGAGGCGCCATGCCCGGACGACCCAGCCGTCGGTCCGTGCTCGCCGCGATGGCCGCCGTACCCCTGACAGGAGCCGCGAGCGCCTGCAGCGGGGAGAACGGCGCCTCGTCGGCCCGCACGAGTACCACCACGCGCATCACCTTCTGGTCCGCACTGCGCGGCAGCCAGGACGTGGTCGACGCGTTCAACCGCACGCACAGGAACATCCAGGTGGAGTTCCAGCAGATCCCCTCCGGCGGGCAGGGCGGCTACGCCAAGCTCAGCAACGCCGCCCGGGCCGGCAACGCGCCCGACGTCGCCACCATCGAGTATCCGCAGGTGCCGGGGTACGCCATCGACGGCGTCGCCCGCGACATCACCGACCTCGTCGGCGACCGCCTGCGCCGCAAACTGCTGCCGCAGGCACTCGGACTGACCACCTTCGAGGGGCGGGTGTTCAGCGTGCCGCTGGACGTCGAGCCCATGGTGATGCACTACCGCACCGATCTGTTCGACCACTACGGCCTGCGGGTCGCGCGCACCTGGGACGAGTTCGCCGAGCAGGCCGCGACCGTGCACCGCAAGGCGCCCGACCGGCGGCTGGTGCTGTTCCCCACCGACGGCATGACCCAGTTCGCCGCGTACGCCTGGCAGGCGGGCGCCCGCTGGTTCGACACCTCCCGCGGCGCCTGGAACGTCTCCCTCGCCGACGCGCCCTCCCGACGGGTCGCGGACTACTGGCAGGGGCTCATCGACCGGGACGACGTCTTCATGAACGCCGTCGAGAGCAGGCAGGCCGACGCGCAGATCGGCAACGGCCTGGTCCTCACCCGGCTCAGCGGCGCCTGGGACGCCGGCGCCCAGATGAACGCGCGGCCCGGGCAGAAGAACCAGTGGCGGATCGCCCCGCTGCCGCAGTGGGACACCGCCCGCCCTGCGGTCGGCACGCACGGCGGCTCGACCTTCGCGGTCACCAAGGACAGCCGCCACCCCGAGGCCGCCATGGAGTTCATCGAGTGGCAGGTCTCCCACCCGGACGCCCTGCGCGCCCGTCTCTCCAGCGGCACCAGCAGCCAGTACCCGGCCGCCCCCGACCTGGTCGCCGTGGGCCGCGAGGCGTTCGACCGGTCGTACTACGGCGGGCAGGACGTCTACGGCCTGTTCGAGCAGGAGGCCGAGAGGATCGGCGAGGGGTGGCTGTGGGGGCCGCGGATGAGCGCCACCCAGAAGGTCATGCAGGACTCCTTCGCCCGCGTCGGCGCCGGCCAGGGCTCCCTCGTCGAGTCCCTGCGCACCGCGCAGGAGGGCACCATGCCCGACCTCAAGGCCCTCGGCCTGTCCACCACCCAGCACAGCACCTGAGCCGACGAAAGGCAGGTGACACCCCATGACCACGACCACCCAGCCACGGGTGCCGACCGGCGCCTCCCGCGCCACCGCCCCCGCGTCCTCCGCCGCCGGCCCGCGCGCCCGCAGGGCGGCGAAGCGCCGCCAACTGGCCGCCTGCGGCGTCCTGATGACGCCGTTCTTCGCCCTGTTGGTCACCGTCTTCCTGATCCCCGTCGGCACGGCCGTCTACCTCAGCTTCTACAGCGACGACCAGCCCGGCCTCGGCTTCGGCCCCGAGCACACGGTCTTCGTCGGTCTGCGCAGCTACGCGGCCGTCCTGACCGACCCCACCTTCCTCGGCGGGCTCGGCACGGTGGCCCTGTACTGCCTGATCTACATCCCGCTCATGGTGCTCGGCGCGCTGGCCCTCGCCCTGCTGCTGGACTCCGGAGTGGTGCGGCTGCGCGCCTTCGCCCAGCTCTCCCTGTTCCTGCCGCACGCGGTGCCCGGCATCATCGCCGCGCTGATCTGGCTGTACCTGTACACGCCGGGCATCAGCCCGGTGATCGACCTGTTCGCCCGCGCCGACATCACGATCGACTTCCTCGGCATCCACACGGTGGTCCCGTCCATCGTGAACATCGCCCTGTGGAGCAACCTCGGCTACAACATGGTGGTCTTCTACGCCGCCCTGCAGGCCGTGCCCCGCGAGGTGATCGAGGCGTCCGTGGTGGACGGCGCGGGGCCGGTGCGCACGGCGCTCCAGGTCAAGGCACCGCTGGTGCGGGCCTCGATCGTCATGGTCGCCATCTTCACCCTGATCTGGGCGCTCCAGCTGTTCACCGAGCCGATGCTGCTCAGCCAGTCCTCCCCCATGATCAACTCCCGCTTCTCGCCCAGCATGTACATCTACGACGCGGCGTTCACCCGGAACAACTACGGCCTGGCGGCGGCCGCATCGGTCGTCCTGCTCGTCTTCACCATCGTCCTGTCCTACGGCGTCACCCGCTTCACCAGCCGCGCCGACTCCGCCGAGGAGGCCCGATGAGCGCCACCGACAGCTCCCTGCTCCGCCCGAGGCTGCTGGGCCGGGCGACGGTCAACGTGGTCGTCGCGGTCTCCGTCCTCTACACGCTGCTGCCCGTGCTGTGGCTGTTGCTCGCCTCGACGAAGACCCGGGACGCGCTGTTCAGCAGCGACCTGCTGAGCCTGAGCGACTTCTCGTTCGTGCAGAACCTCGAGGACCTGTTCGCCATGGACGGCGGACTGTACAGCCGCTGGTACCTCAACAGCCTGCTGTACGCGGTGCTCGGCGCCGCCCTCGGCGCGCTGCTGAGCGTCGCCTGCGGCTACGCCTTCGACAAGTACCGCTTCCGGCACAAGGAGAAGCTGTTCGGCCTGGTCCTCGCGGCGGTCATGGTGCCGCAGACCGTGCTCGCGCTGCCGCTGTACCTGATGGCCTCCGAGGCCGGCCTGGTCAACACCTTCTGGGCGGTGTTCATCCCGGTGCTGTTCAACCCGTTCGGCGTCTACCTCGGCCGCATCTTCAGCCGGGGCTACGTGCCCGACGAGGTGCTGGAGGCGGCGCGCGTGGACGGGGCCGGCGAGCTGACCACGTACGCGCGCGTGGCGTTCAGGATGCTCGGACCCGGTCTGATCACCGTCTTCCTCTTCCAGCTCACCGCGATATGGAACAACTTCTTCCTGCCCATGGTGATGCTGTCCGACCAGGACCTGTACCCCGTCAGTCTCGGCCTGTACCAGTGGAACAGTTCGGCGTCCGTCTCGCCGGAGTACTACCCCGTGGTGATCATGGGATCGCTGCTCGCCGTACTGCCGCTCATCCTCGCCTTCGTGCTGCTCCAGCGTTTCTGGCGCAGCGGTCTGACCGCCGGAGCCGTCAAGTGACCGACCCGCACGCCCCCGACACCCCCGACGGCGGGTTCCGGCCCCGTGCCGCCGTGGCCATGTCCCAGGACGCCGCCGCGGCCGTCCTCGACCCGCAGTCGCTCGGGGCGTTCCGCCGGGTGTGCGACCTCGCGCCCCTCCCGGCGCTGGACGACCTGTCCACACCGCGGGCCAGGTCCGTGCTGGCCGACGTCGACCTGCTGATCACCGGCTGGGGCTGTCCGCCGCTGGACGCTCAGGTCCTGCGGGCGGCGCCGCGGCTGCGGGCCGTGGTGCACACGGCGGGCAGCGTCCGCGGGCATGTCACCGACGCGTGCTGGGAGCGGGGGATCGAGGTGTCCTCCGCCGCCGCGGCCAACGCCGTGCCGGTGGCCGAGTACACGCTCGGCATGATCCTGCTCACCGGCAAGCGGGTGCTGGAGCGGGCCCGGGAATTCCGGGCCTCCCGCACCCGCGACAACTGGCTGCGCACCCCGCGCAGCGTCGGCAACTACCGCCGCACGGTCGGCATCCTGTCGGCGTCGCTGATCGGGCGCCGGGTCGTCGAGCTGCTGCGCCCCCACGACATCGACGTCCTGCTGCACGACCCCTATGTCAGCGCCGCGGACGCCGCCGCCCTCGGTGTCGAACGCGTCGAGCTGCCGGAGCTCTTCGCGCGCTGCGACACCGTCAGCGTGCACACCCCGCTGCTGCCCTCCACCCGGGGCCTGGTCGGCCGTTCCCTGATCGACTCGATGCCGGCCGGGGCCGTACTGATCAACACATCCCGAGGGGCGGTCGTCGACCAGGATGCGCTCACCGACGCCGTGCTCGCGGGCCGGATCCGGGCCGTCCTGGATGTCACCGACCCCGAGGTGCTGCCCGCGGACCACCCGCTGTGGGACTGCGAGAACGCCCTGATCACCCCCCACCTCGCCGGCTCCGAGGGCAACGAGTGGCGCCGCCTGGCGGACCTCGCCCTCGCCGAGAGCACCCGCTGGGCGTCCGGTGCCGGCTTCCTCCATCCCGTACGACGCGAAAGGCTGGCGTTCCTGGCATGAGCATCCCGTTCGAACTGCCCACCGAGGACCGTGCGCTGAGCCCCTGGACCGGTTACACCCGGGCCCACTGGGAGGCCGTCGCGGACGGGCTCCTGTGGGCGGCGTGGCGCTGGAGCACCCCGGGCCGCGCCCTGCTCGACCTGCCGGGGCGGCCCTCGCGGTCGGGAGTGCGCTCCGACGGTCTGGAGGGCTTCGCCCGGACGTTCCTCGCGGCGGCCTTCCGGGTCGCGGGCGCCGACGGCGACGATCCGCACGGCTGGCTGGACCGGTACGCGCGGGGCCTCGCCTCGGGCACGCTCACCCCCGGCCGCGACGACACCGAGTCCTGGCCGCTGATCCTCGACCACGACGTCCAGGGCCAGCCGATGGTCGAGTCGGCGTCGGTCGCACTCGGGCTCAGGCTGACCGCGCCGTGGTTGTGGAAGAACCTGGACGCCGGGATCCAGGACCGGGTGGAGGAGTGGCTGCGCGGGTCTCTGCGGCACGTGCCGGCGCCGAACAACTGGTACCTGTTCCCGTACACGGTCGCCGGTTTCCTGGAGTCGGTCGGCCGCGGCGACGCCGAGACGGCCGCGGCCCGTCAGCGGGCGCTGGAGCTGATGGAGGGCTGGTACCGGGGCGAGGGCTGGTACGCCGACGGCGACGGCCGCGCCTTCGACCACTACAACGGCTGGGCCCTGCACCTGTACCCGGTGCTGGACGCCCATCTCTCGGGGGACACCGAGCAGGGCGCCCGGTACGGTGACCGGCTGCGTACGCATCTGGAGGGTTTCTCGCTGATGTTCGGCGGCGACGGGGCGCCGCTGCACTTCGGCCGGTCGCTGGCGTACCGCTTCGCCGCCTCCTCGGCCGTGGGCCTGGGCGCGGTGACCGGGCACACGCCGCTGACACCGGGTGCCTCGCGGCGGCTGGCGAGCGGCAGTCTGCGGTACTTCCTCGACCGCGGCTCGCTGACCGACGACGGACTGCTGAGCCTGGGCTGGCACGGGCCGCACGAGGCGTCGCTGCAGCCGTACTCCGGCCCGGCCTCCCCGTACTGGGCGTCGAAGGCGTTCGTGTCGCTCCTCGCACCGGCCGGCCACCCGCTGTGGACGGCCACGGAGGAGCCCGCGCCGGTGGAGATGGCCGACCGCGTACTGGCCCTGACCGCGCCCGGGCTGCTGGTGCAGGCGACCCGCGACGACGGGATCGTACGGCTGCACAACCACGGCAGCGACCACGTACGGCCGCACGAGGGCGAGACGGCCGCCGAGGACGACCCGCACTACGGGCGGCAGGCGTACTCGACCCGGACCGGCCCCACCGCGTCCGACAACGCCGCGGACAACCACCTGTCGGTGGAGGTGAACGGCCGGCGCAGTGTGCGCCGCCGCGTCCGTCCGCTCGGCGCGGGCCACGGCGACGGCTGGGGCTGGGCGGCGTCCTGGCACCGGCCGGTGTTCGCCGGCGGGCCTCCGATGGTGCCGGGGCTGCGGGTGGAGAGCGTGACCGTGGCGCGGGGGCCGTACGAGCTGCGGGTGCACCGGGTGGTCGGCGCGCCGGCCGGGTCGCGCGTCACCCACACCGGGTGGGCCACCGGCCCCGAGGAGCCCCTGGTCTCGGTGCTGCACGGCCTGCACGGCTGGCGCCCCGAGCCCGAGACCGTGCGCGCCCCGCAGGGCACCGCCTACGCGCCGTGGGCCGAGATGCCCCGGCTGTCCGGCGACGCGGGCGGCACCTCCCTGCACGTGTGCCTGGCGGCGCTCACCGGTGAGCCGGGGCCCGTCCCGCCGGCCGAGGCCGTCACGGAGGTCGCGGCCGACGACACCGGCGTCGAGGTGACCTGGGCGCTCGACGGTGCGCGCACCCGGGTCTCCTTCGACCCGCCGGTGCGGGTGACGCACACGGCGGGTTAGGCACCGCCTGGCCCGAGCCGGGCCTCTCCTGGTTCGGGCCAGGCGCCTCCCTGCCCGAGACCGGGCACCGCCCGGCCCGAGCGGACACTCCCGGCGCGAGCCGACACCTCCCGGTCCGAGCCGGCCTCTCCTGGCTCAAGCCGGGCCTCTCCTGGCTCAAGCCGGTGACCTTCCGACCCGAGCCGGCACCACCCAGCCCAAGCAGACACTCCCGGCGCGAGCCGACACCCCTCTGTCCGAGCCGACACCTCCAGGCCCGAGCCGACACCACCCACCCCGAGCGGACACTCCCGGCGCGAGCGGACACTCCCGGCGCGAGCCGGCAGCTCCAAGCCCGCGCCGGCATCTCCTTGTTCGAGCCGGGCGTCTGCGGCTCGTGTCAGGGCGTTTCAAGGGCCCCGACCGGCGCGTCCGGTCGGGGCCCTCCCTCGTGCGCGCGTCTCCGGTGGCGCGTCGCACCCGTGCCGGTGACGCTGGTACGGCACCGGTGAGAAGGAGCTCCCCCATGCGCCAGTCGTCGTGGGCCGTGATCGCGGCCCTGGCCGTGTCGGTCCTGTGCGCCGCTGAGGCGAAGGCCGTCGTACCCCGCGCCGCACACCTTCCGGGCGACGTGGCGGCGACCGAACGCGTCCGGGGCGGCGGAGTGGTCATCTCGGCGGACGGGGAGGGGACGGGCTCCTCCACGGCACGCGGCCAGGGCGGCACCCACGACGGGGAGACCATCACCTGAGCCAACCGCTTCCGTTCCCTCGCGCCCATGCCTTGAGACCCGTTCGCTGGGTACGCGGTCACGGCCCCACACGCCCAGTCGGTACTCGAATCAACCCGGCCGCGTGCAGCGGCCCGCGCAGAACGGAGAAATGGCTTTATGAGCGAGGCCAACCCCCTCAAGCGGGTAGCCCACAAGGTCACCGAAACCCTGCAGGGCGACGGTGGCGGACCGGCAGAGGGGATTCCCGGCAAGCCCGGTCCCGAGTCGCCCCCCGTCGCCGAACCCACCGAGCCCAGGGAGCCGCTGCCCGCGAAGCCGGACCAGAGCGGTCCGGACACCGTGTCGCCGACCGGCCAGCCGACCGGCGCCGACCAGGCCCGCGTGGCGCAGTCCGGGAGCTACCTGACGAACGCTCAGGGCACTCGGCTGTACGACACGGACCACTCGCTGAAGGCCGGGCCGCGCGGGCCCGTGCTGCTGCAGGACCATCACCTGCGCGAGAAGGTCATGCACTTCGACCACGAGCGCATCCCGGAGCGCGTGGTGCACGCCCGGGGCGCCGGCGCGCACGGGGTCTTCCAGAGCTACGGCACGGCGGCCTCCGTGACCAAGGCCGGGTTCCTGGCCGCGGACGTGGAGACGCCGGTGTTCGTGCGGTTCTCCACGGTGGTCGGCTCCCGGGGGTCGTCGGACACCGTGCGCGACACCCGCGGTTTCGCCACGAAGTTCTACACCAGTGAGGGCGTCTTCGACCTGGTCGGCAACAACATCCCGGTCTTCTTCATCCAGGACGCCATCAAGTTCCCGGACGTCATCCACGCCGCGAAGCCGCACCCCGACCGGGAGATCCCGCAGGCGCAGAGCGCGCACGACACCTTCTGGGACTTCGTCTCGCTGCACACCGAGGCGACCCACCACACCATCTTCTTCATGGGCGACCGCGGCATCCCGCGCTCCTTCCGGATGATGGAGGGCTTCGGCGTCCACACCTTCCGGCTGGTGAACGCCGAGGGCGCCACGACGCTGGTGAAGTTCCACTGGAAGCCGAAGCTGGGCGTGCACTCCCTGGTGTGGGACGAGGCCCAGATGATCAACGGCATCGATCCGGACTTCCACCGCCGGGACCTCGCCGACGCGATCGAGGCGGGCGCGTACCCGCAGTGGGAGCTGGGCATCCAGACCTTCCCCGACAACCCGGAGCAGACCTTCGAGGGCATCGACCTGCTCGACCCGACCAACATCGTTCCCGAGGAACTCGCCCCGGTGCAGCCGATCGGGCTGATGACCCTCAACCGCAACCCGTCCAACTTCTTCGCCGAGACCGAGCAGGTCGCCTTCCACGTCGGCCACCTCGTGCCCGGTATCGACATCACCGACGACCCGCTGCTCGCCGGGCGGTTGTTCTCGTACCTGGACACCCAGATCACGCGTCTGGGCGGCCCCAACTTCCCGCAGCTGCCGATCAACCGGCCGCACGCTCCGGTCAACGACATGCTGCGCGACGGCATGCACCAGACGGCCGTGCACCGGGGGGTGGCGCCCTACCGGCCCAACTCTCTCGACGGCGGCTGCCCGTTCGTCGCCGGAGCGGCCGAAGGGGCGTACATCGAAGCGCCGGTACGGGTCCCGGAGGCGACCAAGGTGAGGGACGCGCCGGAGTCGTTCGCGGACCACTTCAGCCAGCCGCGCCGGTTCTGGCTGAGCATGAGCCCGGTGGAGCGCGAGCACATCATCGGCGCGTACACCTTCGAGCTGGGCAAGTGCTACGAACAGGCCATCAGGGAGCGGACGCTCCAGGTCCTGGCCAACATCGACCCGGAGCTGTGCGCGGGTGTCGCCGAGGGGCTCGGCCTGCCCGCCCCGCAGCCGACGGTGCCGCTGGCCGACGTCGCACCCAGCCCGGCGCTGTCCCAGGTGGGGCGCACCTGGCCCGTCGAGGGCCGGGTGGTCGGCATCGTGACCGGCGGGGCCGATCTGGAGGGCGTGACGGCCGTGCGGGAGGCGGTGCTGACCGCGGGGATGGTGCCGCTGGTCGTGGCGCCGACCGGCGGCACCATCGGTTCGGGCGGCGAGGCGCTGACGGTGCAGCGCAGCTACGTCACCGCGCGGTCCGTGGAGTTCGACGCCGTCCTGCTGGCGGGGACGCCCGAGATGGGCGGCGACGCCTACACGCCGCGGGACTACAAGGCCGCTCCGGCTCCCCTGGGGCCGGGCGCGATCGACCCGCGGGTGAGCCTGCTGGTGTCGGAGGCGTTCCGGCACGGCAAGGCGATCGGCGTCTGGGCGGGCGGCGAGACGGCTCTCGAGGCCTCGGGTGTTCCCGCCGACGCTCCCGGTGTGGTCGTCGCCGAGTCCGGCACCGCGGCCCTGGCGCGGGTCACGGAGCTGATGGGCTCCCACCGGGTGTGGGAACGCTTCACCACGCCCCGGGGCTGATCCGCGTACCCGCCGGGCCGGTCGCCGCTGTCGGCGGCCGGCCCGGCGGCGTGTTCAGCACAGGACGCGCAGCGCTCCGGGCAGCACCCTGGCCGTGACGGGGACGACCGCCTCGACCTCGCCGTCGGCGCCGTAGGGTATGGCCCGGTCGGCCTCGATGCGGACCTCCCGTCCGCGCAGGACGCGGACCTGGGGCCGGTGGACGTGGGCGCCCGAGGCCAGTTCGTTCATCAGGGCGAAGAACAGCCGCCGCGGCGCCTCGTGGATCATCACGACCTCCAGCAGGCCGTCGTCGACCCGGGCGGAGGGGGCGATCAGGCGGTTGGAGCCGTAGTAGCCGGAGTTGGCGGCCACCACCGTGTAGCCGGTGAACGCCTGCTCCTCGCCGTCGACGGTCACCCGGTAGCGCGTCGCCCGCCAGCTCGCGACGGCGCGCAGCGCGCCCGCGTAGTAGGAGGCGGTGCCGCGCAGCAGGCGCGCGTGGTTGGCGTGGTGGTTGGCGAGCGCGTCGACACCGGCGTAGACGCTGCCGAGCACGACGACGCGGTCGTGGACGGCCGAGGTGACCTCGATGGTGTCGACCGGCCGGGGTTCGCCGTGCAGGAGCACCCGGGCGAGCGCGGCGGGCTCGGTGGGCAGGTCCAGGGCGCGGGCGAAGTCGTTGCCGCGGCCGGCCGGGACGAGACCGAGCAGGGCGCCGGTGCCGCTGAGGGCGCCGCCGATCCCGCCGGCCATGCCGTCGCCGCCGACGGCGAGCACCACCCGGCCCCGTTGTCCGGCCCGCCGGGCGAGTTCCCGGGCGTGCGCGAGGCTGCGGCTGTACTCGGTCTCGAGCTCCGCGCCCGCCTCCCGCAGCAGCCGGGCCACCCCCAGCAGCGCGGCGGCCGAGGTGGCACCGCCCGCGGTGGGGTTGACGACGGCGGTGAACTCTCGCATCGATGTGCCTCCGGGCTGACGGGTGGAGCCGGACTGTTGTCTCACGGGGCGGGCGGGCGCCGGTGGCCGGGGGGTTCAGTCCGCGGGCAGCAGGACCCCCGGGTTGAGCAGTCCGGCGGGGTCCAGGCTCCGCTTGACGGCGCGCAGGGCCCGGGCGCCGAGGGGGCCGGCCTCCCGGACGTACCAGTCGCGGTGGTCGGTGCCGACCCCGTGGTGGTGGGTGATGGTGCCGCCGGCGGCGAGGATCGCCTCGTTGGCGGCGTGCTTGGCCCGGGTCCAGTGCGCCACGGCGTCCTCGCCCTGGGCCGAGACGACCGTGAAGTACAGGGAGGCGCCGTTCTCGTAGACGTGCGAGATGTGGCACATGACCAGCGGTGGTGTGCCGGTCTCGGTGAGGGTGCCGGTGAGCGCGTCGCGGACGGCGGTGTACAGGGCGGGGATGCGCGACCAGTAGGTCGCCGTCTCCAGGGTCTCGGCGAGCGCCCCGGCGTCGAGCAGCGCGTCGCGCAGGTACGGCGCCGAGTAGCGGCCGTGGGCCCAGCGTTCCCCCGGTTCCTCGCCGGCGAAGGTGCCGCCGCTCTCCCGCAGTACGGCGGCGGCGCCCTCGCGGCGGTGCGCGGTGTCCTCCTCGGTGCCCTCGAATCCGAGGACCGCGAGGCATCCGGCGTCCTGCCGCGCGAGCACGTCGCCGAGGGCGTCGGGCTGGGCGAGGCCGATGAGCGTCTCGGTCTCGTCGGACAGGCGCAGCACCGTGGGACGCGGGCCGTCCTGGGCGAGACGGCGCAGGGCCGCGGCGCCCTCGTCGAAGGAGGCGAAGCGCCAGCCCTCGTAGCGGCGGACGCGCGGCACGGGACGCACGCGCACGGTCACGGAGGTGATGACGCCGAAGGCGCCTTCCGAGCCCAGCACGAGCTGGCGCAGGTCGGGGCCGGCCGCCGAGCGGGGGGCGCGGCCGGTGTCGAGGGTGCCCTCGGGAGTGGCGAGGGTGAGGCCGAGGACCATCTCGTCGAAGCGGCCGTATCCGGCGGAGGCCTGTCCGCTGGAGCGGGTGGCGGCGAAGCCGCCGAGGGTGGCCCACTCGTAGGACTGGGGGAAGTGGCCGAGGGTGTACCCGTGGTCGGCGAGGAGCGCCTCGGCCTCGGGGGCGCGCAGGCCGGGTTGCAGGGTGGCGGTGCGGGAGACCTCGTCGAGGTCGAGCAGGCGGTTCATGCGCCGCAGGTCCAGGGCGACGAAGGGCCGGCGGCGGTCGGGGGCGAGGCCGCCGACGACGGAGGTGCCGCCGCCGAACGGGACGAGGGCGAGGCCGTGTGCGGCGCAGGCCTCCAGGACGGCGAGCACCTCGTCATGGCTGTCCGGGAGGACGACGGCGGCCGGGGTGTCGGCGGTGTCGCCGGACCGTATCCGCAGCAGGTCGGGGGTGGACTTGCCGCGGGTGTGCCGGACGCGGGTCTCCGCGTCCGTGCGCAGGCACTCCGCGCGGTCGCCGACGGCGGCTGCGAGCGCGCGCCGGGCGGCGGTGTCCAGCGGTGGCCCGGGTACCTCGATCTCCTCCAGCGCCACGGACGCGGCGTCGCGGGGCTCGACGCCGAGCAGCTCGCCCAGCAGCCGGCTCACCGTGTCGGGCAGCGGCGTCGCCCGGGCCGGATCGCCCCAGCCGTTCCACAGCATGTCCATCGCCTGTCGTCCTCACGGTCGGTACGGGGATGCCTTCGGCGCGGCCCCACGGGCGTTACACTGTTACACATGGCGCCCAAACGTCACAACCACTCGAGCCGACCGAAACCCTCGGACGACGACGCGGTGCTCGACGCCGTGCGCGACTGCGTCCTGGCCGTCGGAGTCCGCCGTACGACCATGACCGACGTGGCCCGTCGCGCCGGCGTCTCCCGGATGACGCTCTACCGGCGCCACCCCGACGTGCGGTCGCTGGTCGGCGACCTGATGACCCGCGAGTGGGTCGCGGTGGCCACCGGGTCCGTCCCCGAGCCCCGGGCGGGTCTGGGCACCCGCACCCGCATGGTCGAGGGGCTCGTGGCGGGCGTGGCGGCCTTCCGCGGCCACCCGCTCTTCCGCAAGATCGTCGACGTCGACCCCGAGCTGCTCCTGCCCTACGTCCTGGACCGCCGCGGGGCGAGCCAGGAGGCGCTGCTGGAGCTGCTGGCCCAGTCCGTGCGGGAGGGGCACACCGACGGGTCGGTGCGCCCGGGGCACCCCGAGCGGCAGGCCCGGTCCGTGCTGCTGGTCGTCCAGTCCTTCGCCCTGTCGCTGCGGACCATGACCGACGAGGACGACGCCGAGCTGACCCCGGCGGCCTTCCTCGCGGAGCTGCGCACCATCCTGGAGAGGACCCTCACGCCATGACCCCGATCAGCGGCCCCGCCGCCGGGGCCTCCCTGTCCGCCGCACGGCGCTCGCGCGAGCTGACCGACGCCGTCGGCGGTCCCGTCGTGGACGTCCTGGTCGTCGGTCTCGGCGCGACCGGTGCCGGGGCGGCCCTGGACGCCGCGGCCCGCGGTCTGAGCGTCGTCGCGGTGGACGCGCACGACCTGGCCTTCGGCACCTCCCGCTGGAGCTCCAAGCTCGTCCACGGCGGCCTGCGCTACCTCGCCTCCGCCCAGCTCGACGTCGCCCACGAGAGCGCGGTGGAGCGCGGCGTGCTGATGGAGCGCACCGCGCCCCACCTGGTGAGCGCCCAGCCGTTCGTGCTGCCGCTGACCCCGCTGGTCTCCCGTGGGCAGGCGGCCCTCGCGTGGGCCGGGTTCCGGGCCGGCGACACCCTGCGCCTGGCGGCGCGTACGGCGCGGGCCACGCTGCCCGCGCCGCGCCGGCTCTCCGCCGTGGAGACCCGCCACCTCGCCCCGGTGCTCCGCCCCGACCGGCTGCGCGGCGGCCTGCTGTCCTGGGACGGCCGGCTCACCGACGACGCCCGGCTGGTGACGGCGCTCGCCCGGACCGCCGCCGCCCGGGGCGCCCGCGTCCTGACCCGTGTCCGGGCCCTGGAGCTGACCGCGTCCGGCGCCCGGATACGAGACGAGGTCACCGGTGAGGAGGGCGTGATCCGGGCCCGCGCGGTGATCAACGCATCCGGCGTGTGGGCCGGCGGCCTCGTGGACGGCATCCGCGTCCGGCCCTCCCGCGGCACCCACCTCGTCCTGCGTTCCGACCGGCTCGGTCCGCTCCCGGCGGGCCTGCACGTGCCGGTCCCCGGGGAGACCAACCGCTTCGTCCTCGTCCTGCCGCAGGGCGACGGCCGCGTCTACGTGGGGCTGACCGACGAGCCGGTGGACGGTGGGATCCCGGACGTGCCCGAGGTGCCCGAGGCCGACGTGGGCTTCCTGCTCGACGTGCTCGGCTCCGTGCTGGACATGCCCGTCCACCGCGCGGACGTGGTCGGCGCCTTCGCGGGCCTGCGCCCCCTGCTGGACACCGCGTCCGCCGACCGGCCCGGCGGCGGGCCGCGTACCGCGGACGTCTCGCGCCGGCACGCCGTGCTCACCTCGTCGGAGGGGGTGATCACCGTGGTCGGCGGCAAGCTCACCACGTACCGGCGGATGGCCGAGGACGCGGTGGACGCCGCCGTCGCCGCCCGTCGGCTGGCCGCCGGCCCCTCCCCCACCGCCGCGCTGCCCCTGGTCGGGGCCGCTCCCGCGCACGCCTTGGCCGCGCTGCGGGCCCCGCGCCGCCTGGTGCGGCGCTACGGCACCGAGGCGCCGGCCGTCCATGCACTGGCCGCCCGGGATCCCCGGCTCGGCGAACGGGTCCTGCCTGACCACCCGGTCACCGGGGCCGAGCTGGTCTGGGCGCTGCGCCACGAGGGAGCCCTCGACGAGGCCGACCTGCTCGACCGGCGCACCCGCATCGGGCTGGTACCCGCCGACCGGGCGGCGGCACTGGACACCGCACGCGCTCTCGTCGGCGAGACCACGACCGCACGGGGCTGAACCCCGCCACGACCGCGCAGGGCCGAACCCCGCCGCACCCGGCGGGGTTCGGCCCCGGCACCGCTCAGGCGCCCTGGCCCCCGTCCTGGACGGCCTTGCGGACCTTCGCCTCGATTTTGTGCCGGGACTGGCCCCCTTCCTTGACGTACTCCGTCATCGCGGACTGCGCGTCCCGGTCCAGGTCGCGCCAGGCCCGTACGGCGGTCTCGTACGTGTGCGACTGCCGTTGGGTCCACTGATGTTGCGTGGGAGGCCCGTACGAGTCGCGCAGCTCCTCGACCCGGTGCTGTGCCTGGTCCGCCGCGCGCCGCTTGTGTACGAGCTCCTCGAATGTGTGTGCCACCACACCTCGACCGTAGTCAGCGGAGCGCGGTCGCGCGCGTCGAGCCCGCGGCGGCCGGCGCCGGGCCCCCCGGTCCGGGCCCCGGTCCGCGCTGGTCCGCGACGTACTGCCGACCCGCACGCGGACGGCGCCGGGCACGGTGGTCGGCCCGCCTGCCTGGCGCCGAGTCCCCCGGCAGGCGGTCCCACGACCGGTTCAGGCCCGGTCGTCCCACCGACGAGCAGGCCGGCCGTCGCCCGACGTCGGGCTCAGCGCAGCGGCAGGCGCGCGTACACCGTCTTGCCCGTCGCATGGGGCTTGGTGATCACTTCCTCGCACAGGTGTGTCACGATCTCCAGACCGTGGCGGCCGACCCGCAGGGGGTCGCGGGGCAGGAACGTGGGGAAGCCGTCCCCCGTGTCCGACACCGCGATCTGCACACCGTCGGCCACCAGGGTCAGCTCCAGCCGGCAGGGGCCGGGCGCATGACGGAGCGCGTTCGTCACCAGCTCGGTGGCGACCAGGCGGGCGGCGTCGAGGAAGCCGTCGGCCAGGTCGACGTTCCCCTCGGCGAGTCGCCCGACGAAGCCGTGCACGACGTCCCGGGAGGCGGGGATCATCGCCGACCCGCCGCTGAACTCCACCGCCGCGGACACGACGGGGGCGTCCGCGGCATGGGGTCCGTGCGCCGGAGTCATACAGAGTCTCACCGTCCGGTCCGGGGCCGAGTGGGGGGAGCGAAGACTCCCGGTCCCTCACGATACGCACCGGGACGGCTCTCACGGCTGCCTTGCCCCAACTTCCGCCGGACGCGCCGTTTTTGACCGCCTGCTCGCCACGGTCCGGGCATGGGTGGGGCGCACCGGGCCGGGTTCGGGGGTGGCCCGGTGCGCCGGCGGGATCAAGAGGCGGTGCAGGTTCCGACCGTGGGTGCGGCGTCGCTGCCGTTCTTGGCCACGGTGAATCCGAAACTGGTCGACGCGCCGGCCGCCAGCGAGCCGTTCCACGTCGGCCGCGCGGTCATGACGTTGCCGCTGCCGTCCCAGGTGGCCGAGGCGTTCCAGGTGGCCGAGACCTTCTGCGGCAAGGACAGGGTGACGGTGGTCGTCCAGGAGCTGATCGGCTCGCTGCCCGCGGTGATGGTGACCTGGCCGTTGTAGCCGCTGCTCCAGTCCGCGGTCCTGGTGTACGTGGCGGTGCAGCTCGCCGTGCCGTTGCCCGGGCCGCCGCCCGAGCCGCCGAGGGCTGACAGGACGGCGTCGTAGGCGGGCTTCTCGTTGTAGTTGCCGTCGAACAGCAGCGGGGTGCCGCTGCTGCGCCACGAGTACTTGTCGGTGACACCCCAGACGGTGATGCCGGTGCAGCGGTCCACGGCGAGACAGGCCTTGACCACGTTGGCGTAGTTGTCGGCCTGGGCGGTGCCCGAGCCCTCGATGTCGAGTTCCGTGATCTGCACGTCGACGCCGAGGTCGGCGAAGCGCTGGAGGTTCGCCCGGTAGTCGGCCGGGACCGGGGAGGCGCCGTTGAAGTGGGACTGGAGGCCGACGCAGTCGATGGGCACACCGCGGGACTTGAAGTCCTTGACCATGGCGTAGACGGCGTTGCTCTTCGCGTTGACGCCGTCGGTGTTGTAGTCGTTGTAGCAGAGCTTGGCGGCCGGGTCGGCGGCGCGCGCGGTGCGGAACGCCTCCTCGATGAATCCGTCGCCCAGCTTGTCCTGGAACGGGGAGCTGCGGCGTGCGCCGCTGCCGCCGTCCTGGAAGGCCTCGTTGACCACGTCCCAGCTGTGGATCTGGCCCTTGTAGTGGCCCATCACCCGGTTGATGTGGTTGTTCATCGCCGTGCGCAGGTCGGCGGCGCCCAGGCCGCTCACCCAGGACGGCAGCTGGGAGTGCCAGACGAGGGTGTGGCCGCGGACGTCCATGCCCTGGGACCGCGCGTGGTTCACGATCTGGTCGGCGGCGCCGAAGGTGAAGGTGTCGCGGTTGCCTTCGACGGCGTCCCACTTCATCTCGTTCTCGGGCGTCACCGAGGTGAACTCACGGTCCAGGGTGGCGGCGTACGCGGACTCGCCGAGGTGGTTGGCCGCGACGGCGGTGCCGAAGTAGCGGCCCTGTCCGGCCGCCGCGGACCCGAGCGTGTCGGCGGCCTCGGCCGAGTGGGCCGCGGCCGTCAGCGCCGCCGCGGCGATGAGGCCGGCGGCGGCCGCCCTGGACAGGCGTAGCAGGGTCATGCTCATGACATCCCTTTCCTGGAGTGGAACACGGAGGCCGTACGAAGAAGGCAGGATGGTTCGAATGTTTCGAGCATATTTCCGAATGGCCCGGAGGAGATTACGGACTCCGGTCCCCACGGTCAACGCCTGTAACGGCTCCATCGCTGAAGCACTGCGGAAGCGCACCGGGTCCGAAATTTTCGCCGCCCCGTGCGGCCCCGTCACCCGCGCGGCCCGACCGCATGCGCCACCGGGCCGTCGAGGCGCATTCTTGCCGTGTCGCCCCCGTGACGGCGCACGGACGAGGTGGGGCCGATGAGCGCAGGCGCCGAGGACGCGGACCGGACGCCCGGGCGGCCGACGGCGCTGCTGATCGACGCCTCCGCCGAGGTGATCGGCGCGTGCGGTGGCCATGCGGGCGGGGTCTGTCCGCGCTCCCCCACGCCCGGCCTGCCGGGGCCGGCCGTCCTCGCCGGACTGCCCGACGACATCGCCCGGTTGCTCGCCACCCGCCGCCCCCGCCCGGGAGCCCCGGACGAGGACGGCACCGGGACCGGGTGCGGCCGTCCGCTCCACACCGGCGGGTGCCCCTCGCCTCCCGCGGCGCGGCAGTGTAGACATGGGCTCATGGTCCGGCTGAGGGGTCGACAGGGAGAGTGGTCACCCCGTCGTCCCAGCGGTCCGCTCGCCCGAAGCCGGCGAGACCAGGACCGGTCACGGCGGGGAGCGGGCGCGGGACGGCGCCGCCGTGCCGCGGCATTGCGTTCGGCGCTGTCCGGCCGCAGCGTCGCGGGGCAGGTCTTCGTCCTGAACGTGGTCATCGTGCTGCTGCTCGTGGTGGCCGCGGTGGCCGCGCTGGTGCTCCAGGTGCGGCGCGACAGCGAGACGGAGGCGCGCAACCGGTCCCTCGCCGTGGCCGCGACGTTCGCCAACGCCCCCGGCATCCGCGAGGCGCTGCGCGGCCCCGATCCGACCGCGCTCCTCCAACCGCGGGCGGAGGCGACACGCAGGGCGACGGGCGTGGACTTCGTCGTCGTCATGAACACCGACGGGGTCCGCTACACCCACCCCGAGCCCGACCGCATCGGCAAGAAGTTCGTGGGGAACATCGCTCCCGCGCTGTCCGGGGAGACGGTGACCGAGGAGATCGAGGGAACGATAGGGCCGCTGGTCCAGGCGATCGTCCCGGTCGAGGCGCCCGACGGCACGGTCGTGGGGCTGGTCTCGGCCGGCATCACGACGGAGAACGTGGGCGGCGTCGCCGACCGGCAGCTCCCGCTGGTGCTGTCCGCGGCGGCCGTCGGGCTCGCCCTGGCCACGGCGGGCACGGCGCTCGTCAGCCGACGGCTGCTGCGGCAGACGCACGGCCTGGGCCCGCACGAGATGACCCGGATGTACGAACACCACGACGCGGTCCTGCACTCCGTCCGGGAGGGTGTGCTCATCGTCGGCGGTGAGGGCAGGCTGCTGCTCGCCAACGACGAGGCGCACCGCCTGCTCGACCTGCCCGCCGACGCCGAGGGGCGGCACGTGCTCGACCTCGGGCTCCCGGGCGACACGGCGGAGCTGCTGGCCTCCGGACGGGTCGCGACGGACGAGGTGCACCTGGTCAAGGACCGGCTGCTGGCGGTCAACCAGCGGCCGACGGACGTACGGGGCGGCCCGGCCGGCAGCGTCGCCACACTGCGCGACTCCACGGAGCTGCGGGCCCTGTCAGGACGGGCCGAGACCGCCCGGGAACGCCTGGACATGCTGTACGACGCCGGCGTGGGCATCGGCACCAGCCTGGACGTCACCCGTACGGCCGAGGAACTGGCGGAGCTGGCCGTGCCCCGTTTCGCGGACTACGTCAGCGTGGACCTGTACGACGCCGTACTGGCCGGCGGCCAGCCGGAGGGCGCGACCCGGCTGAGCCGGGCCGCGCTCGGCGGCATCCGCGAGGACGCTCCGCTCTACCCGGTGGGCCGGCAGATCCGCTTCGTGCCGTCCACCCCGCAGGGCCGGTCCCTGAGCACCGGCCGGCCCGTGCTGGAACCGCGCCTCGGCCAGGCCCGGGACTGGCAGGCACAGGACGTCGAACGCTCCGCCCAGGTGGTGGAGTTCGGCATCCACTCGCTGATCACCGTGCCGCTGCGGGCGGGCACCCTGGTGCTCGGGGTGGTCGGCTTCTGGCGTTCGGAGAAGCCCGAGCCCTTCGACGAGGACGAGCTGACCCTCGCCGAGGAACTGGTCGCGCGTGCCGCGGTCTCCATCGACAACGCGCGCCGCTACACGCGCGAGCACAACATGGCGGTGACCCTCCAGCGCAGTCTGCTGCCCCGCAGGATGCCCGACCAGAACGCCCTGGACATCGCCTACCGGTACCTGCCCGCGCAGGCGGGGGTCGGCGGGGACTGGTTCGACGTGCTGCCGCTGTCGGGGGCCCGCGTCGCGCTCGTGGTCGGCGACGTCGTCGGCCACGGGCTGCACGCCGCGGCCACCATGGGACGACTGCGGACGGCCGTGCACAACTTCACCGCCCTCGACCTGCCGCCCGACGAACTGCTGGGCCTGCTGGACGAGCTGGTCAACCGCATCGACCAGGACGAGTCGGCCGACGACGGCACCGCCCCGGTCACCGGCGCGACCTGCCTCTACGCCATCTACGACCCGGTCTCCGGCACCTGTGTGATCGCCCGCGCCGGCCACCCGCCCCCGGCTCTGATCCATCCCGACGGCCGCGTGGAGTTCCCCGAGGTGCCCGCCGGCCCTCCGCTGGGTCTGGGCGGCCTCCCGTTCGAGACGACCGTGCTGCACCTGGCGGAGGGCAGTCGGCTGGTCCTGTACACCGACGGGCTGGTCGAGGACCGGCAGCACGACATCGACGTGGGTCTGGAACACCTGCGCCGGGCTCTGGAGACGGCCGGCGAGTCGCCCGAGGAGACCTGTCGGTCCGTCCTCGACGCCCGGCTCCCGGAGCGCCCGGGCGACGACATCGCGCTGCTCGTCGCCCGCACCCACGTGCTGGGTCCCGACCGGGTCGCCGAGTGGCAGGTCCCGTCCGACCCGGCGGCGGTCGGCGAGGTGCGCGCCCAGGTCACACGGCGGCTGACGGAGTGGGGGCTGGACGAGCTGGCGTTCACGACGGAGCTGATCCTGAGCGAGCTGGTCACCAACGCGATCCGGTACGGCGGTGAGACCGTCCACGTCCGGGTACTGCGCGACCGCAGCCTCGTCTGCGAGGTGTTCGACAGCAGCAGCACCTCGCCCCATCTGCGCTACGCGGCGATGACGGACGAGGGCGGACGCGGACTGTTCCTCGTCGCGCAGCTCGCCGAACGCTGGGGCACCCGCTACACGCCGGCCGGCAAGGTCATCTGGGCGGAGCAGCCGGTCCCCTGACCCTTCGCGGGCGTCGAGGCCCCGACCGGCCGCCGGACCGGCAGGTGTACGGCGACACCCACCACATCGGCCGACCCGGCCCAGGAGCGCCGCCCCGCCGGGGGCCGAAAAACCCGAGGGGGGCCGGGGAACGGGCGGTGTCCCGGTACCGCGGCCCGCGTGTCAGAGCGGTGGCGGCGTCAGTGCCGGAACGCGTCCTTGCCCTTCTCCTTGGCCTGCCGGGCGTCGCCCTTGGACTGCTCGGCGCGGCCCTCGGCCGTCATCCTCTCGTTGCCGACGGTCCGACCGACCGCTTCCTTGGCCTTCCCCTTGGCCTGCTCCATCTTGGCCTTGGACTTCTTGTTGCCGGCCACAGTGGTTCACCTCTCGGCGTTCGCTTGCGATGTCCTGCCCTGCGGGTGCCCTTCGCCGGGAGGTCAAACCCGGCGGCGCCCGCCGGGGTGACCGCGGGACCCGGGGGTAGGAGGACGGGCGAGGAGAACCACTGTCGTCGCCCCGGAGGACGTCATGGCCGGAATGCTGGACCGCATCAAGAGCTTCGCGCGCAGCCCCCAGGGCCGCCGGACGGTGGAGCAGGTGCGGCGCGCGGCCTCGGACCCCCGCCGCCGCGCGCAGGCCCAGGAGATGCTGCGGAAGTTCGGCAAGCGCCGCTGAACCGGCCGGCCGCCGCCCCCGGTCCTGGCCCGGCCCCGCGCAATCACAAACCCATGCCATGAGATCCCATAAGTTCGGCTTATGGGCTCATAGACCGGACCCGCGTACCGACTTAGGCTTGCCTTAGCTTAGGCTTCCCCGAGAGTCGATCTGTCACCGCTCGAAGGGAACCTGAACATGCCCCGCCCTCTGCGGGTAGCCATCGTCGGATCCGGCCCGGCCGGGATCTACGCCGCCGACGCCCTGCTCAAGTCCGAGGTGGCCGCCGACCCCGGTGTGTCCATCGACATCTTCGAGCGCATGCCCGCCCCGTTCGGACTGATCCGTTACGGCGTGGCACCCGACCACCCGCGGATCAAGGGCATCATCACCGCTCTGCACCAGGTGCTCGACAAGCCGCAGATCCGCCTCTTCGGCAACGTGGACTACCCGACCGACATCAGCCTGGACGACCTGCGGGCGTTCTACGACGGTGTGATCTTCGCCACGGGCGCCACGGCCGACCGGGCGCTGCCCATCCCCGGCATCGACCTCGACGGCTCCTACGGCGCCGCCGACTTCGTGTCCTGGTACGACGGCCACCCGGACGTACCGCGCACCTGGCCGCTGGAGGCGGAGAAGGTCGCCGTCCTCGGCGTCGGCAACGTCGCCCTCGACGTGGCCCGCGTCCTGGCGAAGACGGCGGACGAGCTGCTGCCGACCGAGATCCCGCCGAACGTCTACGAGGGTCTGAAGGCCAACAAGGCGCTCGAGATCCACGTCTTCGGCCGCCGCGGACCCGCGCAGGCGAAGTTCAGCCCGATGGAGCTGCGGGAGCTGGACCACTCCCCCAACATCGAGGTCATCGTCGACCCCGAGGACATCGACTACGACGACGGTTCGATAGCGACCCGGCGGGGCAACAAGCAGGCCGACATGGTCGCCAAGACCCTGGAGAACTGGGCGATCCGCGACGTCGGCGACCGGCCGCACAAGCTGTTCCTGCACTTCTTCGAGTCGCCCACCGAGATCCTCGGCGAGGACGGCAAGGTCGTCGGCCTGCGTACCGAGCGCACCGCTCTCGACGGCACCGGCAACGTCAAGGGCACCGGGGAGTTCAAGGACTGGGACGTGCAGGCGGTCTACCGGGCCGTCGGCTACCTGTCCGACCAGCTCCCCAAGCTGCCCTGGGACCTCGACTCGGGCACGGTCCCGGACGAGGGCGGTCGCGTCGTCCAGGAGTCCGGCGAGCACCTCCGGTCGACGTACGTCACCGGCTGGATCCGGCGCGGCCCGGTCGGCCTGATCGGCCACACCAAGGGCGACGCCAACGAGACGGTGTCCAACCTGCTGGACGACTACGCGAACGGCCGCCTCCAGACGCCGGCGTCACCGGTCCCGGAGGCCGTGGACGCCTTCCTCGCCGAGCGGAACATCCGTTTCACCACCTGGGACGGCTGGTACCGCCTCGACGCGGCGGAGAAGGCGCTGGGCGAGCCGCAGGGGCGCGAGCGCGTGAAGCTCGTCGAGCGTGAGGACATGCTCCGGGAGAGCGGCGCCTGATCCCCCGGTGACCGGCACCGGCGGCCCTTCGACGAGGCCCCGGTGCCGGCCGGTCCACGCGGCCGGACAATTCGGTTGCCAGGTGGCGAGGGCGGTGGATGCAATGTCCGGCATGGTCACCCAGGTGTGCCCGCCAGGGCGGGACGAGACGAACGCGTACCACCGGGCCTCGCCACTCCGCGGTGCGGGCAATCCGGAAGGCACCGGCGCATGAGTACGCCACCCTCGCCGCCTGGTGCGGAGCGGACCGACGGCTCAGCCGTCCGGATCGGCGCTCTCGTTCCGCTGACTCGGCCCGGGTGGGTCGAGGCGGGCCGGCACTTGCTCGCCGGACTCGAGCTGGCCGTTCGCGAAGTCAACGACGCCGGCGGGATCACCGGAAGGCCCCTCGAGCTGGTGGTCCGGGACACCGCGGCCGACCCGCAGCGGGCCGCGGCGGCCGTGGACGAATTGGCTCGCCTGGGCGTGGCCGCGTTGGCGGGGGAGTACCACAGCGTCGTCGCTCGCGCCGCTGCCGCCCGGGCCGACGCCCTCGGCCTGCCGTTCCTCTGCTCGTCCGCGGTTCTCGACGCGCTCACCGAACAGCCGACACAGTGGGTCGCGCGCCTCGCCCCGGCGCAGTCCCGCGGCTGGCGGGTCTACGCGGACTTCCTCCTCGGCGCGGGCCACCGTCGCATCGCCGTAGCGGCCCAGTCGAGTCCCTACTGGGCGGCCGGCGCCCGCGTTCTGCGGGACCACCTCGCTCCGCGCGGCGGCACCGTCGTCGAACTCGACATGCGGGCGCTCACTCCCGCGGCCGTGTGCGACGAACTCGTCGCCCATCGCGCGACAGCCCTGCTTCTTCTGGTCGGCCACCCGGAACCGGCCGTGTCGATCGTCAGGTCCGTCCGCCGCGACCAGCGCCTCGCGGAGGTCATGATCGGCGCTCCGGCCGGGCAACCGGAGTTCACCGAATGGGCGGCGTCGCTGGGCGCCGACGGCGCGGAGATCCCGTTCTTGCGCTACCTGCCCGAGCGCCTCGGCCCACTCGGTGCGCGAGTCGGGACGGCCCTGCGCGAGCGGCTGGCCGAAGCACCCTCCTTCGTCGCCTTCGAGGGCTACGACACGGTCACCGTCCTCGCCGATGTGCTGCGTTCGCACGGCGTGGACCGGGCGCGCACTGCCGCGTCCTGGCCGCGCGTCGCGGTCGAAGGCACCCGTGGGCGGATCCGGTTCTCCCGCGCGCCGGGCATCGGCGTCTGGCAATGGGCTTGGCCGCCCGTCCAAGTCGTCGATCGAGATCCGGCGGAACCCGACCGCCTTCGCATCCTTCACACCGGCTGAGCCCAGGCCGAGACGGCCGAGACGGGGCAGGGCCGGGGACGGCGGACGGGGGGGGCGGGCCGGGGACGGGAAGTGTCCCACCCCGGCCCACCACCCGGTGAGCGGTGCGTTCGAGAGTCAGACCTCCAGCTCGTTCTCGATCCGGCGCAGTTGGTGGCGGGCCATCGCCAGGTTGGCGCGGCTCGCGTCGAGCACCAGGTAGAGGAAGAGTCCGTCGCCGCCACGCCCCTTGAGCAGGCGGATCATGTGGTACTGGCTGCTGAGCGTGATCAGGATGTCCTCGATCTCCTCCTTCAGACCGAGGTGCTCCATCGTGCGCAGCTTGGACCGCACGACATCGGTGTTGCCGGCGGCTGCGACCTCGAGGTTGAAGTCCTTGCTCCCGCCCAGCGTGCCGAGGGCCATGCCGCTGGTGTAGTCGACCAGCGCGGCGGCGGTCGCTCCGTCGATGGCGCTCAGGCATTCCTTGAGGGAGGTCTCCAGGTTGGCCATGCGTGGGTTCCTTTCCGGACGTGATCGGTACGCGATCGGTGGATCAGGTCGGCCGGCGGTCGCCGCCGGCCCGGGCAATCGGTTGGTGTGTGGGGCGCGGCGGGGTGCGCACCGGCAGGGTGCCGATGGGACGGGCCGTGTCCGCGAGCGGCGTCGTGACGTGTTCGCCGGACGGGGGACGGCCACGGTCCTGACCGAGGTGGGCGACGACCAGCTCTCCGATCCGGGCACCGCTGCGCCGCCCCTCCAGGTGCAGCCGGCCCACATTGACCCGGCCGTCGGCGAGCAGGGTGAGGACGGCGGCCGCACCGGCGGCGTACGTGGCGACGTAGCCGTCGGACCCGCGCAGCAGCAGTTCGCGGAACCCGCCGCGCGCGGTGGCGTCGGCCGTGCGGTGCGCGACACCGAGTGCCGCCGCGGTCAGCGCGGCGAGGCCCTCGGGTTCGGTGCCCGGCGCGTCATGGGCGAGGACGAGCCCGTCGACGGTGGCCGCGAGCGAGCCGGTCAACTGGGGGACGCGGTGGCGCAGTCGGTGCAGTTCGTCCAGGACGTCGCTCTCGACGGCCATGAGCAGTCTCCTTTCGGCACGCTGGCGACGCGCGCGGATCACAGGGCCTCCAGGGCGTCTCGGAGCCGTCGCAGCAGGGCCGTGTCCGGGTCGTCCCACACGACGCCGCGCGGCTCCGGGGCCGCCGCGAGGGACGTGGGGGCGGGCGGCGCGGCGGTGACGAGTCCGTCGGCGGCCAGGCGGCGCAGTTCGACGAGGGTGTGGTACGTGCGGCAGGCGAGCGCCGAGGCGATCTGAGCGGCGGTGCGGACGCCGTCGACCTGCGTCAGGATCCGGCCGCGCCGCACCGGCAGATCGGCGGTGCCGGCGTCGGTGACGCGGGTCAGGGGGACGGTGTCGATGTCGGGGTCCGGCCATATGCGGTCCAGCAGGGCACGGCGGCGGCCGGACTCGCGGACGACGACGTCCACCGGTACGGACCGGACCGCGCCGAGCCAGTGCGCGGCACCGGGCCGGAAGCGGTGCGCACGCGTGTCGTGGGCGAGGACGAAGTACGCGGCGTCGAAGAGCGCGCCGAGGTGGCAGAGCTCCAGCGCGCCGGCGGCGAGCCGACCGCTGTCCACGAGCCGGTGCCCGACCCGGTGCTGCCGTCCGCCCCGGTCGACCGCGTCCCACCAGCCGTCCGGTGGGACGGCGCCGCTGCCGGTGAGCAGTGCGCCGAGGTCCGGGGTGAAGGGGGACTCCACGTGCACGACACGGCCCGCCGAGAGGTAGACGATCCCCCACTCACCCGACAGGGCACCGGTCGCCCCGTCGGCCGCGAGCGCGCCGAGGGTCGCGGACGTCGTCTCGTACGTGGTCCAGCCGGTCGTGACTCCCGTCATCCGAGCACCAGACGATCCGCCATCCCGGCCAGTCGGATGCGGGCCAGGGCGAGGTTTCCGTCGTTGCGGTCCAGCCACAGGTGGAGGAAGACGGTGCTGTCGAAGGGGGTGCTGACGAACCTGAGCAGGTGGTAGGCGTCCGCGGTCGTGGCGATGACGTCCTCGACCGGCGGTTCCTTCTCCGGCGGGACGGAGGCCGAGTGGGCGCCGGGCGCGGACAGGGAGCCGCTCTCCGTGACGTGGCGGGCCAGTTCCGCGGTCTCCGCGGCCGTCGCCTCCCAGTCGCCGCCCGGTGCGTCGCCCACGGCGCCCAGGGCGAGCCCGCTGATCCAGTCGACCAGCGACGCGCCCCGTGCGCCGGGCAGTCGCATGGCTTCCAGCAGACTCTCGTCGATTCCGGGCACGCCGGATCCCCTCCCCTGCACGGCTGTACCGCGAACGTGACGCCGAGACTACGGAACGTGCACGCATCCGGTGAGAGCTTTGGCATTTTCCAGAGGTACGTGCGCGCGCTCCGGCATACTGCGTTGTTTCGGCCGTGCAGGGCAGGTCGGGCGGGAACTGTCCGCGCCGGCCAGGGATCCGCCTCGGGTGGTGGCCGCACACCGGGCGCGCATCCCGCGGACGAGGGCTTGAGCACGCCGGGACGGGCAACCCGGGGTGCATGGCCCGACAGCACCTCCCCCATCACGGGAAGCACACGAAGGACGGCACGCCGGCCGACACCCCCGCCGGCACGCCGGCCGACACCGCGGACGACTCGCCGGCCGGGGCGGCGCCCGAGGACTACGGTCCGCGGGCCGCCACCGAGCGTGCCGCCCCCGACTCCCCCACGCAGCTGCCGAAGCGCTCGTGGTCCGCGCTGCTGCGGCGTGTGATGGCCGAGTTCAAGGACGACGAGCTGACCGACCGCGCCGCCGCCCTGACCTACTACGGGATCCTGTCGCTGTTCCCGGCCCTGCTGGTGCTGGTCTCCCTGCTCGGGATCGCCGGGCAGTCCGCCACCCAGGAGGTGCTGGACAACATCCAGAAGCTCGCTCCGGGATCCGCGCGGGACGTCATCACCGACGCGGTGCGGCAGTTGCAGGCGAAGGCCGGTCTGGGCTCCGTGCTGGCGGTGGTCGGACTGGTGGGCGCCGTCTGGACGGCGTCCGGCTACGTGGCCGCGTTCATCCGCGCGGCGAACGCGGTCTACGACATGCCCGAGGGACGCCCGGTGTGGAAGGTGCTGCCGCTGCGGGTGGCCCTGACCGTGGTGCTGCTGGTGCTCGCCGTGGTCAGCGCGCTCATCGTCGTGTTCACCGGCGCACTGGCCCGGCAGGCGGGCACCGCGCTCGGCATCGGCGACACCGCGCTGACCGTGTGGTCGATCGCCAAGTGGCCGGTGCTGGTCGTACTCGTCACGTTCATGATCGCGATCCTGTACTGGGCCACGCCGAACGCCCGGGTCAAGGGCTTCAAGTGGGTCTCACCGGGCAGCTTCCTCGCCCTGTTGATCTGGCTGGTCGCCTCCGCGGGGTTCGCCTTCTACGTGGCGAACTTCGGTTCGTACAACAAGACGTACGGCACCCTGGCCGGTGTCATCATCTTCCTGGTGTGGCTGTGGGTGACGAACCTGGCCATCCTTCTCGGCCTGGAGTTCGACGCCGAACTGGCCCGGCAGCGTGTCATCGACGGCGGGCATCCGCCCGACCGGGAACCGTACGTGGAGCCGCGCTCCACCCGTACCTGGGACGAGGCGGACCGACGGCGCGCGGCACCGGGCGAGTGACCCCCGGCCCGCTACGGGAGGATCGAGTCGACGTATCCCCCGTCGACGCGGACGGCCGCGCCGGTGGTGGCGGACGCCTGGGGGGAGCTGAGGTACACCACGAGGTTGGCGATCTCCGCGGGCTCGATCAGCCGCTGGAGCAGCGACTGCGGGCGGTGTTCGCGCATGAAGGCGCGCTGGGCCTCGTCCCAGGGCAGGTCGCGGTCGACGAGCTGGTACACGAAGTCCTCGACGCCTTCCGTGTGGGTGGGCCCGGCGATGACGGAGTTCACCGTGACACCGCTGCCGGCCGCCTCCTTGGCGAAGCCGCGGCTCACCGCGAGCAGTGCCGTCTTGGACACGCCGTAGTGGATCATCTCGGCCGGGATGACGACGGCCGAGTCACTCGCGATGTACAGCACCCGGCCCCAGCCCCGTTCCCTCATCCGGGGGAGATGAGCGCGCGTCAGCCTGACGCCCGCGAGGACGTTGATCTCGAAGTAGCGGCGCCACTCGTCGTCGCTGATCTCCAGCGCGGGCACGGCGCCGAACACGCCGAGGTTGTTCACGAGGATGTCGACGTCGGGCAGCGTCTCGAGGGCCCGTTCGGCGCCCTCCTCGGTACCGAGGTCGGCCGCGACCGGAACGAACACGCCGTCCGGCACCTCGGCCCGCAGTCTCCCGACGCTCTCCGCCAGACGGGCGGCGTCGCGTCCGTTGACGCCCACGGTGGCGCCGGCCCGGGCCAGTCCGGCGGCGATCGCCGCCCCGATGCCCTGCGAGGAGCCCGTCACCAGCGCGGTTCGTCCGCCGAGGTCGAGGTTCATCGGGTCGCTCCTTCTCGTGCCGTTCGGTCGGTCGCCGTTCCTCCTGCCCACCCTCGCCCATGGCGTACGTCGCACCCGCCGACCGCACCGTGCACCGCGCCGGGGCCGCCCGGTCGGCGGACCCCGGGTGCTCCTTGCTGACCTGCGGCGACGATACTGGCCTGTGTCCGTGCCCGTGCCCCTGCTTCCCGATGGACTCATGCCGACCTCTTCCAGCGCCCGCCCCACGACTCCGCCCACGCTGTGGACCGCCCGCGGCCGCCACGTCGGATCCGCGGCGGAGGACACCGTCCGGCACACCCTTCAGCGGCTCAAGGACGGCCGCGTCATCGACGACTTCCTGGAGCTGCCCGAGGAGGCCGCGGACGACGGCAGCGCCGGCCCGCGCGTCTTCGAGGCGCGCTGGAAGGTTTCCGGGGCCGTCACCGTCCGGGCCAGGCTGCTCCTGGAGCCCGGCTCGGCCGGCGGGCAGGCGTGGACGCTGCTCGCGGAGGCCGAGGAGGCCTGGGACACCGCCTGGCCCTCCCCCGCCACCATGTTCTGGCCCGACGACCCGGACGTCACCTGGGACCGGGACGTCGCCACGGGACTGCGGCTGCGGGGCATCAACACCCTGCCGGACGACGACAAGGCCGTCCGGCGGCTGCTCAAGGAGTCCGGGCGCAGCCCGTGGAACATCCACGTCGTGGTGCACGAGGCGATGACCCCCGACCACCGCGGCCGGGTGCCGCTCGCGGACCGGCTGCCGCCCGGCCTGCGGCACCGGGTGGTCGAGCACCGCGCCGCGCCGCAGCAACATCGGGTCGTGAACTGGGCTCTGGAGGACTTCGGTGTCCAGGTGCCGCGCGGCGGCGCCGTGGTCCTGCCCGGCACTCCGGCACCGTCCGGCTACGACGCCCGGGAGTACTCCGTCCGCACCGTCTTCCTGGACGGCTCCGAGCCGGCCGACCTGATCGCGGCGGTGACGGCCTTCGCCGCGCTGCCCAGGCCGCTGCCGGACGGGACGGAGGACGCCCTGACCGCGCTGCGGGAGGACTGGCGGCTGCTGACCCTGGAGGAGGAGCTGGAGCGCGAGCGCAAGCTGGTGGCCATGTACGCCGAGGCGCTGGAGGCCATGACGCAGTCCCGGGACCTGTACCGGGAGGCGGCCGAACGCGCGACCGAGGCGCTGGCCGCGTACCGGGAGTCCGCCGGGGCGGCCCCCGCCGGGCCACCGCCGCCCGCGTCCCCGGCGCCGTCCCCGCTGCGGGGGCTGACCCGCACGCTGGAACGGTTCAGGGTCTCCGGCCGGCCACCGCGTCCCGACACCGGACGCCGGGAGACCACCCAGCCGTCGGCCGACCCCGGCGACTGACGACAGCCGGACCCGACTGACGACTGCCCACCACCGATCAGCCGACAACCGGACACGACCGCCGCCGGGCCGAGGCACTCCGGTGGCATCCGCCCCTGCCCCGGCGGGCGACGCCGCGGCGCGCCGGCGAGCGACGACGGCGTGGCAGGCGTGCGACCGACCGCGGCGGGCTGAGGTCGCCCTCACGTGTCAGCGGGCGCAACCTGGATACGCGGACTGCACAGCAGCACGGCCCGTCCCGGAAGGTCATCGACGCCATGGACAGCCAGCACGAGAGCCCCACTCCCGCTTCCCGCCCGCCGGAGTCCTCCCGTTCGGAGACCACCCTCCGGGTCAACGGCAAACCGCACACTCTCATCGTCGACCACCGCCGGGTCCTGCTGGACCTCCTGAGGGAGGATCTCGGGCTCCCGGGCGCCAAGAAGGGATGCGACCACGGGCAGTGCGGCGCCTGTACGGTCCTGGTGGACGGGCGGCGCGTCAACAGCTGCCTGCTGTTCGCCGTCGCCCTGGACGGCTGCGAGATCACCACCGTCGAGGGTCTCGCCGGCGACGGCGAGGAACTGCATCCGATGCAGCGGGCCTTCCTCGAGCGCGACGCCTTCCAGTGCGGGTACTGCACCCCGGGCCAGATCTGCTCGGCCGTCGGCGTACTCGCCGAGGCCGCGGCCGGCCACCCGTCGCACGTCACCGACCCGCAGACCCCCTCGGGCGAACCCGTTGTGCTGGACCGGGAGGAGATCCGGGAACGGCTGAGCGGCAACCTGTGCCGGTGCGGTGCCTATCCGCGCATCGTCGACGCGGTCGAGGACGTGATCCCGTGAAGCCCTTCACCTATGTGCGCGCCGACAGCGTCGAGGAGGCCACCGGCGCGTTCGTCGCCCACCCCGGCGCCCGCTATCTCGGCGGCGGCACCAACCTCGTCGACCTGATGAAGCTCGGCGTGGAGACGCCCACGGCCCTCGTCGACGTCACCCGGCTCCCGCTGGACGCGGTGGAGGAACTGCCCGACGGTGCGCTGCGGGTCGGCGCGATGGTCCGCAACAGCGATCTCGCGGCCCACCCCGTCGTCCGCGACCGCTACCCGGCGCTGTCCCAGGCGCTGCTGGCGGGCGCCTCGGGACAGCTGCGCAACGTCGCCACCACGGGCGGCAACCTGCTGCAACGCACCCGCTGCCCCTACTTCCAGGACCTGTCCAAGCCCTGCAACAAGCGCGAGCCCGGCACCGGCTGCGGCGCCCTGGAGGGCGTGCACCGCGATCACGCGGTGCTCGGCCATTCCGACCAGTGCATCGCCACCAACCCCTCGGACATGGCGGTGGCGCTCGCCGCCCTCGACGCGCGCGTGGAGCTGCACGGCCCCGAGGGCACGCGGAGCGTTCCCGCCGCCGACTTCCACCGGCTGCCGGGCCGGCACCCGGAGCGGGACACGGAGATCCATCCCGGCGAGCTGATCACCGGCGTGGTCCTGCCGGCCGCGACGGGCGGGCTGCCCTCGGCGTACCGCAAGGCCCGGGACCGGGCGTCGTACGCCTTCGCGCTGGCCTCCGTCGCCGCCGTCCTGCACCTGACGGACGGAGTGGTGGACCGGGCCGGAATCGCGTTCGGGGCGCTGGCGCACCGGCCCTGGAGGGCCCGGCGGGCCGAGGACGCGCTGGTGGGCGCGGCACCCACGACGGCGGCGTTCGAGCACGCCGTCGATCTGGAACTCGCCGCCGCCGAGCCGCTGCGGGACAACGCCTACAAGGTGCCGCTGGCCCGCCGCCTCGCCCTGGACGTACTGGACCGGCTCGCCCCGCCGGCCACGACCTGACCCCGGCGTCCACGAGGAGGACTCCATGACCGGCACCGAGACCGTCCTGGGCGCTCCCGTCGAGCGCCTGGAGGGGCGGGAGAAGGTCACCGGCACCGCCCGGTACGCCGCCGAGTACGACGCCCCCGGCCGCGCCCAGGCCTGGCCCGTGCCGGCGGCGGTCGCCCGGGGCCGGGTGACCGGCGTCGACACCGCCGCGGCGCTCGCCCTGCCCGGCGTCGTCGCGGTGCTCACCCACGAGAACGCGCCCCGGCTGGCGGACCCGGAGGACCCCACCCTGGCCGTGCTGCAGAGCCCGCAGGTCCCGCACCGCGGCTGGTTCGTGGGCCTGGTGGTGGCGGAGACGCTGGAGGCGGCCCGCGCCGGCGCCGACGCCGTCCGTGTCACGTACGAGGAGGAGGGCCACGACGTGACACTGACGGCCTCCCATCCGGAGGCGTACGTGCCCGAGACGGCCAACGGCGGGTTCCCGGCCGTCACCGAGCAGGGCGACCCCGATGGCGCCTTCGACTCGTCGGCGACGCGGCTCGACGTCGAGTACCGGATACCGCCGCTGCACAACCACCCGATGGAGCCGCACACCAGCACCGCGCAGTGGGTCGGCGACCGGCTGGTGGTGCACTCCTCCAGCCAGGGCAGCAGCGCCGTCCGCACCGAACTCGCCCGGATGTTCGAGATGCCCGAGGACCGGATCACGGTGCGCGCGGAGCACGTGGGCGGCGGCTTCGGTTCGAAGGGCACGCCCCGCGTCGAGGTGGTGCTGGCCGCGATGGCGGCACGGCAGACCGACCGTCCGGTCACCGTCGCACTGCCACGCCGCTACCTGGCCGCCGTGGTCGGCCATCGCGCGCCGACCCTGCACCGGCTGCGCCTCGGCGCCGACCCCGACGGCCGGCTCACCTCTCTCGTGCACGAGGTGACGACGCAGACCTCCCGGGTGAAGGAGTTCGTGGAGCAGGCGGCGGTCCCCGCGCGCGTCATGTACGCCGCTCCCGCCCTGCGCACGCTGCACCGCGTGGTGCGGCTGGACGTGCCCACGCCGTCCTGGATGCGCGCGCCGGGCGAGTGCCCGGGCATGTACGCGCTGGAGTCCGCGGTGGACGAGCTGGCCGCCGAACTCCACGTCGACCCGGTGGAGCTGAGGATCCGCAACGAGCCGGAGACCGAACCCGACAGCGGCAAACCCTTCAGCAGCAGGCATCTGGTGGAGTGTCTGCGCGAGGGCGCCCGCCGCTTCGGGTGGCAGGACCGTGATCCGCGGTCCCGGTCCGCCGGGCCCCTGCTGGTGGGCAGCGGGGTGGCCGCCGCCACGTATCCGGTCATGGCGTCTCCGTGCGTGGCTTCGGCACGGGCCCTGCCCGACGGCGGTTTCCTGGTACGGGTCAACGCCACCGACATCGGCACGGGCGCCCGGACGGTGCTCGCGCAGATCGCGGCCGACGCCCTCGGCGCTCCCCTGGACCGGGTCCGTATCGAGGTCGCCGACAGCGACATCGGATTCGCCCCCATGGCCGGCGGCTCCTCCGGCACCGCCTCCTGGGGCTGGGCCGTCCACGAGGCGTGCGTCCGGCTGACCGACCGGCTGGCCGGTCACTCGGGGCCGCTGCCCGACGAGGGGATCACGGCGGACGCCGACACCTCCGGCACGGCCGACGCCGAGAGCCCCTTCGCACGGCACGCCTTCGGCGCGCACTTCGCCGAGGTCACCGTGGACACGGTCAGCGGTGAGGTGCGCGTGACGCGGCTGCTGGGTGTGTTCGCCGCCGGCCGCATCCTCAACTCCCGTACGGCACGCTCGCAGTTCATCGGGGGCATGACGATGGGCCTGGGCATGGCGCTGACCGAGGACAGCACGATGGACCCGGCGTTCGGCGACTTCGCCGAGCGCGACCTGGCGTCCTACCACGTGCCCGCGCACGCCGACGTCGCCGACGTTCAGGCGTACTGGCTGGACGAGGACGACGACCATCTCAACCCGATGGGCAGCAAGGGGATCGGCGAGATCGGCATCGTCGGCTCGGCGGCGGCCATCGGCAACGCCGTCCACCACGCCACGGGCATCCGCTTCCGGGAACTCCCGCTCACTCCGCACCGGGTGCTCACCGGTCTGCTCGAACACGAGCATCCCGCGGGCATGTTGGGGGTCTGAGCACGGCACGCGGTCCACGCCGGAGTGTCCGGCGTGGACCACGTGGCGCCCGGGGCCGGCGAAGCGGTCGGTCCGCGACCCGGCACGCCCGGGGCCGGCGGACCGGCCGCCCGCCGCGCCCTGCCGGTCGAGGAGTGGGCCACAGGGATGAGAGAGCCCTCCCGCCGGTCTTGCCGCCGCCGCGAACGGGCATCCGGGAGACAAGGCGCGTGCCGCGTGCCCGGTGGAGCGGAGGGGTGGGGTGGACTCGACCACAGTGGTGATCGCCGTGGCGGCGTCGCTCGCGGCGATCGTCCTCGCGACGGCGGTCGGCGTCCTGGTGCGCCTGGTCCGCACCCGGCGGGAGCTCGGACGTGCCGGGCTCCCCACCGGTCCGCGGTGGGTCTTCTGGGGGGCCGTCCTCTACTTGGTGCTGCCCGCGGACCTGGTACCCGATCCGGTCTACCTGGACGACATCGGTGTCCTGCTCCTCGCCCTGCGCTCCGCGCGAGGCGGTTCCGGGGGACCGCGGTCCGCGGACGGGCGACGGGGCACGCGCCCGCCCCGTGACTACGCAGAGTAAGGAAACCATTCACCCGTTCGATTCGTATAAGTCTCTGGAAGCCGAAGGAAGTCGGTGGACCGGGCGACGGCGCACAGGGGCCCTCGCCTGATCGGCGCAGCACCATCAGGGAGAGACGATGCAACCGTTCGCGCTCAACTACGCACGGCCCGCTGTGGAGTTGGAAGCCACCACTCCGTACGTCTACGACTCCGGGCTGCAGTTGAACGTGCTCCTCGACGGGCGGGTGGCCGCCGGTGACCACACGCTGTTGAGAGAACTGGGGACCACGACCTCCACCGCGGGGTCGAAGACTCACTTCGACGACTGACCACGGGCCGTCGACAATGACCGTGTTGATCCTGACCTGTGAAGAGGACGTCACCGCGGACATGGTGGTCGTGCACCTGAACGCGTCGGGAGTACCGGTGGTCCGCCTGGACCCCGCCGATCTGACGGACTCCGTCGCGCTCTCCGGCGAGTTCGTGCACGGCTCCTTCCGGGGCCATCTCTCCTCCGGGGGCCGCCTGGTGAGCATCGGCGGACTGCGTTCCGTCTGGGTGCGCCGGCCGGGCGGCGCGGCCACGCGTGCCGCCGAGCCCTCCGGCTGGCTGACCGAGGAGTCCGAGCAGGCGCTCTACGGCATGCTCCGCGACTGCGGGGCGCGCTGGATGAACCAGCCCGACGCGGCGCACCGCGCCCGGTACAAGCCCTGGCAGTTGCGGCTCGCCCAGCAGTGCGGGCTGCCCGTCCCGGCCACCCTGATCACGACGTTCCCCCGGGCGGCGCGCGAGTTCGCCGAGCGCTATCCGGACCTGGTGGTGAAGCCGGTCTCCGGCGCGCATCCACAGGATCCGCCGCTGGCGGTGCCGACCAGCAGGGTCCCGCCCGAGGCGGACTTCTCCGCCGTCGCCCACGGCCCGACCCTGCTGCAACGCCGGGTCGCCAAGCGTGCCGACATCCGTCTCACCGTCGTGGGCGACACATTGCTGGCCGCCCGGAAGACGGCCCTCGCGGGCCTGGTCCCCGACGAGGTGGACGTCCGCTTCGCCGCGTCCCGCGAGCCGTGGCGCCCCGCCGAGGTGCCGCCACGCGTCGCCGAGGCCGTCCGCGCCTACGTCCGTGCGGCGCAGCTGGCGTACGGCGCCTTCGACTTCGCGGAGGACGGCGACGGCACCTGGTGGTTCCTGGAGTGCAACCAGTCGGGTCAGTTCGGCTTCGTCGAGGTGGACACGGGCCAGCCGATCGCCCGCACCATCGCCGAGTGGCTGGCCCGGCCCGGCGCCGATGAGTCGGCGGACACGGACGGCACGAGCCGGACGGTCGGCGGGTGAGGCCGGCCCGGCAGGTCGCCGGCCGGTTGACGGGCTCGCCGGTGGGACCTGCACGGTCGGTCGCACGACGTCGTCCCCGCGCACGACCGCGAAGCGTGCCGACGCCCCTCAGTGCGGGCGCGGGCCCGGCAGCAGGGCGGTGCGCTGCCAGCCGGCGCCCGGGGACGGCCTGCGTTCGGCGCCGGGCAGGTGGCCGGGTGAGTGCAACGGGCGCATGACAACCTCCAACTCCCTGCTCACGCGCTCGGCCTCCCGCCGCACCTGCGTGGGGATGTCACCGCATTCGGCGACGAGTCGGTCGTAGATGGGGGAATCCTGGAACACCCGTCAACGTGCCTTTCGTGTCGTCCGCCTCCGTACGGAGGCGCGACTGAGCAGTCTAGGCGCCCGTCCACCCGCTCGTGCGCATTCCGTCCAGGTGGTGACGGCCACTCAGGCGCCGGTCGTCGAGCCGGGCCGGACGATCATGAGGACCGTGACGGTGGCCCACAGCAGGTTGAACAGACCGGTGAACATGGCGAGCCGGGCCGTACGGGCGCGCTCCACGGACTGCCGACCGGTCAGCTGCTCCAGGATTTCCTCCTGGCGGGGCAGGACGAAGGCGACCAGGATGCCGGCGGCCGCCGCGGTCAGGGTGATGGACGTGATGAGCCACGCGTCCTGCAGCACACCCATCGCGGCCGCGGTGGCGAAGCCGAGGACCGGCACCGCCAGCCCGAGCCCGGCGTAGACGCGGCAGATGCGGTGCAGCAGCCGTACGGTCCCCACGTCCCCGGCCTCGTCGGGCAGGCCCACGCGACGCACGGCCGGCGGGAACATGCTGGCCGCGACGGTGACGGGGCCGATGGCGACGATGGCGGCCAGGACGTGGAGGGACAGCAGGACTTTGGTCATCGGTCGGGCTCCGGAAGGCAGGTTCGGGCGGTGCGGTGATCGGCGCGGGGGACGGCGGGCGGCGGCACGCCTCGTCGTGCGAGGCGCGCCGCCCGCCGGAGCCACGTTAGGAAGCCGTCCGGTGATCGCACAGAGGCTGAAATGACAGCTTCCAACGGATTCTCGCCAACGCCTCCACCAGGCGGTGTCCGGCCGGACGGCCACCGCCGAGGGCTTCTGCCACGGACTTCTGCAGAGGGCGGGAACCCGCCTATCGTGGCGGCCATGCACTCCGTGGCGATCCTGGTCCTCGACGACGTGGTGCCGTTCGACATGGCGGCGCCCATGCAGGCGTTCGACTGGACACGGCTGCCCGACGGGCGCAGCCCCTACCGGGTCCGTCTGTGCGCGGAGTCCCCGGAGGTGCGCACGACGGGACTCGCCCTCCGTATCGACCGCGGCCTGGACGCTCTGGAGTCCGCCGACACGATCATCGTGCCGGGGCGTTCCGACGAGTCCGGCCCGCCGTCCGAGCGCGTCCTCGCGGCGCTGCGCCGGGCGGCCGGTGCCGGTACGCGGATCGCGTCCGTGTGTGTGGGCGCCTTCGTCCTCGCGGAGGCCGGGCTGCTGGACGGGCTGCGCGCCACCACACACTGGATCGCCGCGGCGGAACTGGCCCGCCGCCATCCGCGCGTCGAGGTGCGGCCGGACGTGCTGTACGTCGACAACGGGCAGATCCTGACCTCGGCGGGCGCCGCCGCCGGTCTGGACATGTGCCTGCACATGATCCGCCGGGACCTGGGGTCGGCCGTCGCCGCGCACGCCGCCCGGATGTGTGTCGTACCGCTGGAACGGGAGGGCGGTCAGGCCCAGTTCATCGTGCACGAGCACCCGCCCGTACCACGCGGCTCGGACCTGGAACCGCTGCTGGAGTGGATCGAGGACAACCTGGCCGGGGAGATCACCCTCGGGGCGATGGCGGCGCGCGCGGGGATGAGCGAGCGCACCTTCAGCCGCCGGTTCCGCGAGCAGACGGGCACCACCGCGCTGCAGTATCTGTTGCGGGCGCGGGTGCGGCGCGCCCAGTACCTGCTGGAGAACGGCGACCACTCGATCGAACGAATCGCGCGTCAGGCCGGGTTCGGGTCCCCCACGGCCTTCCGGGAGCGGTTCCGCCGGGTGGTCGGCACCACACCGTACGCCTACCGCGCTGCGTTCCACGGGAAGTCGGCCGCCCGCGAGGACCAGTACGCCGACCACGTTGAGCACGACCCAGGACAGTGAGCCGAAGCGGCCGTTGACCAGGTCC
>NZ_JAVRFH010000048.1:0-58120 GCF_031845825.1 Streptomyces lancefieldiae | reverse complement strand
GAAGGACCTTGGAGAACCCGACCACCGCGCCGGGTCTCCACCATGTCCCAACACCGAAAACGCGTCAGCCACCCGGCAGTTCCCCCTCAACGACACCTCATCGCCCCAACCGAAACGGCGAGGCTAGCGGTGGGCGAAGGCTACCAGGGCGCGGGCTACGTGCTCGTGGACGAACTCGGGGCCGCGCTGAACGGTCGGCAGCTCCGGGTGCGAGCCTACAAAATCATGGACGAGAACGGCCTCCGCAGGGTCCGTCTGTACGATGCTCGGGCGTCTTGCCTCACGTACCTCGCCAACAACGGGGTGCCGGATCACCTGCTCGCCAGGTGGGCTGGGCACACCAACGTGAAGACGACGAAGAAGTGGTACGTGAAGCCGGACGTGGCGGACCTGCTTCCGGCGGCGGAGGCGTGGGGAGGTCTCGCAGGGGGCGTGTGACAGATCGTGACAGATGAAGGTGTGAACCCGTGACCGAAGGCAAGACCGAGACGCTGCAATACCGCTTTGACGGGCCAGAACACCTACCAGTCCTGATCCTGGGGCCGTCCCTCGGTACCACATGGCACATGTGGGACCGGCAGGTGCCCGAGCTGGCGCAGCACTGGCGGATCTTCCGTTTCGACCTGCCCGGACACGGCGGCGCCCCCGCGCACCCGGGGGGCTCCGTCGCCGAGCTCACCACGCGTCTGCTGGCCACGCTCGACGGACTCGGCGTGCAGCGCTTCGGCTACGCGGGCTGTGCGTTCGGCGGCGCCGTCGGTATCGAACTGGCCCTGCGCCACCCCGAGCGCCTCGCCTCCCTCGCGCTGATCGCCGCCTCGCCGCGTTTCGGTACGGCCGACGAGTTCCGGCAGCGCGGTGTGATCGTCCGGACGAACGGGCTCGACCCCATCGCCCGCAGCGCGCCGGAGAGATGGTTCACCGGCGGGTTCGCCGCGGCCCAGCCCGCGATCACCGAGTGGGCCGTGCAGATGGTGCGGACGACCGACCCCGGCTGCTACATCTCGGCCTGCGAGGCGCTCGCCGCCTTCGACGTACGCGGTGAACTCGGCCGCGTCGGCGTCCCGACCCTGGTCCTCGTCGGCTCCGACGACCAGGTCACCGGCCCCGCCGAGGCGCGCACCCTGGTCGCCGGCATCCCGGACGCCCGCCTCGCGGTCGTCCCCGGCGCCTCCCACCTGGTCCCCGTCGAGCAGCCCGCGGCCGTCACCGACCTGCTGGTGCGGCACTTCAGCACCGCCTGGCAGATCGCGCACGACACCTCCACGGGCCAGATCGCCGTCCCGGCCGTCCACGCCACCGCGCCCGCGGCCTCCACCGCCCCGGTCCAGCCCGCCCTGATGACCGCGCCGGTACCGCCGCAGGCCGCGCCCGTCGCCGAGATCGCCCCGGCCGTCGTTCCGGCGCCGGTACCGGGGCAGGGGCGGACCGACCCGTACGACGCGGGGCTCAAGGTGCGCCGTGAAGTGCTCGGCGACGCGCACGTCGACGGGGCGCTGGCGCAGGCGGACGAGTTCTCGGGGGACTTCCAGGAGTTCCTCACCCGGTACGCGTGGGGCGAGATCTGGGACCGGCCCGGTCTCGACCGTCGCACCCGCAGCTGCGTCGCCCTCACCGCCCTCGTCGCCGGCGGCCACCTGGAGGACCTCGCCTCCCACACCCGGGCCGCCCTGCGCAACGGTCTCACCCCGGGCGAGATCAAGGAGGTGCTGCTGCAGGCGGCCGTCTACTGCGGCGTACCCGCGGCGAACAGCGCCTTCCGGGTGGCGCAGCAGGTCATCCGCGAGGAGACCACACCGCCGGAGTGAGTCCTGTCGGCCGCGTGCCGGGGCACGGCGGCAGGATGGGGGCATGAAGCTCACCAAGAAGTCGCACGCCTGCGTCCGCCTCGAGAAGGACGGGCGGACGCTCGTCCTGGATCCCGGCGGATTCAGCGAGGAGGACTCCGCCCTCGGCGCGGACGCCATCCTCGTCACCCACGAGCACCCCGACCACTTCGACGAGCTGCGGCTGCGGGCCGGGATGGAGGCCAACCCGGCCGCCGAGATCTGGACCCTGAAGTCGGTCGCAGAAAAGATCTCGGCGGCCTTCCCGGGCCGCGTGCACACCGTCGGCCACGGCGACACCTTCACCGCCGCCGGTTTCGACGTACAGGTCCACGGCGAGCTGCACGCGGTGATCCACCCGGACATCCCGCGCGTCACCAACATCGGCTTCCTCGTGGACGGCGGGAAGGTCTTCCACCCCGGTGACGCCCTCACCGTCCCCGACCACCCGGTCGAGACGCTGATGCTCCCCGTCATGGCCCCCTGGAACAAGATCTCCGAGGTCATCGAGTACGTCCGCGAGGTCGGGCCGCAGCGCGCCTACGACATCCACGACGCGCTCCTCACCGACCTCGCCCGGCCGGTCTACGACCGTCAGATCGGCGAGCTGGGCGGCTCCGAGCACCTGCGGCTGACCCCCGGCGACTCGGCGCGTCTCTGAGGCCCCCGCCCCGGGCGGGACCGGGCTGTCAGTCCCGCCCGGTAGGTTGTGGGGCATGCGCATCGCGACCTGGAACGTGAACTCGATCACCGCCCGCCTGCCGAGGCTCCTCGCCTGGCTGGAGAGCAGCGGCACCGACGTGCTGTGCCTCCAGGAGGCCAAGGTCGCCGAGGACCAGTTCCCCTTCGACGAGCTGCGCGAGAAGGGCTACGAGGCGGCCGTGCACGCCACCGGGCGGTGGAACGGCGTCGCGGTGCTCTCCCGCGTCGGCCTGGCGGACGTGGTCAAGGGGCTCCCCGGCGATCCCGGCTACGAGGGCGTGCAGGAGCCCCGCGCCATCTCCGCCACCTGCGGCCCGGTCCGCGTCTGGTCGGTGTACGTGCCGAACGGCCGCGAGGTGGAGCACCCCCACTACGCCTACAAACTCCAGTGGTTCGAGGCGCTGCGCGCCGCCGTCGCGGGCGACGCGACCGGCAGCCGCCCGTTCGCGGTGCTGGGCGACTACAACGTCGCCCCGACGGACGACGACGTCTACGACCGCACCGCCTTCGAGGGCTCCACCCACGTCACCCCGGCCGAGCGCGCCGCCCTCACCTCCCTGCGCGAGGCCGGCCTGTCCGACGTGGTCCCGCGCCCGCTGAAGTACGACCACCCGTTCACCTACTGGGACTACCGGCAGCTCTGCTTCCCCAAGAACCGCGGCATGCGCATCGACCTGGTGTACGGCAACGCGCCCTTCGCCAAGGCGGTCACCGACTCCTACGTCGACCGCGAGGAGCGCAAGGGCAAGGGCGCCTCGGACCACGCGCCGGTCGTGGTGGACCTGGACGTGTAGGCGCTGTCCCCGCCCCGGTCCCTGCGCGCCCTGTGGTGCGTACGGCGGTACGAATGACAGTCTGGAGGTATGAACTTCCCCTTCCTGGGTAAGCGACGCGAAGATCACCGGACTCACGACGCCGAGGGCATCGGTGACCTGCTCGCCGACTGTGATCTGCTGCGCTCGCAGGCGTCGCGGGAGGGTGTCCGACTCGACGACTCCGCTCTCTCGCTGGAGCAGCTGGACCAGGTGCTGCCGCGCTGGCGGGGCGACGAGGAGATCCTGACCTGGCTCGGCAACGACGCCGGTCTGTACCTCGGCACCGTGATCGTGCGCACCGTTCCCGGCGCCGCGTGGTTCATCCGGTCCGACGGGCAGCCAGTCGTCCGGCTCTCGTCGGGCCGGGAGTTCGACGTGGTGGCGTCCGGCCACGAGTGGGCGACGGACGGCGTCCCCGAGCTCTCGCAGCTGTACGGCGAGGTCGCGGAGGTGTGACCCCTCGGCCGGGTGGTACCGGCGCGGGCCAACGCCCTCAGGCCCGGTGGGAGTTGCGGGGGACCGGGGACGGCAGCGGACTCGTCGCCGCCCGGGTCACGTCCCCGACCAGCTCGACGAGATCCGGGCCGTACGCCTGCGAGTTGACCACCTTCAGCAGCAGCACGAACGAGTTGTCGCCGTGCTTGCGCGCCAGTTTCTCGTGGTGACGGGCGAGGTAGCGGGTGGCGGCCTGGTTGGTGATCGCGCGCTGGCCGCAGAACAGGAACGCGGGCCGGGCCTCGCGCCGGTCCCCGGCGGTGAGGCGGGCCAGCAGGACGTACTCCGTGACGCCCGCGTCCATCCGGTAGCGCTCGCCGCCGATCTGGAAGGCGCCGCGGTCCGGACCCGGCTCCGGGTCGATGTTGACCCGCACCCCGGGCAGCATGGCCGCCATGTGGGCCACCATCCGGCGATTCGACCCCGGACCGCCCACGCAGAACTCCGTACGCTCGCCGAAGCCCTGGTGGACCATGTCCTGGGTGACCACCTGGACGTGCGCGCCGCAGTCCTTGACCAGTGCGGACAGCTCCAGCAGCGCGAAGACGTCGAAGCGGTGGACCGCGGGTTCCGAGGCGGCGGGGTCCCGGTTGACGACGAGCAGCGACTCGGAGCCGTCCGGCAGTCCGAAGAACGCCTGCTTGCGGCGGAGTCTGCGCTTCCAGAGATAGGTACGGGCGAGCCAGCCCAGCGTGGCGCTGATGCCCGCCGCGACCAGGCCGAGGACGATGTTGCGTACGTCGTCAGTCATGGGCGCGCATGCTAGCGGGCCCGGCGTACCGGTGTTCGACGGGCCGCGGCGAAGATGTTCCTGACGCGGCCATGACGATGAATTAAGCTGCTCGAACGGTCTTTCCCTGGAGGTGCGCATGCGTCGCCCTGTCGCACGGAAACTGACGGTCCTGGCGGTCTGGGCCGCCGTGGTGTCGGTGGGGGCGGCGGCGCCGCCGACCGCCCAGAGCAGACCCGCCGCCCCGAAGACGCCGGTCGCCGTCGGGTACGGCGGCGCGGTCGCCAGCGTCGATCCGGACGCGTCCGCCGCCGGCATCGAGGTCCTGCGGGGCGGCGGCAACGCCGTCGACGCGGCCGTCGCCACCGCCGCCGCGCTCGGCGTCACCGAGCCCTACTCCGCCGGCATCGGCGGTGGCGGTTACTTCGTCTACTACGACGCCACGTCCCGTACGGTGCGCACCGTCGACGGGCGCGAGACCGCGCCGCTGACCGCCGACGAGGGCCTCTTCACGGAGAACGGCAAGCCGCTCGCCTTCGCCGACGCCGTCACCAGCGGCCTCGCCGTCGGCACCCCGGGCACGCCCGCCACCTGGCAGACCGCCCTCGACAAGTGGGGCACCCGGAAGCTCGGCTCCGTGCTCGGGCCCGCCGAGCGCCTCGCCCGGCACGGCTTCACCGTCGACGGGACCTTCCGCTCCCAGACCGCCGCCAACGAGCAGCGGTTCCGCCACTTCCCGGACACCGCCGAGCTGTTCCTGCCGGGCGGTGAGCTCCCGGTCGTCGGTTCCACGTTCAAGAACCCGGACCTGGCGCGCACCTACAAGGAACTGGGGCGCGAGGGCGCCGGCGCGGTCTACCACGGCGAGCTCGGCGAGGACATCGTCGCCACCGTCAACAAGCCGCCCCTGGACCCCGACTCCGGCTGGAACGCCCGTCCCGGCGACCTGTCCGCCAAGGACCTCGCGGCCTACGAGGCCAAGCTCCAGGCGCCCACGAGGACCTCGTACCGCGGTCTGAACGTCTACTCCATCGCCCCCTCCTCCTCCGGCGGAACCACGGTCGGCGAGGCCCTCAACATCCTGGAGCGCACCGACCTCTCCAAGGCGAGCAAGGCCCGCTACCTGCACCGTTTCATCGAGGCGAGCCGCATCGCGTTCGCCGACCGCGGGCGCTGGGTCGGCGACCCGGCCTTCGAGGACGTACCGGCGAAGGAACTGCTGTCGCAGCGGTACGCCGACTCCCGCGCGTGCCTGATCCGGGACGACGCGGCGCTCACCAGCCCGCTCGCCCCCGGCGATCCCCGGCACCCGGCCTCCTGCGCGGGCGGCGGCACGGCGGCGCCGACGACGTACGAGGGCGAGAACACCACGCACCTGACGGTGGCCGACAAGTGGGGGAACGTCGTCGCCTACACGCTCACCATCGAGCAGACCGGCGGCAGCGGCATCACCGTGCCCGGCCGGGGCTTCCTGCTCAACAACGAGCTGACGGACTTCTCGTTCGCCCCGGCCAACCCGGCCGTCCACGACCCGAACCTGCCCGGTCCCGGCAAGCGCCCGCGGTCGTCGCTCGCGCCGACCATCGTCCTGGACCAGCACCACAAGCCGGTCGTGGCGGTCGGTTCGCCCGGCGGCGCGACCATCATCACCACCGTTCTCCAGACGCTCACCGGCTTCATCGACCGCGGACTCCCGCTCGTCGACGCGATCGCGGCGCCGCGCGCCAGCCAGCGCAACGCCGCCCAGACGGAGCTCGAACCCGGCCTCTACGACAGCGGCCTGCGGGAAGGGCTGGAAGCCCTCGGGCACTCCTTCAAGGCCAACCCCGAGATCGGCGCGGCGACCGGCGTGCAGCGGCTGCCGAACGGCAAGTGGCTGGCCGCCGCCGAGAGGGAACGGCGCGGCGGCGGCTCGGCGATGGTGGTGCGGCCCCACCGGTAGGGCCTCCGGGCAGGGCTCAACGGGCAGGGCTCAACCGGCAGGCCCCCGGCAGCGCCCGCCCGGTAGCGCGGGTCACGACTCCGGGGCGGGCTGCCGCGCCGTACGGAAGGCCAGCCGCCCGTCCTCGACGTCGACCGTCACCCGGCCGCCCTCCGTGACGCGGCCGTCGAGCAGCAGCCGGGACAGCTCGTTGTCGACCTCGCGCTGAATGGTGCGGCGCAGCGGGCGGGCACCGTACTCGGGCTGGTAGCCGCGCTCGGCGAGCCAGTCCACGGCGGCGTCGGTGAAGTCGACGGTGACGTCCTGCGCGTGCACCATGCGGCGGGTCTGCTCCAGCAGCAGGCTGGTGATCTGCCGCAGCTGCTCGCCGCTGAGCTGGCGGAAGACGACGATCTCGTCGATGCGGTTCAGGAACTCGGGCCGGAAGTGCTCACGCAGCGGGCGCAGCACCTGCTCGCGCCGGGCCTCCTCGTCCGCCTCCGAGCCGCCGGCGCCGAAGCCGATGCCCGCGCCGCGCCGGGTGATCACGTCCGAGCCCAGGTTGCTGGTCATCACGACGACGGTGTTGGTGAAGTCCACCGTCCGGCCCTGCGAGTCGGTCAGCCGGCCGTCGTCCAGGACCTGGAGCAGGATGTTGAAGACGTCCGGGTGCGCCTTCTCCACCTCGTCCAGCAGGAGCAGCGAGTACGGGTGCCGACGCACCACCTCGGTGAGCTGACCGGCCTCCTCGTGGCCGACGTAGCCGGGCGGGGCGCCGACGAGGCGGCTGACCGTGTGCCGTTCCTGGTACTCGCTCATGTCGAGCCGGACCATCCGGTCCTCGCTGCCGAAGAGCGCCTCCGCCAGGGCCCGGGCCAGCTCGGTCTTGCCGACGCCGGTCGGGCCGAGGAAGAGGAAGCTGCCGATGGGCCGGCCGGGGCTGGCGAGCCCGGCACGGGAGCGCAGCACGGCGTCGGAGACGACCCGTACGGCCTCGTCCTGGCCGACCACCCGCTCGTGCAGGTGGGACTCCAGGCCCAGCAGGCGGTCCTTCTCCTCCTGGGTGAGACTGCTGACCGGGATGCCGGTCTGCCGGGAGACCACCTCGGCGATGGACTCGGTGCCGACCACCAGGTTCAGCCCCTCGTCGGCCTCGACACCGCTGTCGGCCTCGGTGATCCGCTGCTTCAGCTCGGTGATCCGGTCGCGGAGCTGGGTCGCCTGCTCGTACTGCTCGTCCGCGACCGCCTGGTCCTTGTCCCGGATCAGCTGCTCGAGCTGGCGCTCCATGGTCCGTACGTCCGTGCCCTTGGTGCGGGCCCGCAACCGCACCCGGGCGCCGGCCTGGTCGATCAGGTCGATCGCCTTGTCCGGCAGCCGGCGGTCGGTGAGATAGCGGTCGGACATCTCCACGGCCGCCACCAGCGCCTCGTCGGTGTAGCGGACCTGGTGGTGGGCCTCGTAGCGGTCGCGCAGTCCGCGCAGGATCTCGATCGCGTCGGCGGTGGTGGGCTCCGGTACCAGGATCGGCTGGAAGCGGCGCGCGAGGGCCGCGTCCTTCTCGATCCGCCGGTATTCCTCCAGCGTGGTGGCGCCCACGATGTGCAGCTCCCCGCGGGCCAGAGCGGGCTTGAGGATGTTCCCGGCGTCCATCGAGCCGCTCTCGCCGCCGCCACCCGCGCCGACGACGGTGTGCAGCTCGTCGATGAAGATGATCAACTGGTCGGAGTGGGCGCGGATCTCACCCACGATGTTGTTCAGCCGTTCCTCGAAGTCGCCCCGGTAGCGGGTGCCCGCGACCACACCGGTCAGGTCCAGGGAGACCACCCGGCGGCCGATCAGCACGTCGGGCACGTCGCCGTCGGTGATGCGCTGCGCCAGCCCCTCCACGATGGCGGTCTTGCCGACGCCGGCGTCACCGATGAGCACGGGGTTGTTCTTGCCGCGGCGGGAGAGCACCTCGACGGTCTGCTCGATCTCCTCCTCCCGCCCGATCACCGGGTCGATCCGGCCCTGCTGCGCCAGGTCGGTGAGGTCGCGGCCGTACTTGTCCAGGGTCGGCGTGTTCGTGGCCCCGGGCCCCTCCGCGCGGCCCTTCGCGGCCTCCGGGGTCTCCGTCGGGAGCCCCGAGGGCGAGTACCGGGCGGCGTTCAGGATGTGCCCGGCGGCCGAGTCCGGGTTCGCGGCCAGGGCGCTGAGCACGTGCTCCGGGCCGATGTACCCGGTGCCGGAGGCGCGGGCCATCTCGTGCGCGTCCAGCAGGGCGCGCTTGACGGCCGGGGTCAGCGAGAGCGAGGTCGGCGGCGGGGCCTCGCCCGGCGGGTGTTGCACCGGGCCGGTCCGCTCGTCGATCTGCGACGCCAGCGAGTCGGGATCGGCGCCGGCCCGGCTGAGTAGTCCCCGGGTCGGCTCCGTGGAGAGCGCGGCCCGCAGCAGGTGCTCGGTGTCCAGGTCCCGGCTGCCGTGCTCGGCGGCGTATTGGGCGGCGCCCCGCACCAGCTCCCGGGCCGGCTGGCTGAGCAGCCTGCCGATGTCGATCTGCCTGGGCTTGGGCCCGCCGAAGAAGCGTGCCAGGAATTCCGCGAACGGGTCGCCCTCCGGGCCCATGAAGCCGCTGGTCATCGTTTCCGGTCCTCCGCTGCTTCGCTGATCGACGTGCCGGGGCCGGGTAACCCGGTCGGCGGGCGGTCATGCCCAACATGACACGTTCTGTGCCGGTGGGCATGTCCGGGAAGCCGGGCGGGCGGAGGGCTGCACGCGGGCCTCGTGCGGGCCTCGCGGAGGATCTCAGAGGCCGGCGCGCGACGTCAGGACGCGTGAGCCGGCCTCGTCGATCGCCACGGTGCGCTCCCCGCCGGCCGCGTCCTGCGGCGCCCCGCAGGCGACGGGGACGAGGCCGCCGACGCGCGCAGCCGTAGCCGTCCGACCGGGACGCCGGGCACGATCGCGTCGTTCACCGAGGCGCGGATGACGGCAGGGGAAGGGGCCGGCGGGAAGGAGGGCCGGTAGCCGAGGAGCGGCGAGCCGGCGCACGCCTCCCGCGGCACGTCGTGCGCCACCGCGTCCGGCTCCAGCAGTGACACGCCCACGTCCGCGGCCTGGCGCACGGCGGTCGGGGCGCGCGCGACGGGCCGGCCGACCGCGTGCATGGCGGCGAACGATGTGTCCGTCTTCGGTTCCACCATGCCCATGCCCATGCCCCCTTGCCCATTCCCCTTACTGAACCGGTATTTGAATTGGGGGCCGTACGGGAACCCGGTATTAGAATGACGGCATGGTACGCACCCCCCTGACCCCCGAAGAGCACGAGCGCGGCGAGCGGCTCGGGCGCCTCCTCCGCGCGGCCCGCGGTGAACGGACCATGACGGAGGTCGCCGCCGAGGCCGGCATCTCCGCCGAGACCCTGCGCAAGATCGAGACCGGCCGGGCGCCCACCCCCGCGTTCTTCACGGTGGCCGCGCTGGCCGGCGTGCTGGGGCTGTCCATGGACGAGCTGGCGGGGATGTGTGTGCCCGCCGTGGCGTGAGAGCGGTGCGACTCACCCACAGGAGTGCGAAACATGATCGACACCGCGCCCTGACGACGATGGTCTTGGCAAGCCCGTCCGGCCGGGCTTAGGTTCGTCCCTCTACGGCCCGCTCTACGGGCGTAGAGGCTCTGACGTCGTGTCGAAGGAGCAGCTCATGGCCAACGTCGTACGTGCCGCTCTCGTCCAGGCGACCTGGACCGGCGACACCGAGTCCATGGTGGCGAAACACGAGGAGCACGCCCGAGAGGCGGCCCGGCAGGGTGCCGAGGTCATCGGGTTCCAGGAGGTCTTCAACGCCCCCTACTTCTGCCAGGTCCAGGACCCCGAGCACTACCGCTGGGCGGAGCCGGTGCCCGACGGTCCGACCACCCGCCGTATGCAGGCCCTCGCGCGCGAGACCGGCATGGTGATCGTCGTCCCCGTCTTCGAGGTGGAGCAGTCCGGCTTCTACTACAACACCGCGGCCGTGATCGACGCCGACGGCACCGTCCTCGGCACGTATCGCAAGCACCACATCCCGCAGGTCAAGGGCTTCTGGGAGAAGTTCTACTTCCGCCCCGGCAACCTCGGCTGGCCCGTCTTCGACACCGCCGTCGGCAAGGTCGGCGTCTACATCTGCTACGACCGGCACTTCCCGGAGGGCTGGCGGCAACTGGGCCTCGGCGGCGCCCAGCTGGTCTACGACCCGTCCGCCACCCACCGCGGCCTCTCCGCCCACCTGTGGCGGCTGGAACAGCCCGCGGCGGCCGTCGCCAACGAGTACTTCGTCGCCGCGATCAACCGGGTCGGGCAGGAGGAGTACGGGGACAACGACTTCTACGGGACGTCGTACTTCGTGGACCCGCGCGGACAGTTCGTCGGCGAACCCGCCAGCGACACCAAGGAGGAACTCCTCGTCCGCGACCTGGACTTCGACCTCATCGAGGAAGTGCGGCAGCAGTGGGCCTTCTACCGCGACCGCCGCCCCGACGCCTACGAAGGGCTGGTGCAGCCGTGACCAAGGACCTCTTCGGCCGTCACCGCGCCGTCCTGCCCGACTGGCTCGCCCTCTACTACGAGGACCCGCTGGAGATCACGCACGGCGAGGGCCGGCACGTCTGGGACTCCGCCGGCAACAAGTACCTCGACTTCTTCGGCGGCATCCTCACCACGATGACCGCGCACGCGCTGCCCGAGGTGACCAAGGCGGTGAGCGAGCAGGCGGGGCGGATCATCCATTCCTCGACCCTCTACCTCAACCGGCCGATGGTCGAACTCGCCGAGCGCGTCGCCCAGGTGTCCGGCATCCCGGACGCCCGCGTCTTCTTCACCACCTCCGGCACCGAGGCCAACGACACCGCCCTGCTCCTCGCCACCGCCCACCGGCGCAGCAACACCATCCTGGCGATGCGCAACAGCTACCACGGCCGCTCCTTCAGCGCCGTCGGCATCACCGGCAACCGCGGCTGGTCCCCGACCTCCCTGTCCCCGCTCCAGACGCTGTACGTCCACGGCGGCGTGCGCACCCGCGGCCCGTACGCGCACCTGGACGACCGGGACTTCATCGACGCCTGCGTCGACGACCTGCGGGACCTGCTCGGCCACACCCGCGCGCCCGCCGCGCTGATCGCCGAACCCGTCCAGGGCGTCGGCGGCTTCACCTCCCCGCCCGACGGCCTGTACGCGGCCTTCCGCGAGGTGCTGCACGAGCGCGGCATCCTGTGGATCGCCGACGAGGTGCAGACCGGCTGGGGCCGCACCGGCGACCACTTCTGGGGCTGGCAGGCCCACGGACGCAGCGGACCGCCCGACATCGTGACCTTCGCCAAGGGCATCGGCAACGGCATGTCGATCGGCGGCGTCATCGCCCGCGCCGAGATCATGAACTGTCTGGACGCCAACAGCATCTCCACCTTCGGCGGCACCCAGGTCACCATGGCGGCGGGCCTCGCCAACCTCACGTATCTGCTGGAGCACGACCTCCAGGGCAACGCCCGGCGCGTCGGCGGACTGCTCCTCGAGCGGTTGCGGGCCGTCGCCGCCCAGGTGCCGCACGTGCGCGAGGTGCGCGGGCGCGGGCTGATGATCGGCATCGAGCTGACCCGGCCCGGCACCGACACGGCCGCCCCCGAGGCCGCGTCCGCCGTGCTGGAGGAGGCCCGCGCGGGCGGGCTGCTCATCGGCAAGGGCGGCGGTCACAGCACCAGTGCCCTGCGCGTCGCCCCGCCGCTGTCCCTCACCGTCGCGGAGGCCGAGGAGGGCGCCGCGATCCTCGAACGCGCGCTGCGGAGCCTGTGACCGCCGTGCGCTGAGCGGAGGAGCGCCGCCATGACCACCACCTGGGGGCCGGCCCCGTCGGTGGGACAGGTCCTCACCCCGGAGCGGGTGCTCGCCGGACGGCCCGGGTGGGGGCCGTCCGCGACCGGTCGGCCACCTGGCGCGGCCGGGCCGCGCACGACTGGTTCGCTCGCCGGTGGCGGGCCCACCGCGACCGGGCCCCGGGAACGTACGCCCCGCTGACCGTGCCCTGACAGAAGGGAACACCATGAGCAGCCGTACCGTCATCCGCGGTGGCCTCGTCGTCACCGCGTCCGACGAGATCCACGCCGACGTCCTGATCGAGGACACCCGCATCGCCGCCCTCGCCGCGACCGGCACACCGGCCGCCGAGGCCTTCACGGCCGAGCGGGTCATCGACGCGACCGGCAAGTACGTCGTCCCGGGCGGCGTCGACGGCCACACCCACATGGAGATGCCCTTCGGCGGCACCTACGCCGCGGACACCTTCGAGACCGGCACCAGGGCCGCCGCCTGGGGCGGTACGACCACGATCGTCGACTTCGCCGTCCAGGGCGTCGGCCACTCCCTGCGCGAGGGCCTGGACGCCTGGCACGCCAAGGCCGAGGGCAACTGCGCGATCGACTACGGCTTCCACATGATCGTCTCCGACGTGAACCAGGAGACGCTCAAGGAGATGGACCTGCTCGTGGAGGAGGGGGTGACCTCCTTCAAGCAGTTCATGGCGTATCCCGGCGTCTTCTACTCCGACGACGGCCAGATCCTGCGCGCCATGCAGCGCGCCGCCGGGAACGGCGGGCTGATCATGATGCACGCCGAGAACGGCATCGCCATCGACGTCCTCGTCGAACAGGCCCTCGCCCGCGGCGAAACCGACCCCCGCTACCACGGCGAGGTCCGCAAGGCCCTGCTGGAGGCCGAGGCGACCCACCGGGCCATCAGGCTCGCCCAGGTGGCCGGCGCACCGCTGTACGTCGTGCACGTCTCGGCGCAGGAGGCGGTCGCCGAGCTGACCCGGGCCCGCGACGAGGGCCTGAACGTCTTCGGGGAGACCTGCCCGCAGTACCTGTTCCTGTCCACCGACAACCTCGCCGAACCCGACTTCGAGGGCGCCAAGTACGTCTGCAGCACACCGCTGCGCCCGCGCGAGCACCAGGCGGCGCTGTGGCGGGGGCTGAGGACCAACGACCTCCAGGTGGTCTCCACCGACCACTGCCCCTTCTGCTTCAGCGGCCAGAAGGAGCTGGGCCGTGGCGACTTCTCCAAGATCCCCAACGGCATGCCGGGCGTCGAGAACCGGATGGACCTGCTCCACCAGGCCGTCGTCGACGGGCACATCAGCCGCCGCCGCTGGATCGAGATCGCCTGCGCCACCCCGGCCCGCATGTTCGGCCTGTACCCGAAGAAGGGCACCATCGCGCCGGGCGCCGACGCGGACGTGGTGGTCTACGACCCGCACGCCGAGCAGGTGATCTCGGCCGAGACCCACCACATGAACGTCGACTACTCCGCCTACGAGGGAAAGCGCGTCACCGGCCGGGTGGAGACCGTGCTCTCGCGCGGCGAGCCGGTCGTCACCGAGCGGGAGTACACCGGGCGCAAGGGGCACGGCGTCTACACCCCGCGCTCCACCTGTCAGTACCTCACCTGACCTCATCTAGGAGCGGTGCAGATGGACTTCGGACTCGTCCTGCAGACCGACCCGCCGGCCTCCCGTGTCGTCAGCCTGATGAAACGGGCCGAACGCAACGGGTTCCGGTACGGCTGGACCTTCGACTCCGCCGTGCTGTGGCAGGAGCCGTTCGTGATCTACAGCCAGATCCTGGCCAGCACCACGGAACTCAGGGTCGGCCCGATGGTCACCAACCCGGGAACCCGCACCTGGGAGGTGACCGCCTCCACCTTCGCCACCCTCAACGACATGTTCGGCAACCGCACCGTCTGCGGCATCGGCCGGGGCGACTCCGCGATGCGCGTCGCCGGCCGCGAGCCCAACACCCTGGCCCGCCTCGGCGAGGCGATCGACGCCATCCGCGACCTCGCCGAGGGACGCGAGGCGCTCGTCGACGGCAAACCGGTCCGCATCCCCTGGGTGCGTGACGGCAGCCTGCCCGTCTGGATGGCGGCGTACGGCCCCAAGGCCCTCGCCCTGGCCGGACGCAAGGCAGACGGGTTCATCCTGCAGCTGGCCGACCCCTTCCTGACGGAGTGGATGGTCAAGGCGGTACGGCAGTCCGCCGAGGAGGCGGGCCGCGACCCGTCCTCGATCACCATCTGCGTCGCCGCGCCCGCGTACGTGAGCGACGACCTCGCCCACGCCCGCGAGCAGTGCCGCTGGTTCGGCGGCATGGTCGGCAACCACGTGGCAGATCTGGTGAGCCGGTACGGCGAGCACTCCGGGCTGATGCCCGAGGCCCTCACCGCGTACGTCAAGGCCCGGCAGGGCTACGACTACAGCCACCACGGTCGCGTCGGGAACCCGTCCACCGACTTCGTGCCCGACGAGATCGTCGACCGCTTCTGCCTGCTGGGCCCGTCGGCCGCGCACATCGCCAAGCTGAAGGCACTCCGGGACGTGGGCGTCGATCAGTTCGCGGTGTACGACATGCACGACGCGAAGGAAGCGACGATCGACGCGTACGGCTCCGACATCATCCCCGCGCTCATGGCCTGACAGTTCACAGCAGAGGCGCGCCGACGGGGGAAATCGATCTGGTGCCGTCCGCCATGCTCCCCGGGTGAGAAGGCGGCACCGAGAACGGAGGTACGGGCGCGGGCCGAGGTACGGAGCTGATCACGCACAGCCTTCGTGGAACCAGGTCGACGAGCGCTCGTCGACGGCCGCTCCGGCCATGCCCCACGGCGAGGACGCACAGGGGGCGTCGGCAGCCATATCGTCCCGGTTGCGTGTCAGGGCGTGATGCCTGATGCCCGTAGCGGCAGTCACCGGCCGTGGGTCGGACGGCTGCACACCTCCAGCGGGCGTCCCTTCCTGCCGAACCGGTCCGCCCTCGCCACCGCTTTTCGTAGCACACGGAGTCCGGGATGGACCGGGGGCTGACTCCCAGTGCCCGTCGGGCGGCCGCCCCCGCCTTCGGCAGTGACATCGGAGCCCGAGGATCCTCCAGCAGACGCAACGCGTTTCGCGGCTCCTCACGGCCCTGGGCCAGCCCTGTCAGTTGCTCGACCGGGACACCGCACTCACAGATGTCGACCCGGCGTCCGCCTGCCCGGGACGCCGCGAACTCGGCGGCTGACCACGCAGAGAAGGCAGCCGCCGCTGCCGACCTGGCCGCCGAGCACGCAGGTGAGGCGGCCACCGCCGCCGCCGAGTCCACCAAGCACGCCGAGGCGGCCAAGACGGCCGCCGACGCCGCGACGGCCGCGGTCGTGAAGGCCCGCGCCACATATGACCTGGCCCGCCAGGTCGAAGCCGCCGAACTCGCCGACCGCACCACCAGCGCGATCGAGGAGGCCAAGGCCGCCAAGGTCGCTGTCGACGAGCGCAAGGCCGCTGCCCAGCAGACCGCCGAGCAGGTCAGGCAGAACGAAGAGGAGGCCGAGCGGCTCGCCGTCGAGGTGTCACAGCCGGGTGTCGACGTCGCAGTGGTGGTGCCCAAGGCGCGCAAGGTCGCCCTGCACATCGCCAAGACCCGGGGCCCCTGGAGCGCGACGGCCGCCGAGGTCGCCCTCGCCGGTTCCGACAGCGACGTCGTCGAATACGTACGGACCGGCAGGGAACTGGCCGACCAGCACGACGAAGCAGACCGTGTCGCACGCCTGGCCTGGGACTCCGAGTATCCGGCCGTCCGGTCGGCGGCACAGGCCGCGCTCGCCGGTGACGCCGCTGCCATAAGCGCCTTCCTCGAGACAGGTCAGCACCAGGCGGCTGCCTCCGACTACCGCATCAGGGTCGTCCAGCTCATGGACGGTGCTGGTCCAGAGGTCAGGAGGGAGGCCCAAGCCGCCCTGGATGCCGGTGACACCCAGGCGCTGCGCGACTTCGTCTCCACCGGCTACTACACGGCCCGCAACAGTGACGAGCGGGTTCGTGCGGTGCAGCTGATGAATGAGGGCGCTCCGGAACTGAAGGCCGCGGCCCGGGTCGCGTTGGAGGGTCCGTCGGAGCTGCTGCACGACTTCATCGAGGTCGGACAGTTCCGGGCGCAGCGCAAGGATCTGCTGGCCGCCACGCACGTCTCCCGTGTGCAGCGGTTGATCGCCGGCGCCGCAAGCGTCGCCGCGACGGCCCAGCAGAACGCTGCTCTGGCCGCCAAGGTCGCAGCCGAAGCCCGCAAGGCAGCCGCCGACGCGGAGGACTACGCCGCACAGGCCGAGGCATCCAAGAAGCAGGCCGACACGTACGCCGAGGACGCCCGCAAGTCGGCCGCCGCCGCCGAAGCATCCGCCGCTCAGGCATCGGAGTCCGCCAGGAAGGCCCGCGCGGCGGAGGCCGACGCCCACGCCGCCGCCCAGCGCGCGACCAACTCCGCGTCCCAGGCGGAGGCCTCCGCCGCCTCCGCGGCGGCGTCCGCGAACGACGCCTGGAATTCGGCCGCCGCCGCCCGCGCCTCCGCCGAAGCGGCCGGCAAGGACTCCGCAGCCGCCCAGCAAGCGGCCAAGGACGCCCTCATCGCCGCGGTGGAGAAGAAGCAGGCCGAGGAACTCGCCAAACTCAAGAACGAGGAAGCCAAGCAGTTCCGCGAAGAGATCAAGGCATTCAACGACTGGCTGCGGGAGAGCGAGGACATCGACTGGGGCGAGGTCCTGTCCGAGGGCGGCCACTTCGCCCTTGACGTCCTTGGCCTGGTTCCCGGTTTCGGGGAGGTCGCTGACGGAGCCAACTGCGCCTGGTACGGCGGCGAGGCCGGGTCTGGCGAGAAAGACGCACTGGGCGACGCCGCGCTGTCCTGCGCCGCCGCCGTACCCGGAATCGGATACGGCGCCAGTGCGGTCAAGTTCGGTAAGTGGGGTGACAAGGCGTCCGGCTTCTTCAAGTCGCTCTTCAGCAAGGGGAGCAAGGTCTTCAAGAAGTGCAACAGCTTCACACCTGAGACGCCGGTGCTGCTCGGTGACGGCCGCACCACCAAGGCGATCAAGGATCTCGAGGTCGGGGACAACGTCCTCGCGACCGACCCGGTGACGGACAGAACCGCCGCCCGCCCCGTTGACCGCCTGTTCACCACCACGGGCCTGAAGAGCCTGGTGAGCATCACGATCGATCAGGACGGGGCGGCGGGCGACGCCGTGGGCACGTTCACCGCCACGGCCGGCCACCCCATCTGGCTGGTCAACCGCAAGCACTGGGTCCACGCCGAGAATGTCGTTGAGGGCGACTCGGTACGGACGCCGGACGGTACGACGGCGACCGTGGTGGCGACCCAGAGCCGCAACGGTGTTCAGCAGGTGTTCAACCTGTCCGTGCGGGACATCCACACCTACTACGTGCTCGCCGGCCGAACCCCGGTCCTCGTGCACAACGCCACCTGCCCCGTCACCTTCGCCGACATGGGCGGTGACCACTTCGTGTCACCGGGCGGCCTCATCTACGGACCGGACAGGAAGCACGGTCACAAGATCGACCATCTCCTTAGACACACCGTGGAAGATCCGAGCAGGCTGACACATACGGTGTTCATCGAAAAGGAACCGAATAAGGTTCTTGCTCTGGTTGATGAGGCGTGGGCCAAACAGTCTGAGATAATCAACGTTCCCGGCGACATTGCCGTCATCATCCCTATGGGCAAGGTAATCGGGACCAAGGGCGAGGACCACATGAGAATCGCCATCGATCCCAATAGCGGCTTGTTCCTCAGCGCTTATCCGGTGCCGAAGCCCTAGAAATGGCGTAGCAAGGCTTGGCCGGCACTGTCAGTGTCGGCCAAGCCTTGCTACGTCCGGTCGCACATCTTCTTTGGAGAAGCAGGTCCCGCAGAGTCGCAGGGATCATTTACGGGACGGCACGGCCTCAGGAAAGGCTGAAAAATCTGGCACCTGTCACCGGGTTCGTGTATTCCTTCAGCGCCGCGCCGAAGGTCGTGGGTGAATTCGGGTGACGGTCGCTGGTCACAGCAAGGAGGTCGGTCAGGACCTCATCCACTGTGGCAACGGTGACCCTGACCTGCTCCAGATCGGCGTGAATGAAGAGCCGTTGCCAGGACGACGCGTGCGGGCCTGTGGGTGCGGGCCAATCAGGCGAGCCTGGCGTGGGGCGCTCCGTCGCGGACTCACCGCCGATCCAGTACTCCAGCTCGTACCGCGCAGAGTCGATGTCGAGGTCAGGGACCGATACGTCGTAGCGGGCCATCGCCAGGCGCATCGATTCGGCGATGGCCGCGATCAGATGCTCGGCGTTCCCCTCGTCATAGCCCCAGGCAGCCACTCCTGTCGCCCATGGCCAACAATCCGTATAGGGGTGCCTGCCCTCGTGCGCAGCCGCGTACCGCTCCGCATGTGCCTGTACCCTGCTGTCCACGTCGCCCCGCATCCGTAGCTTGCCGTCTGCCGCGCGAGCGTGGGGAATATGGCCGTGGTCCTACGGCAAGCAGCCGAGGGAAAGGCGCACCACACTCGGGAGCATTCGCCACCTGGTGTCCCATCAACCACAGAGATGGCCATCCGTTCGCGCATTCGAGACGATACCGCAAGGTCAGAGGCGTAGTGGGGGGAGCGGGTCTCGCCCATGCGGCCGGAGCGTTCATCCACGGCCGGCAAAGAGCGTCGCCGGCAACCGCTGACCGCGGCCCGCTGCCGAAGGGTCACGCCGTCCTGGTCGGCGGGCCGCAGGCGTGCATGAGCGCCTGCCCCCGCGTGAGCGCCTGCGGCACCGCCCACCTGTCGGGCCGTGCTATCGGGCCGTGCCGAAGTCCTGCGTCCAGTAGGAGTCGGGCTGGGCGAGGCCGACACCTATCTCCTTGAAGTCGCAGTTGAGTATGTTCTCCCGGTGGCCGGGGCTGGACATCCAGCCCGCCATCACCTTCTCGGGTGTGGAATAGCCGTAGGCGACGTTCTCGCCGTAGGCGCTCCAGTGGTAGCCGGCGCTCGTGATGCGGTCGTCGGGGGAGGATCCGTCCGAGCCGGAGTGCGACATGGTGCGGGTTGCCGCCATGTCCTCGCTGTGGGCCTGCGCGGCCTTGGTCAGGGCGGCGTTCACCGTCACCGGGGAGCAACCGGCCTTGCTGCGCTCGGCGTTGACGAGTTCCACGACCTTGGCCACGTCACCGGAGGCCGGGGCGGTGGCCGTCGGGGTACTCGGTGGGACCGGGGCCGCGGAGGCGGAGGCGGAGGCCGAGGGCTTCACGGCGGGGCGGGAGGCCCCGGCGGTGGGCCTGGCAGAACCGGTGGACGGCTTGGCGGAGCCGGTGGACGGCTTGGCGGCGGTGGGCTTGGGGGCTGTCGTCCTCGGCTTGTGCGACGGCCTGCCGCCCCGGTGCTCGGGAGCGCGGGACTTCCCGGCGCTCGCGGTGGCGGTCGGTGTGGACGACGGTGCCGCCGAGGGCTCACCGCTCTGCCGACTGCTCCACTCGCGGTACCAGTCGGCGTCCGCCCACCTGTCCTTGGCCGCGACCGAGGCGGCGGTGGTCCGCAGCCCCTCCTCCTCGCCGCCGGGCCAGTCGGCACAGGCCAGGGCGACGGAGGGTATGCCTATGGCGCCCACGGCCAGTGCCGCGACGACCGGCCGCCGGTAGTGCTGCTTGTGGCGATGCTTTCCCATGCGTGACCTCACTCGCTTGCGACATCCTGCGGTTCGATCATTCTTGGGACGAGCCGACCCGGAGGGCAAAGGGCCTTCGTACTACCGCGCTTAGTAGACCTGCGCGACCCTTGCGCCGGGCGGACGGGCGTGCCGACCCGACGCGCTCGGGTAGTCCGGGCGGCGCTGCCGCCCCGTCAGATGGCCGCCGTCCGCACAGAACCGCCGACTCTCCCGTGAGGCCCGGACCGCCACCCGTACCGGCGTCGCCCCCGCCCGTGGCAAGCCGGACAAAGTCCTATATGTCGCCGGGGAAGGTTCTACTAAGGTACCCGCATAGATCAGTAAGTGACGTGACGGATGTCACGGAACTATGCATTCCGGATCGGCGTCCGCCGGGTCGGGTGTCAGGCCTGCCCGTCCGCCAGGGCGGCCACCGCTTCCTTGGCCGCCTTGATGGCGCCCTTGTTGATCTCGTCCGTACTGGGTGCCTTCTTGGACTCGAAGTCACTGCCGTTGTACGTGATCATCACCAGGGCGTTGGACGCGCGGACCAGCACGGTGCCCTCGCGCGTCTGCTGCTTGTCCTCGGTGGTGAGGTTCACGACGGAGTAGGCCGCGTCGCCGAGCCCGGGGACCTCGCCTCCGCCGCTCCGGTCGGCGACCCGCTCCTTGTACGACTTCTGCGCCGCCTCCTCCGACTCCATCACCTCGAAGGAGACGTCGAGCCAGCGGTAGTCGTATCCCTTGAGCGCGTTCCAGGAACAGGTGCGGCGCGCCTTGGCGTCGGTCGACGGGATCTCCTTGCCGGCCGCCTTGGCGCCCGGCACCAGTGAGGTGACCGTCTTCCCGGCCAGGCTCCCGCACGGTGCCGGGGCGGCGGCGTACGTCTTCGTCGCCGCCTGTGTCGCCGGTGCGGAGGCGGACCGGCCGGTGGTGTCGGGCGGCGTCCCGTCCTTCGCGGCGGGTGACGAGTCGGGGCCGGACGACAGTGCCCAGCCCGCCGTGGCGAGCACGGCGACGGGGGCCAGGCGCGCGGTCAGGGCGAGCGGCAGGGGAAGAGAACGCACGGCGCACTTCTCGTGAGGACGGTGCGGAGGAGGCCCGCACTGCGGACGGGACGCCAGTCTCACATGACTCACCGTGAGGCGGAAGGGCGAACTCGGTGCGTGCCCGCACGGTGACGCAGGCGAACCACGGCCTGCCGTGCGAACGGCCCCCCACCGGACGGGGAGTGCGCCGCCGGGTGGACGCGCATGCGGGAAGTCGGCGGCGCCGCGCACGCGTCGGGACCGGCGGCGCCGCGCGGCCGTCAGGGCACTCGCGCCGTCCACTCGGGTGAGCCGAACTTGGTCCGCGCCAACTCCCGGGCCCGGGCGAGCTCGTCGTCGGTCACCTTCCCCCGGGTCAGCCCGTACCGGCCGCCGAAGGAGGCGATCATCCGCTCGATCACGGCCTCGCGTGCCAGCCCGGTCTGCCGGCGCAGCGGGTCCACCCGCTTCTTCGCGCTCTTGATGCCCTTGTCGGACAGCTTCTCCCGCCCGATGCGCAGCACCTCGAGCATCTTGTCGGCGTCGATGTCGTACGACATGGTCACGTGGTGCAGCACGGCGCCCGGGCCGCCGTCGTGGCCGACCAGGCGCTTCTGCGCGGCGCCCGCGATCTTGCCCTGGTCGGTGGCGATGTCGTTCAGCGGCTGGTACCAGGCGCGGATCCCCATCTCGCCGAGGGCGCCCAGCACCCAGTCGTCGAGGTACGCGTAGCTGTCCTGGAAGGAGAGCCCCTGCACCAGCGCCTCCGGCACGGACAGCGAGTAGGTGATCGTGTTGCCGGGTTCCACGAACATGGCGCCGCCGCCGGAGATCCGGCGCACCACCTCGACGCCGTGGCGCGCGGCGCCCTCGGCGTCCACCTCGTTGCGCAGCGACTGGAAGCTGCCGATGATGACCGCCGGGGCACCCCACTCCCACACCCGCAGCGTCGGAGGACGCCGGCCCGCGGCGACCTCGGCGGTCAGGACCTCGTCCAACGCCATGTGCAGGGCCGGGGACTCGGGCCCCCCGTGGATCAGCTGCCAGTCGTAGTCCGTCCAGTCCGTGGCGTGCGCGAGGGCGCGCCGCACGGCGATGCCGACGCCCTCCGAGGTCAGCCCGTACATCACGGTGCCCTCGGGCAACGCCGCGTCGATCCGCGCGGCGAGTCCCGCCGCGTCGGTGTCCGCCGGGGCGCCCTCCAGCGCGCGGTTCACGGCGTCCAGCGCCTCGTCCGGTTCCAGGAAGAAGTCGCCCGCCACGCGTACGTGCCGCAGCACACCGCCCTCTTCCGCCACGTCCACGACGACCAGCTTGCCGCCGGGGACCTTGTACTCACCGTGCACCGATCCGCCTCCGTTCCCGTTCAGGAGCGGCAACAGCGACGGCGAGGACGGTGTTCCCGGGGCGAGGTGCCGCCGCCGTGCGCGGCTGTGCCGTCACGGCGGCGGTACGCCTTCGGGGGGTCAGCGGTAGCCCGGCGCGGTCACCTCGCACCCTGTGCCCAGGGTGTCCCCCGGGATGCCGCCCACTCCCGGGTCGGCGACCAGAGTACGGCGCCACCGCCGGAGCCTGTGCCCGCACCTCCGCCGTCCCAGGGGCCGGAAGGGGTCCACCGGCCGGGCCCTCGGACTGCGCCGTCACCGCCGGCCGCGGCCGACCGGTGATCGTGATCCGTCCGCTGGAAACCGACCGTGTAGGCCCGGGTGAACGAACCGCTCGCCGACGTCACCGTGATGGTGCGGGTGGTGAACCGGGACGAGGACGACGAGACGGTGGAACTGCCGTCGGTGACCTTCACCCGGGCGCCGGACCCGGCCGCCACGGCGCCGACGGCCGGGATCCTCGCACGCTTCGGCCAGTCCACGACGTACGTGGTCACGTTCGGATCGAACCCGTCGAGCGGAACGCCCCCGACGGTGATCGCGGAGGCATCGGCGACACTGGCCTTCGTGGCGTCCGCGAAGTCGGTCACCGTGACCGACCCGTCGGCGTTGACGACCACGTCGGCCGCTATCGCCGCCGCCAGGTTGATCCGCTGCCAGCTCGGCCCGTCGGCCCCGAGGTCGAGCGGGTACCCGGAGTCCGTCGCCGTCTGCTCCAGGATCTGTGTGCGCTGCTCGGCGGTGAGGTCGGGGAAGGCCGTGATCAGCAGCGCCGCCGCGTCGGACGGTGCTTCCAGAGCCTGCCCGGCCTTGCCGACCCGCGAGAACCCGTAGGTGAGGCGCTGTGTGTAGAGGTCGACGCTCTGTGCTGTGCTCAGACCGGCGTAGGGGTCGCCCGCGCAGGCCGTGAGTGTGCCGCCGAAGCCCTCCTTCTCGCACCGCGCCAGCAGCACGTTCTCGATCTCGGTGTGGGCCTGGGTCAGCAGCTTCGCGAACTCGGGGTCCGCCCAGCGGTGTGCCACGGTGGCCTGGGCGGTGATGCGGCCGCCCATGACGTCGAGCGGGTAGTGGAACCCGAGGACGATGCGGTTGTCCCCGTACTCCGAGGTGCGCGCGAGGATCGACGGTGCCAGCTCCGGCAGCAGCGTGGCGAGGATCGTCCCGGCCTCGTAGCCGCCGTAGGTGTGGCCGCTCGGGTACGAGCCCTGGGTGGCGAGGCCGCTGTACGAGCTGTCCGGCGACTCGTAGATGTCGCCGCCGTCGGCGGCGAACCCGAGCCGCACGTACGGGCGCAGGTACTTGTAGTGGTTCTTCGCCGCGTCATGGGTGTCGAGGTTCTTGGTGACACGGGAGAACAGGGCGCTGGTTTTGGGAAGTTCGCCTCCGTCGAGTGCGGCGCGGTAGATCGCGCCGAGCCGGGAGCCGAGGCCGTCGGCCATCGTGACGGTGGCGCTGTTCGTCGCGTCCACCTCGGCCCGGTCGACCTGTGCCGGCGTCGCCGCGTTGTTGACGCCCACGGTGATCTCGTCGTTCTCGGCGGCGAGCGGGCTGCCCGCGGGGGCCTCGCTGTTGGCGCCGAGGGTGCCGGAGCCGAGGTCGTCGAAACCACCGAGGAGCTGGTTGAAGTAGTCGGTTCCGTCGTCGGTCGTCGGCCAGGCGTCCGACGCGTACGTCGCGTTGAGCGTGTCTTCCGGGAAGGGGGACGGCTCGTAGACCGCCGGGTCAGTGTCGGTGGAGGTGGTGGAGGTCGTGGTCGTGGATGTGGTCGTCGCGCCGGAGTCGTCCGAGGTTCCGGCCAGGGTGACCGCGGTCACGGTGGCGGTGTGGGTCCTCGCGCTGCTCGCGGTCGTGAGCAGTGCCGTGTCCGTGGTGGCGGGTACGTGCGCGGTGGTCCCGTCGCCGAGGGTCACGGTGTGGCCGACGACCGGGAAGCCGCCGTCGCCGGCGGAGCGCCAGGTCACCCGGACCCGCTTGCCGTCGGTGACCACACCCGTCACGGTCGGCGCCTGGGGCCGGCTGTCGCCGGTGACCGCGGGCCGCGTGGCGGCACTCGGGGCCGAGATCCCGACCGAGTTCACCGCTCGGACGCGCGCCGTGTACGACGTGCCGTCCTCCAGCATGGTGAACACCGTGCTCCGGCTGTCCGGATCGGCGATCTCGACCTGACGGCCGCCGCTGAGGGTGATCTCGTAGCCGGTGACCGGCGAGCCGCCGTCGTCCTCGGGCGCGGACCAGGCGACCTTCACGCTCGTGCCGGACGGGGTCGCCGACACCGCGTCGGGCGCGGTCGGCACCGTCCTGCGCTTCGTGGTGAGAGCGGACACGGCGCCGTCGAGGGCGTCGTACCGCGCCGTGAGGGTCCTGTCCGTCGCCACGTCGTCCGCGACGGCGGTCTTCGCGGCGGCGAGCGCGTCGGTGAGCGCCTTCCAGGAGGCCTCCGTGTAACGCTCGTTGGCGAGGACGGACGCGGTGGTGACCAGGTTCTCCAGCTTCCGTCTCGGGAGGGGGACGAGCTGGTTGGCGGCGAGGGTGAGGCTCCGGGTCCGCAGGTCGGCCTCGACCTGCGTCGCGTCGTCGGCGCCGACGAGGTCGCGGGCGGCGGCGAGTTCGCGCCGGAACACCCCGAAGTCGATCGTGCCGTACCGGTCCGCGTCACCGGAGAGGCCCTCGTACTGGTCGATCGCCTTCCGCAGGGCGGACAGGTCCGTCTCGGCGGGCGCCTCGACGCGGCCGAAGGTGATCCGTCCGAGGTTGGCGACGTACGGGTGCGAGGAGTCCGCGTGGGTCGTCAGCCGCAGGTGGACGGAGTGCGTGCCGGTGATCGCCTCCGGCAGGGTCAGGCTGGTCGTCCCTCCTGACGACCACGCGCTGCCCGTGACCGGCAGCGGGACGGTCGCGTACGGGGTGCCGGGGTTGTCGGTGTCGAAGGAGTCCAGATGGAGCTGGACGGCGGAACCGGTGCCGCAGCGAGCGGAGTTGTTGACGTAGGTGAGCGTGACGGTGTTCTTCGGGGAGTCGCCGAAATCGATGTCCCCGTAGGCGAGCCAGGCCCCGTCGTAGGTGCCGCCGAGGCTGGTGGAGGAACCCGCGTCGCTCCAGGTGGCCTTCTCGCTCTTGAGCCCGCCGCCGCTGTTGGCCTCGAACGCCGTGGCGTCGAACACCACCGGGGCGCCCGCCTCCCGCGTCAGGGTGAGCGAGTGGACGTTGGCGACGTAGGGCTGGGCGTCGGTCTGGGTGCTGGAGACGAAGGCGGCGTACACGTCCTGGACGCCGTCGAAGACGTCCGGGTCGAGCCGTACGCTCGTGGTGGCGATGGTTCCCCAGCCGGAGCCGGTGTGCGGGAGGGGGATGTCGACGGTCGTCGGGCCGTTCCTCGAACCCAGGCGCAGTTCGATGTGCGAGTCCGGCGCCGCGCGGGAGCGGGGCTTGTCGTAGCTGACGGTGACGGTGTCGGCGCCGTCACCGAGGTCGGTGCCCCGCCACTCGGCCCACGCCCCGTTCGTCACGTTCTCGAAGATGCCGCCCGAGAGCTTCAGCGGGAGCGAACCGCCGCCGGTCGCCGCGGTGTTGGCCGTGGTCAGCGTGGCGAGCGTCGTGGTCGGGGAGGACGAGGGGGCCGCCTCGGGCGAGAACTGGTACCAGTCGAAGTTCGACACCCACTGCCGGCCGGAGGGGGCGTGGAACACGAACGTCGCGCTCGACGCGTCCAACAGGGCGTCCGGATCGGTGACGGCCGCCCGCACCGTGGTGTAGTACTGCCAGCCGCCGGTCCCGGGCAGGGAGACGGTGCCGACGACGGGGCCGTCGGCGTCTCCGGCGTGAATGTCGACGCTGCTCGGTTCCGCGGTCGTGGCCGGCGAGTTGGCGTACCGGACGGAGATGCTGCGCGGGGCGACCCCGCCGAAGTCGAGACCGGTGAACTGCTCCCACGACCCCTCGGTGACGCCGCCGAGGTCGCCGTCCGAGTAGTACGCCTCCTTGACGAGGCTGGGGCCCTCCATACGGTCGGGGTCCTCGGCCTGGAGGACGGCGTATCCGCCCTCGTCGAGGGTGAGCGCGTCGATGGCGGACTGCAGCGCGTCGTGCGCGGCCATGAGCGTGCCCGTCGCCGAGGCGGGGTCCGCGAGGACGGTCCGTGCGCGTTCCAACGCCGACCGGAACAGGCCGTAGGAGCCGTCGGAGTAGTTGCCCTCGCGCACCAGGGACGCCTCGTCGGCGAGGGCGTCGAGGGCCCGACGGTGCGGCGCCGCGGCGGAGAGGACGAGCGGGTCGGTCATCGAGACCCCGGTGCCGCTCACCGTCGAGGCCGGTACGCCGTGGGCGAAGGCCCGGTCGCGGAAGGTGATGCCGAACCGCGCGTCGGTCTCCGCGGTGCCGGTGAGCTTCAGCGACGCCGTGCGCGAGCCGGTGACCCGCAGGTCCGCCGTGACGCCGTCCGGGAGGCCGGTCACGCTGGCCGCGCCGGTCCGGGTGAGGCTGGTCCCCTTGCGGGCGGCGAACGACGCCTTCCCGGACAGGGTGAGCTCGACACTGCCGTCGACGGTGCCGTCCGATGCCGTGGCGACGGTGTCCGGGCGGGCGGAGACGACGGTCCTGCCCTTGCCCGCCCCGGTGTCACCGGTGCCGTCGTCGCCCGAGTCGGTGTTCAGCGAGTACGCGGGCTCGGTGCCGGCGCCCCAGGACGACGGCTTCGCACCCATGCCGAACTTCAGGGTCCCGCCGCCGATGATCTGCGAGTAGTCGAGCCACGTGTTCGTGAACCGCTTGCCGTTGAGCGTCGCGCGCTGCACGTAGTAGTCGCTCGGCGACACCCCGTCGGCCCGCACCGTGAACCGGGCGCCGTTGGCGTAGCGGATCGTCGTCGAGTCGAAGAACGGGCTGCCGATCTGGAACTGGCTGGAGCCCGCGGTCACCGGGAACAGCCCGAGGGCGGCGGCGACGAACATGGTCGACATGGTGCCGGCGTCGTTGTCCATGGTCGGCAGGAAGCCGTCCGGGGCGAGCTCGTAGACCTTGGTCCTCACCGGCGGCCTGAACTCGCCGCCGGAGCTGGGCGCTTCGCCCGTGGAACCCGTCGCGATGTAACGGTTCCAGGTCTCGCCGGTGTAGATGGCCCGCACCCACTTCTGCGTCAGGCTCGGCTCACCGACGTAGTTGAAGAGGTAGGGGGCCTGGAGGTCGATCTCGTTCGCGTTGGAGTGCAGCATGGTCGAGCCGTCGTCGGCGTCGGAGTCCTCGCCGAACATGTGCCTGATCGCGGCCCGGCCGGCCTTCTCGCCGCCCATGGCCTCGATGAGGCCGCCCATGTCGTACGCGTCGTACCAGTGGTACTGCCAGAGGGTGCCCTGGTAGAGCTTGGCCTCCTCGAACTTCTCGTAGTCGGCCTTCTGCCAGTCGCCGTCGCCGTCGCGCGGGGTGAGCAGACCGACCTCGGTGCCGTCGGCCGCGGTCCAGGCGCCGGGCTTGACCAGGTTGTCGATCGCCATGGTCGCCTGCTCGCGCAGCTTCTTCGCGTCCGCGTCCTCGCCGAGCGCGTCGGCGATGACGGAGAGCGCCCACTGGTCGTAGCCGCGCTGGACCGTCGTACCGGGGTCACCCGCGATGTAGCCCTGCCGCAGCTGCGTCCCCGTGTAGTGGCCGGTGTACGACTTCAGCGCCGGGTACGCCTCGTCGAGCCGGTCGAAGTTCCGGAACCCCTTCGACAGGGCGTCGGCGATCACCACGGCCGAGCGTTCCCAGCGCACGGTCGGGACCGAGTGGGTGAGGCTGCCGAGGCTCTTGCCGGAGGCGTGCGCGTCGGCGAAGAGGATGACGGCGGACTGCACCATGTCCCGGTAGGTGGCCGGGTCGATGTAGGCCTCGACGGAGTACTTGCGGAAGTCGTCCCACGTGGACCAGCCGTCGTAGTAGGTGAAGCCGTTCGCCTTGTGCACCGCGCCGTCGACGCCGCGGTAGGTTCCGCTGGTGCTCGTGGCGTTCACCGGCAGCGCGTACATGCGGTACAGGTGCGTGTAGAACTGCTTGGTGAGGGTCGAGTCCGGGTCGGCCTTCCTGGAGGCCTCCACGGCGACGGCGCCGAGCGTGCTGTTCCAGTCCGCCTTCGTCTGCGCGCGCACCTCGTCGAACGTGCGGCCCGCCACCTCGTTGCGCTGGTCGGTAGCGGCCTGTTCCGCGCTGATCGGCGACAGCGTGACACGCAGTTCGATGTCGTCACCGTCGGCCTGGTCGAACCCGAGGACGGCGCCGGTGTCGGTGCCGTCCTGGGAGGTCGCGTCGCTCAGCCTGCCGTCGTCGCCCCAGCTTCGCAGGGAGGTCACGGGGACGTTCGTGGTGGCGTGGTAGTACAGCCGGTACGAGGCGCCGTTGAACGAGCCCGCGACCAGCCCGCTGACCGCGGTGGTCCCGTCCGCCAGCTTCTTCACGTCCATCGTCGCGCGGGTGCGGCTCGTGAAGTTGTTCGCGAGGTCGAGGACGAGCTGGGGCTGCGATCCGGCGGGGAAGCTGTACCGTTCGAGCGCCGTGCGCGTCGTCGCGGTCGTCTCGGCGTCGATGGTCCCGGGGGCCCGTGTCACCGACGTCCCGGTCCCGGAGAGGGCCCCGAGTCCCACCCGGTAGTAGCCGGGCGTCGCGGTCTCGTCGTCGTGGCTGTACGGGTGCGCGTACGTGCTGGTGGCCGGCCGGCTGTCGTACCGCACGGACGTCGGGACGACCAGCAGGTCGCCGCCGCCGCCCGAACCGCCCACGCCGTCGAGGTTCGTGGCGGTGAAACCTGCGATGTGGTCCTCGTTGTAGTCGTACCCGGAGTGGTTGCGGCCCGGCGTGGTCATCGGGTTGACCTTGGCCAGGCTGTGCGGCGCCTGGGCACCGGGCAGGTCGTTGCCGTCGTCACCGGCGGTCGACACGAACGGATCGACGAGCTTCGTGTAGTCCGTTGCACCGGACGTCCCCGCGGACGTCGCCGTGACGGGCACGGCCGCGGCGGTGCCGCCGCCCGTCAACACGGCAAGGCCGAGCGCCCCGGCGAGCACGGCGGCGACCGTGGCGCGCAGGGCTCGGGGTCCGGCCGACCGTGTCGGTCTTGTGGATCTTCCAGGTATCACGGGCACGGAACCTCTCCAGCGTCGCGGGACACGCGCACGATCCGGCCGGCGTCCTCCCGACAACGTTGTCCATGCCTCGTGAACAACGTTGTCGGTCGGAAGCCCGAAGCGTGCGGCCTCGGGGTGAAACGGCAGTGGGCGCACGGAACCACGCCCGCCGCGTTCACGATCTCCGGCATCACATACGGGGAAGTCATACAACGGGGAAACGGAGTTCGTACATAGGGTTCACCCGACCGCGAGCGACACGAACGCCGGCCGTTCACCTCTGGGGAGGTCAGCGGCTGATGCCGTCCAGCTCGGTCAAGTCCTCGGGAGAGAGGGGGAGTCCCGCGCCGACGACGTTCTCGCGCAGGTGTGCCGTCGATGAGGTGCCGGGGATGAGCAGGATGTTCGGTGATCGCTGCAGCAGCCAGGCCAGTGCGACGGACATCGGTGTGGCCTCCAGTCGGGCGGCGACCGCCGAGAGCGCCGAGGACTGGAGCGGGGTGAAGCCCCCGAGGGGGAAGAAGGGCACGTACGCGACGTCGTCGGTGGCGAGCCGGTCGATGAGCTTGTCGTCGTGGCGGTGGGCGAGGTTGTACATGTTCTGCACGCACACGATCGGCGCGATGCTCTGGGCCTCGGTGACCTGCTCCTCGGTGGCGTTGCTGACCCCGAGGTGGCGGATCAGGCCCTGCTGCTGCAGTTCGACGAGCGCCCCGAACGCCTCGGCGACCGAGCCGGGTTGGGGGCCCTCGGCGTTGCCGAGTCGGAGGTTGACCAGGTCGAGTACGTCGAGCCGGAGGGAGGTGAGGTTGTCGTGGACCTGGCGGCGCAGATCCTCGGGTCGCCGGGCCGGGGGCCAGCCGCCCTGTTCGTCGCGGGTCGCGCCCACCTTGGTCACGATGTGCAGCGACTCGGTATAGGGATGCAGTGCCTCGCGGATCAACTCGTTGGTGACGCGGGGCCCGTAGGCGTCGCTGGTGTCGATGTGGGTGATGCCGAGGTCGACCGCCTCACGCAGAACGGCGAGGGCCCCCTCGCGATCGGCGGGCGGCCCCATGACCCACGGGCCGGCCAGTTGCATGGCGCCGTAGCCGAACCGGGTGACGGTCAGGTCCCCCAGCTCCCGGGTGCCGCCGGGAAGGGAGAGGGCGGGTGTGCTCATCTTGCTGCCTTTCGTCGTGCCCCTTGGGGGGTGGCGCCTGCTGTCTTCCTGCATCAGCATGGGAGAGAAACTTCCCGTCAGGAAGTAGGCACTCAGAAGTGCGTAACCCACCCATCGGTGAGAGGTGCGATCAGTGACGACGATGAAGGCGGCCCAGAAGAGGGCTCAGGCCAAGGTGGAGTACAACGCGTTTCTGGCGGGGTGCCCCAGCCGGCAGCTGCTCGACCGGATCTCGGACAAGTGGGTCGTCCTCGTCCTGTGTGCGCTGGGCGGCGACAACGGCCCTGGCCGGCCCGGTGCGGCACACCCAGACCCGCCGAAGGCGATGCGGTACTCCGAGATCGCCCGGCTTCTGGCCGGGGTCAGCCAGAAGATGCTGACCCAGACGCTACGGTCGCTGGAGCGCGATGGCCTGCTCACCCGTGCCGTGACGCCGACCGTCCCCGTCACCGTCTCCTACGAGCTGACCGACCTGGGTCTCTCGCTCCACCACATGACGCGCGGGCTCAGGAACTGGGCGCAGACGCACATGGGCGAGGTCCTCGCGCACCGCGAGAACTACGACGCTCGCCCCTCCTGACGCCGCACATCCGACCGTTCCACAGCTCCTTGTTCTCGGCGCCGCACCCTCAACCGCGAAGAGGCTACGGCTGACCGGCCCGGCAGGCCCGCGAGCCCGGCCGAGGCGGCCGGGCAGCGCGCAAGGTCTGAGCATCCCCGTCGACCTGACGGAAGCGGACCGACACGGCTGACGCCGGCCCGGCCCGGGCTGACGACTCAGGGGCGTGGTGCGCCGTCCTGAGCGGTGGTGAGGTGGTCGAGGTCTTCGGCGGCCTTGGCCAGCAGGTCCAGCATGGCGAGCTCGGCGCGTGCCGGGTCCCGGTCCCGGACGGCGTCGAGGACGGCACGGTGGCTGGGGACGGGGTCGTCGGCGTCGGTGTGCGCGTGGACCATGCGGTCGCGTTCCCTGAGGCCGGGCTCCAGGTCCATCCTGTGGAGCATCTCGTTGCCGGTGGCGGCCAGCAGTGCCCGGTGGAAGGCCGCGTCCGCTTCGGCGGCCGCGGTGGAGTCCACCTGGGCTCTGCGCATGGCGTCGAGGGCGCTCTCCAGGGCGGCCAGATCGGCGTCACCGTGGTGCAGGGAGGCCCGGTGTGCCGCGGCGGGCTCGACGACGGAGCGTACGTCGGCGAGGTCGCGCAGCAACTGGGTGCCGTCGCCCGTTTCCATCCGCCAGCGGATCACGTCGGCGTCGAGCAGATTCCAGTGCGTCCGCTCCCTGACGTACGGGTCGATGCCGTTCCTCGACGATCTTCTCCCGCTGGGGTCTACGAGTCTGCCGCTCGTCATTATTTATGAAGACATATTGACGCCGTGTGAAGGCGCCCCGACGATGAACCCCATCACGAGCCGCGACGCTGGAGCCCGCCCGTGAGGATGTCGACGAGGACGCGGTGACGGCACGGGGCGTGCATGCGCAGATCGGAGCGGGGCAGGGTGATCGATAGCCTTCCGGGGGAGCGGGAGACGGAGACGCCTGGCACAGACTCCCCGGGTTCTCCCCAGGACCCGTCCTGAGCGCCCGTCGTCGTCCGGGCCGGTACACGTAAACAGCGAGGTGAGAGGCCCTATGTTCACCACCCGTCCCACCCTCCAGGGCACCTTCGGCATGGTGTCCTCCACCCACTGGCTCGCCTCGCAGTCCGCCATGGCGGTCCTGGAGGACGGGGGCAACGCCTACGACGCCGCCGTGGCCGGAGCCTTCGTGCTGCACGTCGTGGAGCCGCACCTCAACGGGCCCGCCGGGGAGGTGCCGATCCTGCTCGCGCCGGCGGGCGGCGAGGTACGGGTGCTGTGCGGGCAGGGGGTGGCACCGGCCGGGGCGACGGTCGCGCACTACACGGGTCTCGGTCTGGAGCTCGTCCCCGGCACCGGGCCGCTCGCCGCCGCCGTGCCCGGAGCCTTCGACGCCTGGATGCTCCTGCTGCGCGACCACGGGACCAAGCACCTCGCCGACGTGCTGAAGTACGCCATCGGCTACGCCGCGCACGGGCACGCGCCCGTGGAGCGCGTCACGGAGACCGTCGAGACCGTGCGGGAGCTGTTCGAGACGGAGTGGACGTCCTCGGCCGAGGTCTACCTGCCTGCCGGCCGCCCGCCCCGCCCCGGAGAGCTCTTCCGCAACCCCGCCCTCGCCGCCACCTGGCAGCGGCTGCTCGCCGAGGTCGCCGGGGCGGGGGGCCGGGAGGCGGAGATAGAGGCGGCCCGGGAGGTGTGGCGCGCCGGATTCGTCGCCGAGGCCCTGGTCCGGCAGGCCGGCCGGCCCACCCTGGACACCAGCGGTGAGCACCACACCGGCACCCTGACCGCCGCCGACCTCGCCGGCTGGTCCGCGTCCTACGAGGCTCCGGCGACCTACGACTGGAACGGCTGGACCGTGTGCAAGGCGGGCCCGTGGAGCCAGGGCCCCGTCCTGCTCCAGCAGCTCGCGCTGCTCCCGCCCGAGCTGCCCGCCCACGGCTCCGCCGACTACGTCCACCTGCTGGTCGAGGGCTGCAAGCTCGCCATGGCCGACCGGGAGGCCTGGTACGGGGACGCGGACGGCGCGGCCCGGGTGCCGCTCGACGACCTGCTCTCGGCCGAGTACAACGCGGCGCGGCGGGAGCTCGTCGGCGACAAGGCGTCCTTCGACGTGCGGCCCGGGAGCCCGGGCGGGCGCACTCCGCGGCTCAGCGCCCACGCGCGCGTGGCGGCCGTGGAGGGAGAGGGCTTCGACGCGCTCGGGATCGGCGAGCCGACGGTCGCCAAGGGCCCGACGTCGCCGGTGCCGGGCGAACCGGAGGTCGCCGCCGACGGCGGCACCCGCGGCGACACCTGCCACCTCGACATCGTGGACCGCTGGGGCAACATGGTCTCGGCCACGCCCAGCGGCGGCTGGCTCCAGTCCAACCCCGTCGTCCCCGAACTGGGCTTCCCGCTCGGCACCGGCTGCAGATGACCTGGCTGGAGGAGGGCCTGCCGAACTCGCTCACCCCGGGGCGTCGGCCGCGCACCACGCTCACCCCCTCCATCGCCCTGCGCGACGGCGTGCCCGTCATGGCCTTCGGCACGCCCGGCGGTGACCAGCAGGACCAGTGGCAGCTGCACTTCTTTCTGGCGGTCGCGCTCCGTGCGCGCGTGCGCGGCGGCCTCGACCTCCAGGGCGCGATCGACGCCCCGAACTGGCACAATGACAGCTTTCCCGGTTCCTTCTTCCCGCGCGGCATGCGGGCCGGCAGCGTCACCGTGGAGTCCCGCATGCAGGGGGAGGTGGTCGAGGAGCTGCGTCGCCGCGGACACGACGTGACGGTCGGCGGGGCGTGGTCGGAGGGGCGGCTGTGCGCCGTCGCGAGGGACCCGGGGACGGGCGTACTGTCGGCGGCGGCCAACCCGCGCGGCATGCAGGGGTACGCGGTCGGCCGCTGACCCCGGGGCCGCGTGGCCGCCGACCCCGAGAACCTCGTGTTCACGCCTGTTCCACCCGGAGTACACCACCCGGGTGGGGATTGTCAGGGGGGCGTGCTCTCATGGACTCATGATCGAGGACAACGAAACCATCGACGAGTTTCTCGCCCGGCACGCCGACGACGTGGAGGAGGCCGTCCGCAAGGCGGCCGCCCAGGAGATCATGCCGCGCTGGCGACGGCTCGCGGCACACGAGGTCGACCAGAAGTCAGGCCCGCACGACCTGGTGACCGACGCCGACCGCAAGGCCGAGCAGTACCTCACCGAGGCCCTGGTCGCCCTGCTGCCCGGCTCGGTCGTGGTCGGCGAGGAGGCCGTGCACGCCAACCCCCCGTCGTACGAGGCGATACGGGGCGAGGCGCCGGTCTGGATCGTCGATCCCGTCGACGGGACGCGGCAGTTCGTGCACGGCGACCCGGGTTTCTGCACGCTGGTCGCGCTCGCCCGGCACGGAGTCGTGCACGCCTCCTGGACGTACGCCCCCGCCCGTGACCAACTCGCCACGGCGGTACGGGGCCGGGGCGCCTTCCTGGACGGCGAGCGGCTGTACGCCGGCCCGCCCGAGCCCGGCCGCGACCTGCGGGTCGCCACGTCCCACCCGGACTACACGACGGACGAGCAGAAGCGCGCCCTGCTCTGCCTGCGCACCCCCGGCGTGGCACCGCGCGCCTGCGGCTCGGCCGGCCTGGAGTACCTCGCCGTCGCCCGCGGCGAGGCGGACGCCACGGCTTTCTCCTGGGAGGCCGCCTGGGACCACGCCGCGGGGCTCCTCCTGGTCGAGGAGGCGGGCGGTACCCACCTGACCCGTACGGGTGAGCCCTTCCGCATCACGGGCGACAACGACCTGCCGTTCACCGCGGCCCGCGACGCGGCCACGGCCCGCCGGGTGGTGGCACTGCTGTCGGGCGAAGCCTGATACCCCACCGGCCCCGTGCAGCCGGGCCCACCGGCCCCGTGCGACCGGGCCCCGCGACCGCGGGCTGTCGGACCCCGGGCATATCCTGAAGCCCAGTGGCCACCGGCTGACGAAGGGGTCCGACTGTGCCGTCGATGCTCGATGCGGTCGTGGTGGGGGCGGGGCCGAACGGACTGACCGCCGCCGTGGAGCTGGCCCGCCGCGGCTTCTCGGTCGCCGTGTTCGAGGCCCGGGAGACCGTCGGAGGCGGGGCGCGCACGGAGGAGCTGACCCTGCCGGGCTTCCGGCACGATCCGTGCTCCGCCGCGCACCCGCTCGCGATCAACTCACCCGCGTTCCGCGCCCTTCCCCTGGAGCGGTACGGACTTCAGTGGCTGCACGCCGGGCTGCCCATGGCGCACCCCTTCCCCGACGGCTCGGCCGCCGTGCTGGCCCGGTCGGTCGGCGAGACGGCCGCCTCGTTCGGGCCGCGCGACGCGGGCACGTACCGCAGGCTGGTCGAGCGCTTCCTTCCCCGGTGGGACACCCTGGCCCGTGACTTCATGTCCCTGCCGCTCAGCGCGCTGCCCCGCGACCCGGTGACCCTCGCCCGTTTCGGACTGGTGGGCCTGCCCCCGTCGACCTGGCTGATGCGCCGCTTCCGCGACGAGAAGGCCAAGACCCTCTTCGCCGGCCTCGTCGCGCACGTCATGGCACCGCTCGGCGGCTTCGCCACCGGGGCCATCGGCCTGGTCTTCGCCCTCGCCGCGCACGCCCGCGGCTGGCCCGTGGCCCGCGGCGGCTCCCAGGCCATCTCGGACGCCCTCACCGCGTACCTGAAGGACCTCGGCGGCACCGTCCACACCGACTACGAGGTCAAACGCCTCGACGACCTGCCGCCCGCGCGCGCCTACGTCTTCGACACCTCGCCCACGGCCCTGGCCCGCATCGCCGGCCTCGGCAGCCACTACGACAACTACCGCTACGGACCCGGTGTCTTCAAGATCGACTACGCGCTGGACGGTCCGGTCCCGTGGACCGCGCGAGAACCCCGCACCGCGGGCACCGTGCAGATCGGCGCCGACAGCGCGGAGATCGGCGCCGCGCTGAACGCGGCCTCCCGCGAGGGCCGCGCCCCCGAGGCGCCGTTCCTCATCACCGTGCAGCCCAGCGTCGCCGACCCCACCCGGGCCCCGGCCGGCCGGCACGTCTTCTGGGCGTACGGACACGTCCCCAACGGCTGGACCGGCGATCTCACCGACGCCATAGAACGCCAACTGGAGCGCTTCGCCCCCGGCTTCCGCGACCGCGTCCTCGCCCGCGCCACCGCCGGTCCGCCCGAGCTCGCCGCCCGCAACGCCAACTACGTCGGCGGCGACATCGCCTCCGGTGCGGTCTCCGGCCTCCAGCTCCTGCTGCGGCCCAAGCTGTCCCTGTTCCCGTACGCCACCCCGCACCCGGCCGTCTTCATCTGCTCGTCGGCCACCCCACCCGGTCCCGGAGTGCACGGCATGTCGGGGCACAACGCGGCGAAGGCCGTCTGGCGAAGGCTGAGGCAGACATGACCACCATCACGCTCTCCCTCGGCGACATCACGCGCGAGAGCGCCGACGCCATCGTCAACGCGGCCAACTCCTCCCTGCTCGGCGGAGGCGGCGTGGACGGTGCCATCCACCGGCGCGGCGGCCCGGCGATCCTGGCGGAGTGCCGCAGACTCCGCGCCGGCCACCTCGGCAAGGGCCTCCCCACCGGCCGGGCGGTCGCCACCACCGCGGGCGACCTGGACGCGCGCTGGGTGATCCACACGGTGGGCCCCGTGTATCACGTGTCGGGTGGTGATCCGTCGCTCCTCGCCTCCTGCTACCGCGAGTCGCTTCGCGTGGCCGACGAGCTGAGTGCCCGGACGGTCGCGTTCCCGGCGATCTCCACCGGCGTGTACCGGTGGCCGATGGACGACGCGGCCCGGATCGCGGTGGAGACGGTACGGAACACGCCGACGGCGGTCGAAGAAGTGCGGTTCGTCCTCTTCGACGACCGGGCCTACGAGGCGTTCGCCCGGCACCTCGACTGACCCCGACCGACCGGGACCCCCGACCGGCCGACCGGAACCCCCGACCGGCCGACCGGCCGCCTCGACCGGCCGGAACCCTCGACCGGGAGCTATCCGGCGACGACCGCGATCACGACGGCGACGATGGTGATGATCACCAGCAGCCCTCCGAGGCCGACGAGGATCAGCGCCCCGAGGCTGGAGACGAAGGTGCCCGCGGCCTTCCAGCCCCGCGGGGTCAACCCGGCGACGCGGCGTGCGGGCGTGGGGTCCGTGGTCGGCCGGGCCTCCGCGCGGACCTGCCGCTCGAGGTCCCGACCCTGGTACCAGTAGTCGGAGACGAGCGCGGCCCAGCCGTCCGGGAGGTGGGACGTGTCCGGGCCGGGCGGCCAGGGGACGGCCGCGCGTTCCTCGGCGAGGGCGCGCAGATCGGCGGGGCCCGGACGATGTGCCGGATCGAGTTCCAGACACGCCCGTACGACCGGGAGCAGGGAGTCGGGGACGCCGTCCAGGTCGACCTTTCCGCGTGAGACCAGCGCCAGCAGGCGCACGGGGTCGCCGATCTCCGCGTACGGGGGCCTGCCCGTGGCCAGGGTGCAGAGGGTGACGCCGAGGGCGTACATGTCGCCCGCCGGTGTGGCCGGCTCCCCTCGGGCCTGTTCGGGCGCGATGTAGGCGATGGTTCCGAGCGTCACCTTGGTGCGGGTGAGGTCGGTGGCGTGCGAGATGCCGAAGTCGATGAGCCGCACTCCGTCGGACGACAGCAGGATGTTCTGCGGCTTCAGGTCGCGGTGCACCACTCCCGCGGCGTGCAGGGCGTCCAGGGCCGTGGCGCAGTCACGGGCGATCCGGGTGACGGCCGCGGGGTCGGCGGGTCCGCGGCGCGCGACGAGTTCGCCCAGTGAGGGGGCCGCGACGTACTCCGTGGCCAGCCACGGCCGGGCGGCGTGGGGATCCGCGTCGAGGACGCGGGCGGTGTGCGCCGCGGCCACCCGCTGCGCCACCGTGACCTCGCGGGCGAAGCGCACCCGGTCCGCCTCGGTCACCGTGCCCTCCGCGAGCAGCGTCTTGACCGCGGCGAGCCCACCGCCGTCGGGCCGGGCCGCGAGGTAGACCCGGCCCATGCCGCCCGCCGCGAGGCGCCCGAGGAGCCGGTACGGACCGAGGAAGGCGGGGTCGGACCGGTGCAGCGGGCCCAGGTTCACGCCGGTGCCAGGCACAGCAGCCGCCCCCGCTCCGGAAACTTGTAGTGCACGGGCGTCTGCGCCGGGCAGCCCGCGTCGGAGGGGCCGTACGCGACGACGCGCAGCACCCCTCGCCCGGCCGGTGCGGAGTCCGAGCAGTTCACCGTGGTGGCGAAGACGGGGTCATTGACCAGCGGCGTCACCTCGACGACGCCTTCGGCGAGGGGCTCGGCACCCAGTACGCACTCTCCCTGGTGGAAGACCCGTTCGAGGCAGAGACTTGCCGTGCCCGACGAGCTGGTCCGCATCCAGGTCACCGCGCCGTACGGGCCGCCGCAGCGGTCCACGAGCCCGTCCCGGTCCATGGCGGCCACACGCCAGCGCGCGTCCCGCATGGTGCAGTTGGTCTGCGTCGGTGTGCCGGGCAGCCACCGTCCACCGGGGTCGAGGTCGAGGGGCACGCAGGCGCCCACGCCGATCGCGTCGAAGGCGCCACCACTCTTGTCCGACTGATCGTCCTGCCCGTACTTGAGGTAGGCGTACCCCAACACACCGATGATCGCCAGCAGCACGGTGGCCATCACGCCCTGCACCGAGCGCACGAAGAAGCGTTCGCCCGCACCGGGGCGTCGCTTCGTGGGGGCGTCGCCCTCCTCCGGGGACTCTTCGTCGGTCGGGTCACCCGGGCCGGTGGTGGCGGCCCAGGGAGCGTCCTCGTCCGGGAGTACGGCGGTCGGGGCCGGGGCCGGGGCCGGGGCGGGAAGCGGCCGGGTGGCCATGGTGTGGCCGCCGTCGGCCAGGCGCACGGTGTCCTTGTCGTCGCCCACCCACAGGGCGGCGCGGGGATCGGCGGCCAGTTCGCGGCCCTGACGTGCGTGACCTTCGATGATCCGCGTCCAGGGCGCGGGCAGCCAGCCGCCGGCTTCCGGTGCCGTCGGCATCTCGGCCAGGTCGAAGGTGAAACGCTCCAGCAGTTCCGTGACCTGCGGCCGGGCGCCCGGGTCCAGGGCCAGGCACTCCCGGACCACCGAGCTGAGATCGTCGGGCAGTCCCGTCAGATCGACCTGTGCCTCAGCGACGTACGTCAGCAGCGGCAGCATCTCGATGTCGGGCGGATACGGGGCTCGGCCGACGGCGAGGTGGAACAGGGTGGCGCCGAGCGAGTAGATGTCGGACGCGGCGGTGGACGGCTCGCCCCGCGCCTGCTCGGGCGAGGTGAACGCCACCGTACCCAGGGTGAGTTGGGTGCGCGTCAGATCCGCCGCGTGCGAGATCCCGAAGTCGATCAACCGGGGGCCGCCGAGGGGCAGCAGCAGGTTCTGCGGCTTCACGTCCCGGTGCACGATGCCGCTGCCGTGCAACTCCGCCACCGCCTCCAGGGCCCCGCGCGTCACCCATCGTGCCGCGGCTCCGTTCAACGGCCCGGCGCGGTGCACCAGTTCCGCCAGAGAGGGAGCGGGGACGTACTCGGTGGCCATCCACGGCCGTTCCGCCTCGGCGTCCGCTCCCAGGACCCGTGCGGTGCGCAACCCCTGGACGCGTCGGGCCACCTTCACCTCGCGGGCGAAGCGCCTGCGGTCGGTGGGGCTGATCTCACCCTCCGCCAAGAGGGTCTTGACGGCCACCAGCGAGCCGTCCCCGAGTGAGCGCCCGAGGTAGACGCGCCCCATGCCGCCCGCACCCAGCCGACCGATCAGGGGAAAGTTCCCCAGCCGTTCCGGGTCGTCCTCTTCCAGCGGCTGAATATCCGCCCCGCTCGCCGACACGTACTCGTCCCCCCGCCGTGCGTCACTGCCCGTGGCATGAGCATGAATGACTCGGAGTCTAGCGCCGGCGCGCCCTGCCGTTCGACGCGTCGACGCAGCCGAAGGCCGTCTTCCTCCGGCCACCTGGCCTTGACGTTTCAATTGCAACTGATGTGCAATAACTCCGCATCGACAACAAGCGTGGGGGAGACATGGCAACCCGTCGGGCGGCATGCCGTCGGATACGAAGTGCCGCCGCGGCGGCGGCGTTTGTCGTCGGCGTCGGCGCCTGCTCCGCCCCCGGGGACGGCGGAACGGGCGGGGGCGCCAAGGCGGCCGAGTCCGTCGTGATCGGGGTGGGTTCCGAGCCGGACACCCTCAGCCCGCTGCTCGGCTACGGCAAGGACGGCAACTCCAAGATCTTCGACGGACTGCTCGCCCGCGACACCGACCTGAGGCTGAAACCCGCGCTCGCCACCGCGCTGCCCGAGGTCGCCGCCGACGGACGGACGTACACGTACACCCTGCGCGACGGCGTGAAGTTCAGCGACGGCGAGCCACTGACGGCCCAGGACGTGGTCTACACGTACCGGACCGTCCTCGACGCGAAGACCAACAACACCGCCCGCAGTGAACTCGACGCCATCGAGGACGTCCGCGCCGACGGCGACGACACCGTCGTCTTCAGGCTCAAGTACCCCTACGCGGCCTTCGCCGCCCGCACGGTGCTGCCCATCGTCCCCGAGCACGTCGCGGGCGGGCAGGACCCCAACACCGGCGACTTCAACACCAGGCCCGTCGGCACCGGTCCGTACGTCCTCACGAACTGGAGCAAGGGAGAGAAACTCACCTTCAAGGCCAACCCGCACTACTGGGGCGGCAGGCCCACGGTGAAGTCGTTCACCATGGCGGTCATCGCCGACGACAACGTACGCGCCACCCGGCTGCGCTCCGGCGACCTCGACGGCGCCGTCCTGCCGCCCAACCTCGCCGCCACCTTCGCGAAGGACGAGGGCCGTCGCACCTACGAGGCCAGGTCCTACGACTTCCGGGCCGTCACCCTGCCCACCGCGGGCAAGGTCACCGGCGACCGCGCGATCCGGCGGGCCCTGGACGCCGCCGTCGACCGCCAGGCCATGGTCGACAAGATCCTCGACGGCGCCGGCCGCCCGGCGTACGGGCCACTGCCGGTCGACGACCCCTGGTACCGGCGCGCCGTCGAGCGCCCGCACGACCTCGCCGGGGCCGGGCGGATCCTGGACGAGGCGGGCTGGAAGCCCGGCGCCGGCGGCGTCCGTGCCAAGGACGGACAGCGGGCCTCCTTCACGCTGTACTACCCCTCCGGCGACAAGGTCCGCCAGGACCACGCGCTCGCCTACGCCTCCGACGCCAAGAAGGCCGGCATCGAGGTGAAGGTGGAGGGCGCCACCTGGGAGGTCATCGAGCCGCGCATGGGGCGCGACGCGGTCCTCGCGGGCCTCGGCAGCGTCGGCGACCCCGACTTCGGCCTCTACACCCTGCTGCACTCCTCGCTCGCCGGCGACGGCTTCAACAACATGGCCCACTACGCCAACCCCGTGGTGGACGAGGCGCTCGACACCGGACGCCGCAGCCAGGACCCGAAGAGGCGCGCGGCCGCCTACGACGAGATCCAGCAGGCCCTGGTCGACAACCCCGGCTACACCTTCCTCACCCACATCGACCACCTCTACGTCCTCGCCGACCGCTGGGACGGGCTGACCACGCAACTGGAGCCGCACGAGCACGGATTCGCCAGCGGTCCCTGGTGGAACATCGAGGACTGGCAGCCGAAGCGATGACCCGGTCCCGTTCCCCCCGGCGGCTGCCCTGGGGAGCGATGGCACGGCTGGCCGGACGGCGGGCGCTGTTCGCCGTCCCCGCCGTCCTCGTCGTCACGTTCGGCGTCTTCGCCATCGCCGCCGCCTCCCCCTTCGACCCCGTCAAGGCGTACGCCGGCACCGCCGCGCTCGGCGCCGACCAGGAGACCCTGGACCGGCTGCGGGACAACCTCGGTGTGGACCAGTCCTTCGTCGTCCGCTGGTGGAACTGGCTGACCTCCGCGCTCACCGGCGACCTCGGCCACTCCGGCGTGCTGCGCCAGCCGGTGACCCAGGTGATCGGTGAGCGCCTCGTCTGGTCCGCGCTGCTGTGCGCCGTCGCCTTCGCCGTCGCCGTCACGGCCGGCACGCTCCTCGGTGTGCTGGCCGCCCGCCGTCCGGGATCGATGCTCGACCGGGCGGTCACCTCGCTCGCGTACACCCTGGAGGCCGCGCCGGTCTTCTGGATCGCGCTGCTCGCCGTGTGGCTGTTCGCCCTCCAGTGGGACCTCCTGCCGGCGGGCGGCCTGACCGACACCGCCAGCGAACAGGTCACCCCGGGGCAGCTCGCGCGTCACATCCTGCTGCCCGCCGGTGTCCTCGCGGTCTCCCAGCTGCCCTGGTTCATCCTCTACGTGCGCCAAGGCGTCGGCGACGCCCTCGCGGAGGACCCGGTGCGCGGCGCGCGGGCCCGCGGCATCGGCGAGGGCACCGTCCTGTTCGGGCACGCCCTGCGCTCGGGGCTGCTGCCGGTGCTCACCCTGATCGGCTCCCGCGTGCCGGAACTCATCACCGGAGCCCTGCTGGTGGAGAGCGTCTTCAGCTGGCCCGGCATCGCCGCTGCCACCGTCGAGGCGGCCACCGCCGTCGACTTCCCGCTGCTGGCCGCCCTGACCACCCTCGCCACCGCCGCCGTACTCGTCGGCAACCTGCTCGCCGACCTCCTCTACGGACTGTTCGACCCGAGGGTGAAGCACAGTGAGATGTGATGTCCATGGCTGAGACCGCCACCGAGAAGACGCGGTCCCCGGAGCGACCCGGTCCGGCCTGGCGCTCGCACGGCGGCGACCGCCGCTCCACCCGCACCCTGCGCCTGCGCACCTCCGCCGTGCTGCTGACCGTGACGGTCCTCGCCGTGCTGCTCGTACCTCCGCTCGTGCAGCTCGACCAGCAGGCCGTCGACCTCGCCGCCAAGCTGCGAGCGCCCAGCCGCGAGCACCCGTTCGGCACCGACGACGTCGGCCGGGACCTGCTGCTGCGCTGCGTGTACGGCCTGCGCGTCTCCCTGCTCGTGGGCGTGGCGGCGGCGCTGACGGCGACGGTCGTCGGCACCGCCGTCGGTGCCACCGCCGGGGCGCTGGGCGGCCGGGTCGACCGCGTCGTGATGCGGGCCGTCGACACCATCGCCTCCGTGCCCCACCTGCTGCTGGGCATCTTCGTCGTCGCCATGTTCCGTCCGGGCGTCTGGCCGGTGGTGGTCTCCGTCGCGCTCACCCACTGGCTGTCGACCGCCCGCATCGTCCGCGCCGAGGTGCTGTCGTTGCGCTCGCGTCCCTACGTCGACGCGGCCGTCCTGGGCGGCGCGTCCCGGTGGCGGGTGGCCGTACGGCATCTGCTGCCGGGCGTGCTGCCCCAGGCCGCGCTGGCCGCCGTACTGATGGTGCCGCACGCCATGTGGCACGAGTCGGCGCTGTCCTTCCTCGGGCTGGGGCTGCCCACCCACACGGCGAGCCTCGGCAACCTGATCCAGGAAGCGCGGGGGTCCCTGCTCGCCGGGCAGTGGTGGCCGACCCTCTTCCCCGGCCTGTTCATCATCGTGCCCACCCTCGCCGTCGCCGGACTCGCGGGTGCCTGGCGGGAGCGGATCAACCCCCGCCGCCGATCGGAGCTGATGCTGTGACCGAGCGAGCCCCCGTGCTGTCGGTGCGTGGTCTGTCGGTGCGTTTCCGCATGCCGGGCGGGCGGGGCGTCGCCGCCGTCACCGACGCCCACTTCGACGTGGCGGCCGGCGAATGCCTCGCCCTGATCGGCGAGAGCGGCTGCGGCAAGTCCGTCCTCGCCTCCGCCCTGCTCGGGCTGCTGCCCGGCAACGCGCAGACCGCGGGCGGCGCGCTCCTCGGCGACCTGGACCTGCTCGCCGCCGACGAGCGGACCTTCGCCCGCACCGTACGGGGCCGGCTGATCGGCCTCGTCCCGCAGAGCCCCGCCGCCCACCTCACCCCGGTCCGCACCATCCGATCCCAGCTCGAGGAGACGGTCGCGCAACTCGCCGGGGTCCGCGGCCGCGCGGCCCTGCGCGAGGCCGCGGAGGCCGCCGCCGAGCGCGCCGCGTTCCCCGTGGACCACCTCGACCACCACCCGCACGAACTCTCCGGCGGCCTCGCCCAGCGTGCCGCCACCGCCCTCGCCCTCGTCGGCGACGCCCCGCTGCTGCTCGCCGACGAGCCGACCACCGGGCTCGACCGGCACCTGGTGGAACACACCGTCGACGAGTTGCGCCGACACGTCGACAACACGGCGGACGGGGAGAGCCGCGCCCTGCTGATGATCACCCACGACCTGGCCGCCGCCGAGCGCGTCGCCGACCGGATCGCCGTGATGTACGCGGGCCGGATCGTCGAACTCGCCGACGCCGCGGACTTCTTCGGCACCCCCGGCCCCCGCCACCCCTACAGCAGGGGCCTCCTCGAGGCCCTGCCCGACCGCGCCTTCACCCCCATCCCCGGCCTGCCGCCCGAACTCGGTGCCCTCCCCGACGGCTGCGCCTTCGCCGCGCGCTGCGACCGGGCGAGCGACGCCTGCGCCGTACTGCCCCCACTGGCCGGCACCGTCGCCTGTCACCACCCGCACGCCACGCCCACGGAGGCCGCCGACCGTGCTTGAACTGCGCACCGTCACCGCCGGCTACGCCGCGCACGCGCCCGTGTTCCGGGACGTCTCCCTGTCCGTCGCGCCGGGTGAGGCCGTCGGGCTGCTCGGGCCGAGCGGCTGCGGCAAGTCCACCCTCGCCCGCGTCGCGGCCCTGCTGCACCGGCCCGACGCCGGCGCCCTGGTACTCGACGGCACCCCCGTACGACGCTGGCGCCACCGCGCCCCCCGTGAGCAGCGCACCGCCTTCGGCGTCGTCTTCCAGCAGGCCCGCCTGTCCGCGGACCCCCGGCTGTCGCTCGCCGACCTGATCGCCGAACCGCTGCGCGCCACCGGCCGGCGCACGGACGTCGCCGACCGGGTCGCCGAACTGGCCGCCACCGTCGGGCTGACCGACGACCTGCTGACCAGGCGCCCGCACGAGGTCAGCGACGGCCAGTTGCAGCGCGCCTGCCTCGCCCGCGCCCTCGTCCTGCGCCCGCGCTGGCTGGTGTGCGACGAGATGACGGCGATGCTGGACGCCTCGACGACCGCCGCCCTGGTCCGGGTGGTGGAGGACTACCGTGCCGAGACCGGCGCGGGGTTGCTGGCCGTCGGCCACGACCGCGTCCTCCTCGACCGCTGGTGCGACCGCACCGTCGAGTGGGCCTCCGTGGCCTGAGGGACGGAGCGCCGACCCCGTCCCCCGGGCACGTCAGCGCGTGCTCCACTTCTGGTTGTCCTGGCCGTTGCACTCCCAGAGCTGGAGCCTGGCGCCGTTGCCCGTGTTCTCGTTGACGACGTCCACGCACTTGTTGGCCTGCACGTTGACCAGGTCCCGGGGGCCGGCCAGGATGAACTGCTGTGCCGGGTTGCCGCTGCACACCGCCACCTGGACCACCGTTCCGTTGGCCGTGCCGCCCCAGGTCGCGTCCATGCACAGGCCCAACGACCGGATCGTGCCGTCGGGACGGAAGTCCCACTTCTGCCAGTTCTTGCCGTTGCAGTCCGCGATCTGCAGTGGCGCACCGTCCCTCCACTTGTGGCCCGCCACCTCGATGCAGCGGTTCGACGCGTGACCGTAGATGGTCGTGCCGGGGGCGACGGTCTCCGGCGCCTCGACGTCCGGCTTCTCCTCGCCGCCCCCGCCCGACGTCTCCTTCTCGGGCTGCTGGGGCTTCCCGGGCTTCTCGGGAGCCGGCGCCTCCGCGCCGCCGTCGCCCTCCGGTTCCCGCGTGACCGGCGGCTGCTCCGGGAGCGCCTGGGCGGGGGCCGACCCGGCGGTGCTGGGAAGGACCTCCGGGGTGACGCCGGGACTGGGCGCAAGCGCGCTGCCCGCCTGTTGGACCTGTTCGGTGGCGCTGGTACGGACCTGCGGCTTGTAGGCGATCCAGATCATGACGAACGCGAGGGTCAGCGCCACCGCGATCCCCAGGAACGTCGCCAGCCAGCGCGGCAGGAACCCGCGCTGCACATAGGTGCCGTCGACGTCGGTCGGATCGACCCCGGAACGCCGCACCACCAGCTTGTACGGCCGCTCCTCCTTCGCGCCGAACCAGATGACCTGCTTCGGTTTGAGCGTCGTCTCCACGAACGCCGCACGCCCAGGCTCGATCTGCACGTTCGACGGGCGGATCTCGTACGACAGGTGGTCACCGGTGTCGTTGCCCGCGATCGACGCCGTCACCTTCGTGTTGCCGAGGTTGTCCACGGCCAGCCTGGGCCGCCCCCTGAACCGCCCCTTCACCGTCGGGGGCACCAACTCCGCCCGCACCTCGGTGAACGGGGTGATCGTGAGGTTCCCCTCCGGAACCGTCACCGCGTCCGGATGCTCCGTCGGCGTGATCCGCACCGCGTACGGGTTCGGTCCCGCCGTCGCGTCCGGCGTACGCGGCGGCGCGAAGGTCAGCTCCACGGTGCCGGTGGTGCCGGGATACAGGCGCAGGGTCTGCGGTTCGACCGTCGTCCAGGGAGCCACGTCCCCGACCGGCTCGAACCGGTACTCGTCCACCACGTCGCCGGTGTTGCGCACCCTCAGCCGTACGCGGGTACTGCTGCCGGGGTCCACGGTCGCGGACGCGGGCTCGACGGAAGTCCACAGGTTCACAAGGGGACGTTACTGGGTGATCGTGTCCCCGTCAGGAGCCTTTGGGGCAGTCCTGGGTGCCTCAAAGGCCCCGTTCACATGACCGTCCGTCCCGAAGGCGGCCATGTTCACCAGGAACCAACAAAGTCCGACGGGGTAATTGCTTCGGTTGTGTTCGAGTCCTAGTGTGGCCCTGACCCAGTAGTCGCCGCGTCACCGGCAGTTGTGAACCGTCTCCATGGCAACTGCCCTCACAGCACCGTGCGTTGAGCCGCCCCCGAAGCCCATGGAAGGCCACGGTCATGCCGCACTCGCCCGTGTCACCCGCCGAATCCCCGGCCCGCCCGCCCCGCCCGCTCGTCAGCCGCCGCCGCCTCCTGGAGGGCGGGGCCGCCGTCCTCGGCGCCCTCGCCCTCTCCTCTTCCCCCGTCGCCGCGCACGCGGCCGGCCGGCGGGCGGCTGCCGACGAGCCCCCGGAGTGGAACGACTTCGGGGTCTTCCGGCTCGGCACCGAGCCGCCGCACACCACGCTCATGCCGTACGCGGACGTGAGAGCGGCCCTCGCCGGCGACCGCACCCGGTCGCCCTACCGGCTGAGCCTGGACGGCACCTGGAAGTTCGCGTACGCCGACCGCCCCGAGGACCGGGACGCCGACTTCCACCGCACCGACGTGGACGACGGCGACTGGGACACCATCCCGGTCCCGTCGGTGTGGCAGACGCACGGCCACGACTTCCCGATCTACCTGAACATCACCTACCCCTACGGGGGCCCCAACGGCCTCGGCGAGGCCCCGCAGCCGCCCGCCGCGCCGACCCGCTACAACCCGGTGGGGCAGTACCGGCGCACCTTCACCGTCCCGCGCGACTGGTCGGGCCGGCGGACGTTCCTCCACTTCGAGGGCGTCAAGTCCGCCCATTACGTGTGGATCAACGGCGAACTCGTCGGCTACGACGAGGACTCCTACACCCCGTCCGAGTACGACATCACCGACCACCTCGAGCCGGGCACCAACCAGATCGCGGTGGAGGTGTACCGCTACTCCGACGGCGACTGGCTGGAGGACCAGGACATGATCCGGCTGAGCGGCATCTTCCGCTCGGTCCACCTCTACTCCACCCCGGCCGTCCACCTGCGCGACTTCAAGCTGGACACCCCGCTGAACGACACGTACACCGCCGCCGAACTCGCGGTCACCGCGAGCGTGCGGGCGTACGGTGACGGCGGCACCGGACGCCACACCGTCGAGACCCAGCTCTACGACGCCCGCGGCCACGCCGTCTGGGCCCGGCCACTGGAGCAGGCCGCCGACGTCGGCACGGCCGGCGCCGGCCAGGACGTCACCGTACGGGCCGCGAAGGCGGTGCCGAGGCCCAGGCTGTGGTCGGCCGAGCACCCGGACCTCTACACCGCCGTGCTGCGCCTGCGGGACCCGGCGGGCAAGGTGATCGAGACCCTGTCCCACCGGGTGGGCTTCCGCGAGTTCGCGCTCAAGGACGGCCTGATGCGGATCAACGGCAGACCGGTCTCCTTCCGCGGCACCAACCGCCACGAGATGCACCCCTCCCGGGGCACCGCGCTCACCCGCGAGGACATGGCCGAGGACATCAGGATCATCAAGCGGATGAACATGAACAGCGTCCGCACCTCGCACTACCCGAACAACCCCCTGTGGTACGAACTCGCCGACGAGTACGGCCTCTACCTCGTCGACGAGACCAACCTCGAGACCCACGGCATCCGCGACGAGTACCCCGGCGACCACCCCGACTGGACCGAGGCCTGTGTGGCCCGCGCCCAGAACATGGTCCACCGCGACAAGAACCACGCCTCGGTCGTCATCTGGTCGCTCGGCAACGAGGCCGGCGGCGGCAGCACCTTCACCGCCATGCACGACTGGATCCGCTCCTACGACCCCACCCGCGTCATCCAGTACGAGGGAGACGACCGCCCCGGGATCAGCGACATCCGCTCGGAGATGTACGACAGCCCGCAGCGCGTCGAGCAGCGCGCGAAGGACACCTCCGACACCCGGCCGTACGTCATGATCGAGTACGCCCACTCGATGGGGAACTCCACCGGCAACTTCAAGAAGTACTGGGACGTCGTGCGTCGCCACGACGTGCTCCAGGGCGGCTGGATCTGGGACTTCGTCGACCAGTCCCTGTACACGCCCGTCCCCGCCCGCACCCTGCTGACCGAGTCGGGGCCGGCCGGGCTGCGCGGCGAGATCCTCGCCACCCGCGGCACCCTCGACCGCGACAAGGGCCTGTCCGGCATCACGGTCTTCGAGCGCGACGACAGCCTCGACCTCACGGGCTCCCTGACCCTGGAGGCCTGGATCACCCCGCACGTGACGGGCTACCACCAGCCCATCCTCGCCAAGGGCGACACCCAGTACGCGCTGAAGCAGACCGACCGGAAACTGGAGTTCTTCATCCACTCCGACGGCCAGTGGATCACCGCGAGCTGGGCCGTGCCCGACGACTGGACCGGCCGGGAGCACCACGTCGCGGGGGTCTTCGACGCGGACGCCGGGACGCTGACCCTGTACGTCGACGGCGCGGCGAGGGCGACCCGCACCACCACCCGGCGGCCCAGCAGCAACACCGCGCCCCTCGCGCTCGCCACGGACGCCGACGCCCAGACCCGGGAGTTCAGCGGCACCATTCGCCGCGCCCGCGTCTACGCCCGCGCCCTCAAAGCCGCCGAACTGGCCTCGGACGGCCGCGGCCCCGGTGACGACGGCGTGCGGTTCTGGTTCGACGCCGCGACCGTGAAGACCTCGACGAAACGGCCCAAGGACAGGACGTTCCTCGCCTACGGCGGCGACTGGGGCGACAACCCCAACGACGGCGCCTTCGTCGCGGACGGCATCGTCACCGCCGACCGCGGACACACCGGCAAGGCCGCCGAGGTGAAGCGCGTCTACCAGGCGATCAACGCGGCCCGCGGCTCCGGCGGCGGCCCCGGTTCCGTCACCCTCACCAACGAGTTCCTCTTCACCGACCTCCGCGAGTTCGACGGCCGGTGGGAGCTGGTCGCCGACGGCAAGGTCGTACAGCGCGGAAAGCTGACCCGGGACCAGCTGGACGTGGCGCCACTGGCCGGCAAGGACATCACCGTCCCCGTCCGGCTGCCGGGCGACCCGGAACCGGGCACGGAGTACTTCCTGGAACTGTCCTTCACCACCAAGGAGTCCACGCCGTGGGCCAAGGCGGGCTTCGAGGTGGCCCGGCAGCAGCTCCCCGTCGAGGCCGGCAGCCCCGACGTGACGCCCGTACGCCTGGACAGCGTCCCGGCCCTGCGCCACGACGACCGCGACGAGGACGTCAGGGTCACCGGCAGCGGGTTCTCGGTGACGGTCGACAAAGGCACCGGCACCATCACCTCCTACGAGGCGAACGGCACCCGGCTGATCACGTCCGGACCCGTGCCCAACTTCTGGCGGGCACCCACCGACAACGACAAGGGCAACGGCCAGCACACCCGCAACCAGACCTGGCGCGACGCCGGCGCCCGCCGCGAGGTCACGGACGTCGCCGTGCGCCCCATGGGCGACCGGGCCGTCGAGATCAAGGTGACCGGCACGCTGCCCACCAGGGTCGAGTCGACGTACACCACCACCTACACGGTGTTCGGCAACGGCGAGATCAAGGTCGACAACAGCCTGCACCCGGGCGCGGCGAACCTGCCCTACATCCCCGAGGTCGGCACGATGCTGTTCCTGCCCGGCCGCCTGGACCGCCTGCACTACTACGGCCGCGGCCCCGAGGAGAACCACTGGGACCGCAACACCGGAACCGACGTCGGCCTCTACTCCGGGACCGTCGCCGAGCAGTGGACCCCCTACATCCGCCCGCAGGAGAACGGCAACAAGACGGACGTCCGCTGGATCGCCCTCACCGACCGGCACGGCGTGGGCCTGCTCGCCTCCGGTGAACCCCTGCTGGAGGCCAACGCCTCCCACTTCATGCCGGAGGACCTGTCGGTCGGCGTGCGGCACGACTACCAGCTGACGCCGAGGGACGAGGTCGTCCTGCGGCTGAACCACCGCCAGATGGGCGTCGGCGGCGACAACAGCTGGGGCGCGCACACCCACGACGAGTTCAAGCTCTTCGCCGACCGGGACTACTCCTACACCTACCGGCTGCGCCCGCTCACCGACGTCCGTGACGCGATGTCGGCCTCGCGGCGGCCCACGGCGACCGACTAGTACCGCCCGGACCCTCCGCCCCCGACCCGTCGCCGCGTGTGCGGCGGCGGGTCATGCCGTCGCGTCGCTGATCCCCAGCCGCAGGTGCTCCACGTGGTACACGGCCTGGTCGAGCAGCTCGGCGACGTGATGGTCGTGCAGGGCGTACACCACCGAGCGGCCCCGGCGCTCGCCGACCACCAGGCCCAGGTTGCGCAGCAGCCGCAGCTGGTGGGAGCAGGCCGACTGCTCCATGCCGACCTCCGCCGCCAACTCGGTGGCGGGAAGAGGTCCTTCGCGCAGCCGCGCGAGGATCAGCAGCCGGGACGGGGTGGACAGGGCCTGGAGCGTGGTGGCGACCTTGGCGACGTTGTCCGCGTCCAGGCGCACGCGCGCGGCGGCGTCCTGCGCGGTGATGGCGGCTCCGTGACCCATGCGGTCATCTTACGCATCCCACCCGGACGCATGAACGGATGAAAGAATGAATGAGTCTTCATGTGTTCCTGTATGGTGTGCCCCGTGTCCACCACCCTCGCTTCCGTCCCCGCGGCGGCGCCCACCCTTCCGGCGCCCCGCCGCCGCACCCGCGTCCTCGCCCTGCCCGAGGCCCGCTGGGCGCTCGCCTCTCTCGTCGCGTTCCTGCTCGCGCTGCCCCTCGACCTCGGCGGCGCCCCCGCCTGGGCGTACGGCCCGCTGTACGCCGTCGCCTACGCCGCCGGCGGCTGGGAGCCGGCGCTGGAGGGCCTGCGGGCGCTGCGCGAGAAGACCCTGGACGTCGACCTGCTGATGATCGTCGCGGCACTGGGCGCGGCGTCCATCGGGCAGGTCCTCGACGGCGCCCTGCTCATCGTCATCTTCGCCACCTCCGGTGCCCTGGAGGCCCTGGCCACCGCCCGCACCGCCGACTCCGTACGCGGCCTGCTCGACCTCGCGCCCACCACCGCGACCCGGGTGACCGAGAACCGCGAGGAGACCGTCCCGACCGCCGACCTCGCCGTCGGCGACGTGCTCCTGGTCCGGCCGGGGGAGCGGATCGGTGCCGACGGCACGGTCGTCGACGGCGCCGGCGAGGTCGACCAGGCCACCATCACCGGCGAGTCCGTCCCCGTCCTCAAGCGCCCCGGCGACGACGTCTTCGCCGGCACCCTCAACGGCACCGGTGCCCTGCGCGTCCGCGTCGCACGCGACCCGGCCGACTCGGTGATCGCCCGGATCGTCACCCTGGTCGAGGAGGCGTCCCGCACCAAGGCGCCGACGCAGCTCTTCATCGAGAAGATCGAGCAGCGCTACTCGGTCGGCGTGGTGGCCGCCACCCTCGCGGTCTTCGGCATCCCCCTGGCCTTCGGCGCCGACCTCACGGACGCCCTGCTGCGCGCCATGACGTTCATGATCGTCGCCTCGCCCTGCGCGGTCGTCCTCGCGACGATGCCGCCACTGCTCTCCGCCATCGCCAACGCCGGCCGGCACGGCGTCCTGGTGAAGTCGGCGGTCGCGATGGAACGCCTCGGCGAGATCGACGCCGCCGCCCTCGACAAGACCGGCACCCTGACCGAGGGCACCCCCGAGGTGACCGCCGTACGCCCGCTGCCCGCCTCCGGCCTCGACGCCGACGCCCTCCTCGCGCTCGCCGCCGCGGCCGAGCACCCCAGTGAGCACCCCCTGGCCCGCGCCATCGTGTCCGCCGCCCGCACGCGCGGCCTGCACATCGCACCCGCGGAGGACTTCACGGCGACCCCCGGCCGCGGGGTGACGGCCGTGGTCGGGGGCCGCAAGGTGCACGTCGGCCGCGCGGAGACGCCCGAGGGCGCCGAGACCACCGTCCAGGTCACCCGCGACGGCACCCCCGTCGGCACCCTCGCCCTCACCGACCGCCTCCGCGCGGACGCCGCCCCGGCGACCGCCGCGCTCACCGCCCTCACCGGCACCGCCCCCACCCTGCTCACCGGCGACAACGCGTCCGCCGCCGCCAGGGTGGCCGCCGCGACCGGCATCACCGACGTCCGCGCGGACCTGCTGCCCGAGGACAAGGTCGAGGCCGTACGGGACAGGGAGCGGGCCGGCCGCAAGGTGCTCTTCGTCGGCGACGGCGTCAACGACGCGCCCGCGCTCGCCGCCGCACACGCCGGCGTCGCCATGGGCCGGGCCGGCTCCGACCTGGCCCTGGAGACGGCCGACGCGGTCGTGGTGCGCGACGAACTGGTGGCCGTACCCGCCGTCGTACGCCTGTCCCGGCGCGCACGCCGGCTGGTGCTGCAGAACCTGGTCGTCGCGGGTACGTTCATCACCGCGCTCGTCCTGTGGGACCTGATCGGGCATCTCCCGCTGCCCCTCGGCGTCGCCGGCCACGAGGGCTCGACCGTACTGGTCGGCCTCAACGGCCTGCGGCTGCTGCGCGAGTCCGCCTGGCGATCCGGACCGCCCCAGGAAGCGTGACGTCGATGTCGGATTCCCGCCAGCCCTCACCCGGCCGGCGGGTCATCCTGGACGCATGCACATGGGGATGCACACCGACACCGAGCGCTGCGTGCGCGCCGTCCGGTCGAAGGACGCGCGGTTCGACGGCTGGTTCTTCACGGCCGTCCTGACCACCGGGATCTACTGCCGGCCCAGCTGTCCGGTGGTGCCGCCCAAGCCCGAGAACATGACCTTCCACCCGAGCGCCGCGGCCTGCCAGCAGGCCGGGTTCCGGGCGTGCAAACGCTGCCGCCCCGACACCAGCCCCGGCTCGCCGGAGTGGAACCGGCGCGCCGACCTCACGGCCCGCGCCATGCGGCTGATCGCCGACGGCGTCGTGGACCGCGCGGGCGTGCCCGGCCTCGCCGCCCGCCTCGGCTACAGCACCCGGCAGGTCGAACGCCAGCTGCTCGCCGAGCTGGGCGCGGGCCCGCTCGCACTCGCCCGCGCGCAGCGCGCCCAGACCGCCCGCCTGCTCATCGAGACGACCCCGCTGCCGATGGCGGACATCGCCTTCGCGGCCGGCTTCGCCTCCATCCGCACCTTCAACGACACGGTCCGCGAGGTCTTCGCGCTCTCCCCGAGCGAGCTGCGCGCCCGCACCCCGAAGGGCCGGGGCACCGGCACCACCCCGGGCGCCCTGTCCCTGCGCCTCCCGTTCCGCGCCCCCCTCAACCCCGACAACCTCTTCGGCCACCTCGCCGCCACCGCCGTACCCGGCGTGGAGGAGTGGAGGGACGGCGCGTACCGGCGCACCCTGCGCCTCCCGTACGGTCACGGCATCGTGGCCCTCACCCCGAACCCCGACCACATCGCCTGCCGCCTCACCCTCAGCGACCTGCGCGACCTGACCGTCGCCATCAGCCGCTGCCGCCGCCTGCTCGACCTGGACGCCGACCCGACGGCGATCGACGACCAGCTGCGCGCCGACCCGCTGCTCGCGCCGCTGGTCGACAAGGCACCCGGCCGACGCGTCCCGCGCACGGTCGACGAGGCGGAGTTCGCCGTACGGGCCGTGCTCGGCCAGCAGGTCTCCACCGCCGCCGCCCGCACCCACGCCGCCCGCCTGGTCACGGCACACGGCGACCCGGTCGACGACCCCGAGGCCGGTCTGACCCACCTCTTCCCGCAGGCGACGGCGCTGGCGGAGGTGGACCCGCAGACCCTGGCGATGCCCCGCACCCGCCGCACCACCCTGACGACCCTGGTGTCCCACCTGGCCGACGGCTCGCTCAACCTCGGCGTCGAGTGCGACTGGGCCGAGACCCGTGCCCGGCTCCTCGCCCTCCCCGGCTTCGGCCCCTGGACCGCCGACGTCGTCGCGATGCGCGCCCTCGGCGACCCCGACGCCTTCCTCCCCACCGACCTCGGCATCCGCCGGGCCGCCGCGGAACTGGGCCTGCCTTCGACACCGGCGGCGCTCACCGCCCGCGCGGCCACCTGGCGGCCCTGGCGGGCGTACGCGGTCCAGTACCTCTGGGCGACCGACAGCCACCCGATCAACTTCCTGCCCGTGTGAGGAAAACCCCGTGGGAACCGTGAAACAGCACACCGTGATCGACAGCCCGTACGGCGCGCTCACCCTCGTCGCCGAGGACGGCGTCCTGTGCGGCCTCTACATGACCGACCAGCGCCACCGCCCGCCGGAGGAGAGCTTCGGCGCGGCCGACGACGGGCCGTTCGCGCAGGCGGAGGAGCAACTGAGGGCATACTTCGACGGCGACCTGAAGGAGTTCACCCTCGACCTGTGCCTGAACGGCACCCCCTTCCAACGCACGGTCTGGGACCAGCTGCGCCGCATCCCGTACGGCGAGACCCGCACCTACGGCGAACTCGCCGACGCCCTCGGCAACCCGGCCGCCTCGCGCGCCGTCGGCCTCGCCAACGGCCGCAACCCGATCGGCATCATCGTCCCCTGCCACCGCGTCATCGGCGCGAGCGGCAGCCTCACCGGCTACGGCGGCGGCCTGGAGCGCAAGCAGCGCCTGCTGGACTTCGAGCGGGGTGCGGCGGGGTCGGCGCTGTTCTGAGCCGCCGCGGAGAGCCACGCGGGGGCGGCGTCACTGTGCGGCCCGCCCTCCGCAGGACTCCTTCCAGGAACGGTCTCCCAGGCCTCCGCTCCCCGGGGCGGCTCAGCCCAGCCCGCGCAGCAGCGCGGGCAGGGCGGTGCCGATGGGTTCGCGGACGACCTCGTCCGCCAGGTCGTCGTACGGCGTCGGCTCCGCGTTGACGACGACCAGGCGGGCGCCGTGGTCGGCGGCGACCCCGGCCAGCCCGGCGGCGGGGTGGACCTGGAGGCTGGTGCCGACGGCGACGAACACCTGGCACGCCTTGCTGATCGCGACGGCCTCGCCGAGGACCACCGGGTCGAGCTGCTCCCCGAACATCACGGTCGCCGACTTCAGGATGCCGCCGCACTCCAGGCACGGCGGATCGTCCTCACCGGCTTCGACGCGGGCGAGCGCGTCCTCCATCGGCCCCCGGGCACGGCAGCCGGTGCACACATAGCTCCGCGCGGTGCCGTGCAGTTCGAGCACCTTGCGGGCGGGGAGCCCGGCGAGCTGGTGCAGGCCGTCCACGTTCTGCGTGATCACCCGGACCGGCACCCCGGACCGCTCCAGCTCGGCCACCGCACGGTGCGCGGCGTTCGGTTCGGCCCGCAGCGTCCGGTTGTCGCGCCGCATCCGCCAGGACCGGCGCCGGATCTCCGGATCGCTCATGTAGTACGTGTAGGTGACGAGCTTCTCGGCCTCCGGATCGCGCCGCCACAGGCCGTTCGGCCCGCGGTAGTCGGGGATGCCGGAGTCGGTCGACACGCCGGCGCCGCTCAGGATGGCCACGAGGGGCTTGCGGGTCATGCGGTCGAGGGTAGGACGCCGGTGTGTGCGGCGAACGGTTATCGGTCCACCCGGACACCGTTCTCCAGCTCGGCCGTGCCCGAGCCCTCCGCCAGCACGTCCAGCGCGACCAGGACCCGGCCGAGCAACGCGCCGGACAGGTGGTCGCCCAGTTCCTCGCGCGGCACCAGCCGCCAGGACAGCAGCTCCTCCTCCTGCAACCGGATCGCCTTGAGGTCGTCCTCGGACAGGACCCCGCCGTCGTACAGGTACGCCACGATCGGCGGCCGTCCCGTCCCGGGCGCCCAGTCCACCGTCAGCAGCCGGCCGGGCCGGACGTCGAGCCCGATCTCCTCGACGGTCTCCCGCCACGCGCCCTGCCGCGGGGTCTCCCCGTCGTCGGACTCGATCGTGCCGCCGGGCAGAGCCCACCCCTCGCGGTAGTTGGGCTCCACGAGCAGCACCCTTCCCTCGGCGTCCCGGAAGACCGAGGCGGCAGCGGTGAGGACGCGGGGGAGACCGGCGATGTAGGCGGCGTAGTCATCAGTGGTCATCCCGGAAGCGTAACGAGACCCCGGCGTTCCACCCTGCGGGCAGGGGCATGACGGCGTGGCCGTCCTCCGGTTAAGGTCGCAGCGGCGCGACTGCCTTGACATGCGCAAGGCTCGGAGAGCAAGGGGAGAGCAAGGTGGCTGACGCTGCAGTGGACGGGGCCCGCCGGGTGCTCGTGGCCGCGGACAAGTTCAAGGGGTCGCTGACGGCCGTCGAGGTCGCCGAGCGGGTGACGGCGGGGCTGCGCCGTGTCGTCCCGGACCTCGGCGTCGAGGCGCTGCCCGTGGCCGACGGCGGGGACGGCACCGTCGCCGCCGCGGTCGCGGCCGGGTTCGAGCGCCGGGAGGTACGGGTCGCCGGGCCCCTCGGCGACGAGGTGACGGCCTCGTTCGCGCTGCGCGAGGGCACCGCGGTCGTGGAGATGGCCGAGGCCAGTGGCCTGCAGCGGCTGCCGGCCGGCGTCCTCGCCCCGCTGACCGCGTCCACGTACGGCTCCGGTGAGCTGCTGCGGGCCGCGCTGGATGCGGGTGCGCGGACGATCGTGTTCGGGGTCGGCGGCAGCGCGACCACGGACGGCGGCGCCGGGATGCTGTCCGCGCTGGGCGCGCGGTTCGTGGGCCGGGACGGGGAGCCGGTCGCACCGGGCGGGGGCGGCCTCGCCGACCTGGCCTCGGCCGACCTGTCGGGCCTCGACCCGCGGCTCGCCGGCATCGAGCTGGTGCTCGCCAGCGACGTCGACAACCCGCTGACCGGACCGAAGGGGGCCCCGGCGGTCTACGGCCCGCAGAAGGGTGCCTCCCCGGACGACGTGGAGGCCCTGGACGCGGCCCTCGCGCACTTCGCGAAGGTGCTGGAGGAGACCGTGGGCGCGCGGGCCGCCGAGTACGCCGCCTCGCCGGGCGCCGGTGCCGCGGGCGGCATCGGGTTCGGCGCGATGCTGCTGGGCGCGCGGTTCCGGCCCGGCATCGAGGTGATGCTGGACGTGCTCGGCTTCGCGCCGGCGCTGGAGCGGGCGGACCTGGTGATCACCGGGGAGGGCTCGCTGGACGAGCAGACGCTGCACGGGAAGGCGCCGGCGGGCGTGGCCGCGGCGGCGCGGGCCGCGGGCAAGGAGGTCGTCGCGGTGTGCGGGCGGCTGGCGCTGCCGGCGGAGGCGCTGGGGCGGGCCGGGATCCGGCGGGCGTACCCGCTGACGGCCGTCGAGCCGGACGTGGCGAAGTGCATCGCGGATGCGGGGCGCATTCTGGAGCGGGTCGCGGAGGACATCGCGCGGGACTTCCT
>NZ_JAVRFH010000047.1:0-60150 GCF_031845825.1 Streptomyces lancefieldiae | reverse complement strand
CCCCCCCCGCGCTTCTCGGCGTCCGCCCGGGGTGCGGATCCCCGGCCCGCGCAGCAGCCTGAAGTCATGGCACCTCCCACGACACCCCCACCGGAGCACCCGCACATCGTGGTCCATCCCCCGGCCCTCGACGGCTCCCGCCGGGTCACCTTGGGCGAGGAGACGCTCGGCGTCGCCTCGCACGTCGACGACGTCGCCGAGCTCCTGCGGCTGGCCGACCTGTACGTGACCGACGTCGAGGAGAGCGAACTGGTCGAGTGGCAGGGCGGCGGCCCGGACGAGTGGCCCGGGCTGCACGAACACCACGAGCACCACCAGGGCTGAACGCGCGTAGGCACCCCCGCCGGCGGGCACAACCCCGGCAACACGGGGGCGCACGGGGGTGGTGTCATGGACGACGGCACGTTGGCCTGGCTCGAGCCGCACGAGGTCGCACTGCTGCGCGGCGGCCCTCGCGCCGCCGTGACGGTCGCCGTGGTGGACCTGTATCTGCGGGGCGCCGTCGAGCCCGGCCCGCCGGGCACCGTACGGGCCCTGCCGTCGGCGCCGGGCACGGGCGCGACTCCCCTTCCGAACCTGGCGGAAGTGGTGCGGTGGCGTCTCGACGAGCCCCTCGGTATACGGAAGCTGACCCGGGACCCGGACGTCCGCCTGGCGGTGGCCCTGCTGCGGATCCCCCTGGCGGAGGACGGGTTGCTGCGCTGGCCGCTGCTCGGACCGACCCGGGCCGCCCGCCGCCAGGTGCGGGCCCTGCAGGAACTGCACCCGCTGCCCACGAGCCGACGCGGTCTGACGGCCGACGAGAGACTGCTCGCCGTAGCTCTGCACGACGAGGCCGCGTTGCGCGTCCTGCTGCCCCGCTTCGCCCTTCGGGCCGGTCTCGTCGAGCGGGTGGAGGTGGCGGACAAGGGCCTCCTGAAGCACTCCCCGCACAGTGGCCGGGGCGGTTCGGGAGGCGGTACGGCGCACTACTGCGGCGGCGGGTGCGGCGGCGGCGGCTCCGCCTGAGCGGGGGCCGCGGCGGGGCACGCGAAGGAGCGGCCCGTTCACCTGGGAACGGGCCGCTCTCGACGCGGTGCGTACGGGTCAGGCCTTCAGCGACCGGATCGCCGTCGGGGCGTGCCCCGGCTCGGTCGCGAGCTCCTCGAACTCCATGACGTTGCTGATGTCGTTGGTGCCGGACATGGAGATGTTGGTGACGCGCTCCAGGATCGCCTCGACGACGACCGGCACCTGGTGCTCGGCGGCCAGCTTCTTGGCCTGCTCCAGGGCCGCGCCCAGCTCGCCCGGGTCGGTCACCCTTATCGCCTTGCAGCCCAGGCCCTCGGCGACCTTCACGTGGTCGACGCCGTAGACGCCCAGCTCGGGCGAGTTGATGTTCTCGAACTCCAGCTTGACCTGGAAGTCGATGTCGAACGCCCGCTGCGCCTGCCGGATCAGGCCCAGGTAGGAGTTGTTGACCAGGACGTGCACGTACGGGATCTTGTGCTGCGCGCCGACGGCCAGTTCCTCGATCATGAACTGGAAGTCGTAGTCGCCGGAGAGCGCCACGACCTGGGCCTCGGGGTCGGCCTTGGCGACGCCGAGCGCGGCCGGGACGGTCCAGCCGAGGGGGCCGGCCTGGCCGCAGTTGATCCAGTGCCGCGGGCGGTAGACGTGCAGCATCTGGGCGCCGGCGATCTGCGAGAGGCCGATGGTGGAGACGTACCGGGTCTCCGGGCCGAAGGCCTTGTTCATCTCCTCGTAGACGCGCTGCGGCTTGATCGGGATGTCGTCGAAGTGCGTACGGCGCTGGAGGGTGGCCTTGCGCTCCTGGGCGGAGGCGGCCCACGCGGAGCGGTCGGGCAGCTTCCCGGCCGCCTTCAGCTCCTTTGCGACCTCGACGAACAGCGCCAGGGCCGCCTTCGCGTCGGAGGCGATGCCGTAGTCGGGGGCGAAGATCTTGCCGATCTGGGTCGGCTCGACGTCGACGTGGACGAACTTCCGCCCGGCGGTGTAGACGTCCAGCTTGCCGGTGTGGCGGTTGGCCCAGCGGTTGCCGATGCCGAGGACGAAGTCGGACTCCAGGAACGTCGCGTTGCCGTAGCGGTGCGAGGTCTGGAGGCCGACCATGCCGGCGTTCAGCTCGTGGTCGTCGGGCAGCAGGCCCCAGCCCATCAGGGTCGGCACGACCGGGGTGCCGGTCAGCTCGGCGAACTCCACGAGGAGGTCGGCGGCGTCGGCGTTGATGACACCGCCGCCGGCCACGATCAGCGGGCGCTCGGCGGCGTTGAGCATGCCGATCGCCTTCTCGATCTGGGCGCGGGACGCGGCCGGCTTGTAGACCGGCAGCGGCTCGTAGGTCTCGGGGTCGAACTCGATCTCCGTCATCTGGACGTCGATCGGCAGGTCGATCAGGACCGGGCCGGGGCGGCCGGAGCGCATGAGGTGGAACGCCTGCTGGAAGACGCCGGGGACCTGCGCGGCCTCCAGGACGGTGACCGCCATCTTCGTCACCGGCTTGGCGATGGAGGCGATGTCGACGGCCTGGAAGTCCTCCTTGTGGATCACCGCGGTCGGCGCCTGGCCGGTGATGCACAGGATCGGGATCGAGTCGCCGATCGCGGAGTAGAGGCCGGTGATCATGTCGGTGCCGGCCGGCCCGGAGGTGCCGATGCAGACGCCGATGTTGCCGGGGTGGGTCCGGGTGTAGCCCTCGGCCATGTGCGAGGCGCCCTCGACGTGGCGGGCCAGGGTGTGCTGGACGCCCCCGGAGGCCTTGAGCGCCGCGTAGAAGGGGTTGATCGCCGCACCCGGCACACCGAACGCGTCGGTGACGCCCTCGCGCTTGAGGATCTCAACTGCCGCGCGGGCAGCGGTCATACGAGCCATCGAATACTCCTGCCTCGGCTGTCGGATTCGCACGCCCGTCGCGCCCCGCGGTGAGCTCTTCCGTTAGCAACTTCCGTATAGCGGAATTTCTTTTCTACGATCTGGAAGTAATGTAAGCGGGCGACCGAGGGCCGTCAAGAGAGAACGACGGGGCCGGGCCCGGGTCCGGGACCGTCCCGGTGTCCCGGTGGACGCCGGGCCGGCCGGAACGCGCGAGGGGGGCACCCGGTGGATACCGGGTGCCCCCCTCGGGGACGGGTGGGCCGGACTACCGCGCCGCGTGGCCGAAGCGGTCCCCGCTCGCGGGGAGGCCGCCCTGGCCCGGCTGGTAGGCGGTGACCGGGGCGATCGGCTGACCGAGGGTCACGTTGGACATCGGCAGGGCGTACAGGGCGCCGTAGGCGCTCGGGCCGTCGGGCATGCCGACGTACAGCTGGGTGCCGGTGAAGTGGAGGCTGGAGCCCAGACGCTGGTTGGCTCCCGGGGCACCGGGGATGCCGTCGCCGTCACCGGACTCGATCCACTTGTCGTTGGCACCGGGGGCGCCGACGAGCGAGAAGACATGGACCGCGCCCGACTTGGTCGCCGTGCCGACGGCCTCGTCGGGGACGCCGACGGCCAGCCTCATCGTGGCCGCGGTGCTCACCGCGCGCGGCGCGGTGTTGACGGCGGTCACGGTCGTGCCGAAGTGGTCACCGGCCTCCGAGGTGCCGGAGACGTCGTCGTCGGCGGTGCCGGAGGAGATGCCGTAGAGCTGGGTGTAGGTGCCCGAGGCGGTGACGCGGAAGGTCAGGACAGTGCCCGTCTCCGCCTTCTGGACGTCGTTGACGGCCAGGGCCTCGCCCGGGGAGCCGACCGCGAGGATCGACTCGGTGGCGGCCGCCGCGCCCGACGGGCGGTAGGGGGCCAGGGCCAGGGAGGCACCGAAGCGGTCGCCCGCCTCGGCGCCGCCGGAGACCGTGTCCAGGTCCTGGTCGAGGCCGAACAGCGGGGTGGGCCGGTTCTCGGAGTTCAGCTTGTGGGAGAAGACCGCGAGGTTGCCGGCCGCGTCGTCGCCGCCGATGTTCTCGTTCGGGGCGCCGATGGCGATGTGGTTGGCGTCGGCCGCGAGCACGGCGCCGAAGCCGTCGTTCGCCTCGACCGCGCCCGGCACGTTCAGCTTGTCCTGGTGGACGGAGACGTTGGTGCCGCCGCGCACGTAGAACGCCTCGCCGGCCTTGGCGGCGCCGTCGAGGCCCTCGCCCGGCGTGCCGATCACGACGAAGGGCTCACCGGCGGCGGTGGTGCCGGCGACCAGGGCCTGGCCCAGGAGGTCGCCGGTCTCCGGGGTGGAGGCGGACAGCGAGCCGTTGCCGGAGGCCTGCTGGAAGTGGGTGTTCTTCGTGACGCCGGTGCCGATGCCGCCGGGGGCACCGTGCAGGACGTCGGCCATGCCCGCGTCCTCGGCCTCGCCCAGCTTCTCGCCCGGGGTGCCGACGACCAGGTCGGTGCAGCCGTCCTCGTCGTAGTCGACGGTGGCGATGGCCTGGCCGAAGTTGTCGCTCGCCTCGGCGCCGCCCGGCACCCAGTCGAGGTCCTGGTTGAGCTCGGCGGTGCCCTTGCCGCCGCCGTACACGACCCGCACGACACCGGCCTTCGCGTCGCCGCCGACGGTCGCGGCGGGGTCGGCGACGGCGATGTCCTCGACGCCGTCGCAGTTGAAGTCGGTGACACGGTTGGCGCCCGCCTTGGACGCGACCCAGGAGGCCAGGTCGTCGACACGGGTGGCGACGCCCGAGGTGCGGGTCTCGGCGGCGTCGATGCCGAAGCAGCCGGCCTGGTAGGAGCGGCTGGCGAGCGCGGCCAGCTGCGCGGTGCCGTTCACGGTGCGGACCAGCGGGCCGCCGGTGTCGCCCATGCAGGCGGCCACGCCGTCCTTGCCGGTGACGGTCGCGGTGGTGGCGTCGGAGGCGTCGACCGAGAAGGTGCCGGTGTGCAGGTTCAGCGGCGCCCACTCGGTCTTGCTGCGGCCGTAGCCCGCGAGGGTCAGCTCCTCGCCCGCGGTGGGCGCGGTCGCGGCCAGGGCGATGGGGGTGACGCCGGCGACCGGGCGGTTCAGCCGGGCCAGGACCACGTCGCGGTCGGCGCGGGGCACGAGTTCCACGACCGTGCGGACCGCGCCGGCGGTGCCGGAGAGGTCGCTGCGGCCGATGGTCGCGGTGGTCTTCTTCTGCGGCTTGCCCGCGGGCACCGCGAGGCTCGCGGCGGGGTTGTCGGCGAAGCAACTGGCCGCGGTGAGCAGCCACTCGGTGTCGACCAGGACGCCGGAGCAGCCGCGGTCGTGGTCACCGACGACGATCTGCGCCGCGTAGGCGTGGGTGGTGTCGGAGGCCGCGGAGGCGGGGCCCGTCACGGCGGCGGCGGGGACGGCGGTCATGACGACCGGTCCGGCGGCCAGGGCTGCGGCCAGTGCGGTCAGCCGCACGGCTCTGGGGTGTCGCATCAATGTGTTCCTTGCTGGCAGTTCCGGTTCAAGGGCGTTCGGCTGGCGCTACTTGGAGGTCCTGATCTCCACGAGCAGGTGCTCGCGGCCCTGCTCGTCCGCGCTCTCACCCACCGGGGTCCAGGTGTTCTTCTCGATGTCGAAGGACTTCTCCTCGTCCCCGACGGTCATCTCGACCTGGGTGGCGTAGTCGTTGCCCTTGACGATGTAGACGGCGGGGATCTCCAGGGTCAGCCAGCCCGAGTCACCGACCGTCTTGAAGCAGATCGTCTCCGCGTTCCGCCGGGCCATGACCTGCAGGAGGCCCGTGCCGCTGCCGCATTCGGCCAGCGTGATGTGCCCGTCCCCGCGCTTGAGGACGATGCCCCGCTCCTCGAGGATCTTGTCCGCCTGCGGGTAGTTGAAGTCCTCGACCGCGTAACCGGGAGCCTCGTCCGCCACGGCCACCGCCGGGCTGTCGGCTCCGCCCTGGGTTCCGGCCGCCAGCGCGGTCCACGCCAGGGCGCCGGCGACTGCCGCCGCACCCAGGGTGCGGGCGATGAGCGTCTTCTTCTGGCGCGACTTCGCCGCGCCATCGACGTGTGTCTTCATACCATCCCTTTACTTGATTCACGGGTGACCGGACACCGCATCCGGCCCCTGCAGGGTCCACAGGACCCGGCGAAGCGGACGCCTCCACTGCTCCGACCGCCCGACAGGCCGCGCCTCGGAGAGCGTCTCGACGAGTCGGACACGAGAGGGTTCGGCCCGCACCCACGGGCCACGCGATGACGGATTTACCTGTACTTCTCGACAACCCCGCCAAGGGAGCCGCACAGGGGCGGGAATCGGCCTTTACGAGGGCAGGATCCTTGCGCGCGAACGGAAACCGTCGGATGAGTCGAATCGCTCGAAGAAGACGCCCGCAATTCGATGTGATCCCCCAATCCCGGCGACAACGCAACTGCTCCACAATGGCTTCGGCGTCGCCGCCCTCATTCGGAAACACCGCTTCCCGAACTCACGGCTCCGCTGGGCCTGTCCATGTCACCCCCACCCAATGATCGCTGTCCACCGACTGAACTTGAGCAAAGCGGACAGACGTTGAAGACTTCGCGTGAGGTTCGTCACCTGTTGCAAAGGTTGTACGACCCAACGTGAAGAACCTGTGTAGATCAGCGGTGGTTGTCCACGGTCGGACCCGACTGGCCTTCGCGACCCGCCTTCTGGCTGGCTGTCAACTCACACTCCTGCTGATTGCTTTCCCCATCGATGCGCGTTGAAATGGTTCCGTCTTTTGCGCACATTCGCTGTCCGGCAACAAAGACGACGAGGACCACTCACTTATGCAGACGATGTTCTGGAGCCGCAGACGGCTCCTTGGCGCGGTGGCCGCCGCGACCACCGTGGCCGCCAGTCCCCTGTCTCTCGCGTCCCCGGTCCGTGCCTCCACCACGGAGGGCACGGCGGGCGACGCGCTCGCCCTGCCCGACACCGACCGGGCGAAGGTGGTCAGGGCCTGGATGACGGGCGGCCGGGCCACCAGGGCCGCCGCGGCGTACGCGCTCCACGGCACCGACGCCGAGGTCCGGACCTTCCTCACCGAGACGCTCCCGAAGGTCACGGTGGAGGACAACCGCGTCGCCATCGCCAGGAGCCTCGTCCGGGCCGGCAAGGGCACTCGCCGCGAGGCGGTCGCCGCTCTCGACAACGGTGACGCCGCCATCGCCGCCTTCCTGCAGGACGGCTACAAGCCGGCCCTGCTCGAGGACCTGAGCGTGGCGACCTCCATCGTGTCGGCCACGGGTACCAGGGCCGTCCAGCGGGAGGCCTCCGCCGCCCTGGACATCGGCACCCAGCAGGCTCTCGAGGGATTCCTCCTCGACGGCCAGTACGACGCCGCTCTCGAGGACGCGCGCGTCCAGGTCTCCACGATGCTGGTCAGTGCCGGGCCCGAGGTGAGGAAGTACGCGGAACGCGCCCTGAGCGGCACGGCGTCGGACATCGAGTGGTTCCTCGACACCGGCCAGCACATCGCCCGGGCCCGGGACCAGGAGTCGGCGACCATCGCCGAACTCGTCGCGGTGGTCGAGCGGGAGGGCAAGCGCGCCCAGGCCGAGACCGACCTGGCCACCGAGGCCTCCGCGCGCGCCCAGGCCGCCGCCCAGAAGGCCAAGGAGGCGGCCGAGAAGGCCGCCGCCGAGGCCGCGGCGGCCCAGCAGGACGTGCAGAGGTCCGCCGCGGCCGCTCGCAAGGCCGCGAACGCCGCGAAGGGCGCGGCGAACGCCGCCCGCGACGCCATCAGCGCCTCCAACTCTGCGGTGAACGCCTCCCGTCGCGCCTCCTACGCGGCCACGGCGGCCTCTCACGCCGCCGCGAGGGCCGGCAACGCCGCCTCGCGCGCCTACAACGCCGCCATCGCCGCCTCCAAGGACGCCTCCAAGACGACGGCGGCCAAGAACGCCGCCGTCGCCGCCCGCGACGCGGCCGCGAAGGCCCAGTCCGCGGCCAGGGCGGCCGACTACGCCGCGGCCGCCACCGCCCAGTCCGTCAACGCCGGCATCGCGGCCGCGGGCGCCGCCCGCAACTCGGCCGCCGCCGCCCAGGCCGCCGCGCAGGCCGCCGCGGCCTCCGGTGCGGCCCAGTCCGAGGCGGCCGAGGCCAAGCGCCAGGCGGCCATCGCGTCGGCCGCCGCCAACCGCGCCACCAACTCCGCCTCCACCGCCCAGGCCCTCGCCAACACGGCCGCCTCCGCGGCACGCGCGGCGCGCGACGCCGCCAACTCCGCGGCCGAGCACGCCCTGAAGTCCGCCGACGCCGCCGACGAGGCGGTGAAGAACGCGGGCAAGGCCATCGACTACGCCAACAAGTCCACCGCGCACGCCGCCGAGGCCGTGAAGGCCGCCGACGTCGCCACCAAGGCCGTGACGGACGCCATGGCGGTGGAGCAGGCGGCCCGGAATGCGGAGCTGGCCCGCCTGGAGCAGGACAAGCTGCAGGGCGTCGAGGAAGCCCGCCTGCTGGCCCGGATCGAGGCCGAAGAGGAGGCCGAGTACGAGAACAAGCGCACCCAGGACGCCCGGACCGAGCAGGCCCTCAAGGAGGTCATCGCCGCGGCCGAGAAGGCCCTGTGGGAGACCGGCGACCTGGCGCTCGCCGCCACGCTGGGCCGCAGGGCCGCCACCGGGCTACTGGACGCGAAGGGCGCGTGGACGCGGCAGGCGGCCCAGTTCGCGCTGGCCGGCAGCGACGAGGACGTGCTCTCCTGGGTGGACCTCGACCGGGCCCTCGCCAAGAACCAGGACGACCGGGAGACCGTCCTCTACCTCGCGCAGATATCCAGCCCCGCCATCGCGGAGGCCGCCCACGCCGCCCTCCAGAGCTCCAGTTCGACGGCGGTGGGCGACTTCCTCACCTCCGGGGTGATCCGGGCGTCCCAGGACGACAACAAGGTCCAGATCGGCCGCATCCTCAACGACAACCCGGGCAAGGCCGTCACCAAGGCCGCCAACGACGCGCTCGACGCGAACACCCCGGAGGCGTACCAGGACTTCTTCGACCGCACCTACCCGGCCGCGGTGCGGGAGGACGACGCGGTGGCCACCGCGACGTCCACGGCCACCGGCGGCGAGTACGTCAAGTCGTACGCGGAAGTGGCCCTGGAGGGCCCCACCTGGATGCGCCGGAGCTTCGTGCAGACCGTGCAGTACAAGGCGGCGCAGCTCGACCACGACTCCGCCACCCACGTCGCCGCGATCCGCGGGTCGATCGCGGCAGCGGCCAAGATCGCCTTCCAGGCGCAGAAGGACGCGGCGGACGCGTCGAAGGCGGCGGCCGACGCCCGCAACGCCGCCGACAAGGCCCAGGAGTGGGCCGACAAGGCGATCGACGCGGCGAACCAGGCGAACGCCTCCTCCCAGCAGGCCAAGGACAACGCCGACGCCGCCGACCGTTCCGCGGCGGCCGCGCAGACCTCGGCGAACCAGGCCAAGGCGGCGGCCGCGACCGCGCGCCAGGCGTCCCGGTCGGCGAACTACTCCGCGAACAAGGCCATCGACGCGGCCCGTTCGGCGCTCCAGTCCTCCTACAGCGCCCAGGCGTCGGCCGCCGCGGCCCGCCAGTCCGCGCTCCAGGCGGGCCGGGACAAGGCGGCGGCGGCCGCCGCCGCCAGCCAGGCGCACCAGATCGCCGACCAGAAGCGCCGGGCCGAGATCGCCGAGAAGGCCCGCGAGGCCGCCGAGAAGGCGAAGCAGGAGCGGGAGCAGGGCCGGAACCCGGCCGACAGCGACACCCACGACGAAGTCCACCCCAACGGCACCGGCGGGGAGGGCGAGGACTGGTGGTCGGACGCCGGCTGGTGGGCCGATGCCGCCAACAAGGTCAGCGTCGCCTCGGGCCTGATCGCCGCCGGCCTCGGTGCGGCCAGTCTGGTCTTCCCGCCGCTCGCGGCGGGCGCGGCGTTCTTCGGTTACGTGTCGCTGGGCGCCGGCGCGCTGGGAGCCCTCTTCACCGGCATCGAACACGGCTTCCTCAGCGGCGAGTTCGTCGGCTCGGTCGGCAACGCCGCCCTCAACCTGGCCACCTTCGGCCGCGGCAAGCTGGTGAAGCCGCTGGTGAAGAAGGTCTCACCCGTGGTCAACAAGATCGCGCAAGAGGGCAAGGAAGTGGTGTCCGACCTCGTCGACGACCTGGTCCCGTGGTGATCAGCACCGTCCGCCCGTCAGGCGACGGGTGACGCCCCGCCCCGCCGGTGACCGGCGGGGCGGTCCAGCCCGACGCGGCAGACGGGCGTCCCGGACCCCGCGGCCCCGGCGAGATCCACACGACGCGCCCTGGTGCCGTGGGCGTGGGAGGGTCCGGTCAGCGGAAGTCCTCGTCGCGGTACTCGTGCTGCGAGCCGGCCGCCGTGGCCTCGCGCAGCTCGATGCGGCGGATCTTGCCGGACACGGTCTTGGGCAGCTCGCCGAACTCCAGGCGGCGGATGCGCTTGTAGGGGGCGAGGACCTCGCGGGAGTGCTCGAAGAGCACCTTCGCGGTGTCCGGGCCCGGCTCCCAGCCCGCCGCCGGCACGATGTACGCCTTCGGTACGGCGAGGCGCAGGTCGTCCGGGGCCGGCACGACCGCCGCCTCGGCGACCGCCTCGTGCTCCAGCAGCGCGCTCTCCAGCTCGAACGGGGAGATCTTGTAGTCGGAGGCCTTGAAGACGTCGTCCGCGCGCCCGATGTAGGTGAGGTATCCGTCGGCGTCGCGGGCGCCGATGTCGCCGGTGCGGTAGTAGCCGCCGGCCATCGCCTCGGCGGTGCGGTCGGGGTCGCCGTGGTAGCCGGTCATCAGGCCGACGGGGAGCTCGGACAGGTCGAGGGCGATCTCCCCCTCGACCGCGCCGGGGGCGCCGCTGACGGGGTCGAGGAGTACGACGCGGTAGCCGGGGCTGGGGCGGCCCATGGAGCCGGTCTTGAGGACCTGGCCGGGGCTGTTGGCCACCTGGACGGCGGTCTCGGTCTGTCCGAAGCCGTCCCGGATGGTCACGCCCCAGGCGCGGCGGACCTGTTCGATGACCTCGGGGTTCAGCGGCTCACCGGCGGCGACGACCTCGCGCGGCGGGGTGGCGAGGCGGGTCAGGTCGGCCTGGATGAGCATCCGCCACACGGTCGGCGGGGCGCAGAAGGTGGTCACCCCGGCCCTGTCCATCTCGGCCATCAGGCGGGGCGCGTCGAACCGCGTGTAGTTGTACAGGAAGACGGTCGCCTCGGCGTTCCACGGCGCGAACAGGTTCGACCAGGCGTGCTTGGCCCAGCCGGGCGAGGAGATGTTCAGGTGGACGTCGCCGGGTTTCAGGCCGATCCAGTACATCGTCGCCAGATGGCCTACGGGGTACGAGAGGTGGGTGTGCTCCACCAGCTTGGGCCGGGCCGTCGTACCCGAGGTGAAGTACAGCATCAGCGGGTCGTCGGCGGCGGTGGGGCCGTCGGGGGTGAAGGCGTCCAAGGCCGTGTGGACGTCCTCGTACGGCCGCCAGCCGGCCGCCGTGGTGCCGCCGACCGCGATGCGCGTGTAGTCGCCGGGCACGTCGGCGAACTTGCCGGTGTCCTCGGCGCGCACGATCACGTGCCCGACCCGGCCTCGGTCGACGCGGTCGCGCAGGTCGGCGGGGCCGAGCAGCGGGGTGGCCGGGATGACGACGGCGCGCAGCTTCATCGCGGCGAGCGCGGTCTCCCACAGTTCGACCTGGTTGCCGAGCATGACGAGGATGCGGTCCTCGGGGCCGACGCCCCACTCGCGCAGCCGGTTCGCCACGCGGTGGGAGCGGGCGGACATCTCGGCGAAGGAGACCCGGACCTCGGAGCCGTCCTCCTCGACGATGTGCAGCGCGGTGCGCTCGTTGCCCTCGGCGATGACGTCGAACCAGTCCAGCGCCCAGTTGAAGTTCTGGGGGCGGGGCCAGGTGAAGCCCTCGTAGGCGGCGGTGTAGTCGTCGCGGTGTTCCAGCAGGAAGTCCCGTGCGGTGCGGAACAGCTCCGTGGCCGTCGTCATCTGTCCTCCTTCGTGCCGGACCTCGCCGGGCGGCCCTGCCATCGTGCAGTCCGCGACTCGGGTTTCACCACTGTTTCCCCTGAAGTCCTGATCATCGCCGGCGATCTCCTCGGCCCCGCACCCCCGTCGGGCCTGAAGACCCGCTCACCCCACCCGAACGATTACCATCCGCACGGGTTGCACGTTCGACAGACGAACTGGCGTTCCCGCGTGGACATACGGAGGGGAGCGGTCACCGTGCGAGGGGACTTCGCGGAGCCTGCCGGATGCCCTTCCGACCTGGTCATCGGGCGGGAGGAGGCGTTCGGCGCGGCGCGTGACCAGCTCACCCGGGGCGGCAGTGTGCTGCTGCACGGGCCCGCCGGAATCGGGAAGTCGACCGTCCTGCGGGCCCTGGCCGCGGAGTACGCCCGCACCGCGCGCACGGTGTTGCGCTGCTCGGCCACCGAGTCCGAATCCCATCTCCCCTTCCTCGCCCTCGCCGACCTCCTGGGGCTGGTCCTGGACGAGGTGGCGGACGCGCTGCCCGCCGCCCAGCGCACCGCGTTGGAGTCGGCGCTCACCGGCCGCGGGGAGTCCACGCTCCAGCGCGACGGGCTGGCGCTGCGCCTGGCCGTGCTCTCCGCGGTGCGCGCCCTCGCCGCCGCCGGGCCCGTCCTCGTCGTCGCCGACGACCTCCAGTGGCTCGACCCGGCCAGCGCCGAACTCCTCGGCTTCGCCGCCCGCCGCCTGGGCGACACCCCGGTACGGCTGCTGTGCGCGGTGCGGACCGAGGGGCCGGAGACGGAGGGCGCGGAGTACGACCGCCATCTGCGCGCGTCCCCGCCGGACACGCGTCCGGTCCGGCTCGGTCCGCTGACCCGGGCGCAGGTGTCGACGCTGCTCGACGAACGCGGCTACGGAGGCCTGCCCCGTTCCACGGTCCGCGACATCCACCGCACCAGCGGCGGCAACCCCCTGTTCGCCCTGGAGCTGGGCCGGGCGCTCGCCGAGGGTCCCACCCCGCCCAGGCCCGGCGAGCCGCTGCCGGTGCCGACCTCGCTGCGCGCCCTGGTGCTCTCCCGCCTGGAGATGCTGTCCGACGAGGCGCGGCGCACCCTCCTGGTGGCCAGCGCGGGCGCCCGCCCCACGCCGGCCCTGCTGCGCGCGGCCGGCCGGGAGAACGCCGAGGCCGAGACCGCCCGGGCGGCCGAGCTGGGGCTGCTGGCGACCGACCCGGACGGCCCGGTCGTACGGTTCGCGCATCCGCTGATCTCGGCCGCGCTGTACGCCGAGGCCCCGCCGCCGGAGCGGCGGGCCGCGCACGCCGCGCTGTCCACGGCGGCGTCCGACCCGATCGAGCGCGCCCGGCACCTGGCGCTGGCCACCACGGGCACCGACCCGGGGGTGGCGGCCCGGCTGGCCGGGGCCGCCGCGCTGGCCCGGGACCGCGGGGCGCCGTCGGTCGCCGCCTCGCTGGGTCTGCTCGCGGCCCGGCACACCCCGGCGGGCAGCGACCCGGGGCCCAGCGAGCGCCGGCTCCAGGCCGCCGAGGACGCCATCACCGCCGGCGAGGCGGACCTCGCCCGGGACGTCGCCCGCGAGGTGCTGACCCGGGCCGGTGCGCCCGGTGAGCGGGTGCGGGCGTGGATGGTGGTGATCGAGGCGGCCGGGCAGGCCATCGGCGAGGTCGACGCCGTGTTCCCGCAGGCCCTGGCCGACGCGGGCGACGACCCCCGGCTGCTCGCCCTGGTCCACTACCAGCTCGCCTGGCGTTCGCTGGTGGTGCAGGGCGATTTCGCGCAGGGCCGTCAGGAGGCCGCGCACGCGGCCCGGCTGGCGGCGCGGGCCGGGGACCGGCGCGCCGAGCTGCTCGCGCTCGCGTTCCAGGCCCAGGCCGAGACGCTGATGGGGCATCCGGACGCCCCGGCGACCATCCGGCGGGCGCTTCAGGAGCCGCAGGACCCGCGGGTGGCGTGCCATCACAACGGGGCCCTCTCGAGCCGGTTCCGGTGGCTGGTGATGAGCGACCGGCTGGCCGAGGCGCGGACCACGGCCACCGCCCTGCTGCGTGAGGTTCGCCGGCGCGGCATGGTCGAGAGCGAGGTCCACTACCTGCGCTTCCTCGCCGAGACCGAGCTGCACTCCGGGCACTGCGGCCGGGCCCTGGAACTCGCCCGGGAGAGCCTGACGCTGGCCCGGGACGCGGGCATCGGCGAGGGGGCCGGCGCGATGCAGGCCGCCCTCGCCGAGGCCGCCGGGGGCGACGTGCGGCGGGCGCTCGCGCTGGCGCGGGAGGCGGTGCGGCGGGCCGAGGAGGACGGTGACGCCGTCTACCTCTCGCGCACCCTGGCCGCGCTCGGCCACGCCGAGCTGGTGGCGGGCGACGCGGGGGCCGCCGTGCGGGCGCTGCGCCGGGTACGGGAGTTGGAGGCCGGGGCGGGCATCACCGACCCGGCGCGCGGCCGGTGGCAGGGCGACCTCGCCGAGGCGCTGGTGCGGACCGGCGAGCCGGCCGAGGCGCAGGACGTCATCGAGGTCGCCCGCGCCCACGCGCTGCGGCTGGGCCGCGAGAGCGTGCTGGCCGTGCTGGACCGGGCCGAGGCACAGGTGCGGGCGGCGCGGGGTGAATACCGGTCCGCCGTCACGCGGTTGGCCTCGGCGCGGGAGCGGCTGGCCGGGCTCGGATACGGTCTGGAGGAGGCGCGGGCCGCCTTCGCCCTGGCGGCGCTGCACGCCTCACGGCCCGGACGGGCGCCGGTGCCGGCGTCGTACGACGAGGCCGCGCGGCTGTTCCGGCGCTGCCGGGCGCTGCCCTGGCTGCGGCAGGTGGAGGCGGCGGTCGCGGCGCAGGCGGCCGGGCCGGTCGCCGCGCGGGCCACCGTGCCGGACCCCCTGGCGGGCCTCGCCGCGATGGAGCGCCGGGTGGCCGCGCTCGTCATGGAGGGCGCCACCAACCGGGAGATCGCCGCGCGCCTGTTCGTGAGCGTCAAGACGGTCGAGGCGACGCTGACCCGGGTCTACCGCAAGCTCGGGATCCGATCCCGGGTCGACCTCGTCAGAGTGGCGGCGGGCCGGGGACCCGAATGATCCCGGGCGGGTTTACCGAGGGCCGACCGAGGGTTTTCCCTGCCCGAGTGCCCTAGGGGGTTCCCTCATTGGGAGGCCGGTACCGCCGGTCCTAGCGTGAGGGCGTGCCGCTCGCCCGGGCATACGGGGGTCTGTCCCGAGACCCCCGTGCCGGCGAGGGCCGTACGCGGGCCGGTCGTCCGGGTGCCCATTCCCGGCCGGCCGCGTTCTCGGGGCCCGGTCATCGGGCTCCGGCTGTGAGCGCGCGGGCCACCTCCGGGCCCGCCCGGCAGGTTTCCTGAGCAACCCTCAGGCGCAAGACCAGGGGGCGTTGCGAGCCACCACGAGCGGCCCGCAACGCCCCCTCTCCACGCCGTGCCCCGCCGACGGCGTCGCCCGTCAGCCGCGTACGGTCCCGAAGCGGATGTCGTACGCGGTGCCCGGGTGCATCGTCGCCAGCATCCGCTCCCCCTCGGCCGCGACCTCGTCCCGCCGTGTCTTCGCCAGGCGGTCGAAGAGCTCGACGACGAGGGCGTCGTCGTCGAGCTTCCACAGGCCGGCCACGAAGCCGTCGACGAGGAGGGTGCGGTGGGCGAGGTTCTTCGCCCAGGTGCGGCCCTTGTGCGCGGGCGGCACGACGCGGGTGCGGTCGGCGTGGGAGAGGAGCAGGTTGTCGTACTCGGGCAGGAAGCGCGGCGGGGCGGGGGTGTCCGGGTCGGGGCGGGGTGCGTCGGGAAGGTCGAACAGCTCGACGCCGCTGGGGTCCGCGAAGGTGACGAGCCGGGGGCGGAGCCGTTCGAAGGCGTCCCTCAGCCGGGTCAGGCCCGCCCAGGTCTGCATGTCCTTCACGGAGGCGGGACCGAAGGCGGCGAGGTAGCGCAGCACGACGGCGTCCGGTGCCGGAGCCGGCCGGCTGGGGCGCCCGAACCACTGCTCGGCGGTGGTGAGCGTGACCTGACCGCTCCTGCCCCACAGTCCACGCGGGGTCACCTGCACGAGCGGGAGCCGGCAGCGGGCGGCGACGGACAGGGCCTGGGGGTCGGCGTCGGGCCACTCGGCGAGGAGGGCCCCGCGCAGTTGTCCCATGGTGCGGGGTTCCGTCTCGACCAGTTCGCGGGCGAGGACGGCGAGCCGGTCCAGGTCGACGCCCACGAGCCCCTTGCGGAAGGCGCCCAGTTCGCGGTCCCGGGCGGCCTGCACCAGCGGGCGCAGGGTGAGGCAGTCGTCGGCGGTGTGGGTGTGGAGGGTGGACCGCATGGTGACGATGCGGGCGACCCGCCGGTCGGCCATCGGCACGGACAGGTCGTCGGGGGTGAAGCCGTCCAGGCGGGCGGCGAGCGCGTAGTACGGGGGCTTCACGTTCTGGGCCTGGAGTCCGACCAGGTGTGCGACGGCGGCCTCGGCTGACATCGGCGCGCGGCGCAGCAGCAACTGCCGGGCGAGGGTGGCGCGGTTGAGGGCGCGGGTGCCGAGGACGGGGACCGTCGTGGGTGCCTGGGACGTCATGCGCCGCACGATAGCGCCACTCGCGGACAGGTTCTGTCCTCGATGCCGCGGGCCGCGGTCGTCCGCGCGGACGCCGGGGTGGTCGCCGGGGTGGTCGCCCGGGTGAACGTCCGCGTGGACGTCGGGGTGCCCCTCGTCGGCCGCGGTCGTTCGGTGTTCTGCTGGTCGGGCGCGGTGGCGGTCGGCGTGTCCGGTGCGGTCGGCCGGGGAACCCGCGACAGGGCGTGGGAAGCAGGGTGATCGCGAGGGAGGCCGACGGATGCGCGAACTGGCGGTTTCGCTGTGGGACGTGGACAACGGGCAGGGCCTGCGTCAGCTGGCCGAGCTGGGGCTCGCCCTGCTGCTGTCGAGCCTGATCGGCTGGGAGCGGGAGGCCCAGCAGAAGAGCGCCGGGCTGCGCACCCACACCCTGGTCGGCGTGGCCAGCGCGCTGATGATGGAGGTCTCCCAGCACGGGTTCACCGGCGTGCTGGGCATGGACGGCGTCTCCCTCGATCCGTCCCGGGTGGCCGCCCAGATCGTCTCCGGGATCGGCTTCATCGGCGGCGGCCTGATCTTCGTACGACGGGACGCCGTACGGGGCCTGACGACCGCCGCGACCATCTGGCTCACCTGCGCGGTCGGCATGGCCTGCGGCGGGGGGCTGCCGATCCTGGCCCTGGCCACCACCGCGCTGCACTTCTTGGTCGTGCGCGGCTATCAGGCCCTGAGCTCGCGTCTCACGAAGGAAACGGCCACCACGGTGGAGATCCGGCTGACCTATCTCACGGGCCGGGCTCTGCTGCCGCAGCTGATGGAGACCTGCACGCGGCGCGGGTTCCGCGTCCTGCGGGTGACCGCCGACCGGCTGCCCGGCCGTACGGACCCGGCGGCCCGGGTCCTGCTGCGGCTGGAGGGGACCGGGGACGCCGTGCGGCTGACGTCCGACCTGTTCCGCGCCGAGGGGGTGCTCGGCGCCGACCTGAACGCCGTCGCGGAGGAGTAGGCGAACCGGCGCCGCGGTGATTGCCCCTCGGCCGGGCGGGCACCCGGGGGCACTGTGCACGCACGGGACGAACGCGACGGTCACGACACGCACGGCAGGCGGGTCCTGGCCCTGGTGACCGGGTGGTTCAGCTTTCCGGACGGGGAGGCGACCGCCGGGGACGTGCTGGCGCTGCGGCGGGTCGAGGAGGTGCTGCGGGGCGCGGGGCTCGCGTACGACGTCGTGTGGAGCCCCGGGTTCCGGGCGGAGGCGCTGCACTTCGCGGACGTGGAACCGGCGGCGTACTCGCGTCTGGTGTTCGTGTGCGGGCCGGCGCACGGGCCGCAGGTCGAGGAGTTGCACCGGCGGTTCGCGCACTGCCTGCGGGTCGCCGTCGGCGTGTCCGTCGTCGACCCCGGCTCGCCGGCCGTGACCGGCTTCCACCGGGTGCTCGCCCGGGACGCCGCCGGCACCGCGCCGACCCTGGACCTGGCGGCCCGCGCGCCCGCGCTGCCGGCCCGGCCGGTCGTCGGGGTGGTTCTCACCCACGGGCAGCACGAGTACGGGGGGCAGCGGCGGCACGAGGAGGTCGCCGCGGGGCTGACGCGCTGGCTGGCCGCCAAGGACTGCGCCCGTCTGGAGCTGGAGACCCGGCTCGACGCGCACGACTGGCGGCTGTGCGGCACGCCGGCCCAGCTGGAGGCCGTGCTGGCCCGGCTGGACCTGGTCGTCACCGACCGGCTGCACGGCATGGTCCTGGCGCTGAGGGCCGGGACGCCGGCGCTGGCGGTGGACCCGGTCGCGGGCGGCGCCAAGGTGACCGCGCAGGCCCGCGCCTGCGGCTGGCCGGCGCTGGTGCCCGCCGAGCGGCTGGCGGAGGGGCCGGAGGGGCTGCTGGAGCACTGGTGGCACTGGTGCCTGGCCGGCGGCGGGCGGGCCGAGGCCGCGCGGGTCGGCGCCGGGTTCCGGGCGGCGGACGCGGTCGCGGACGCCGCGGACGGTCTCGTGGCGGCGCTGGGGGCGGGGCCGGCCGGTTAGTTCCCGGGCGGCGCGGGCACTCGGGGGTTCGTCGGTCCGCGCCCAGGAGGAGACATCGTGTCCATCGGCCGACTCCCTGACCACGAGCAACGCATACTCGACGAGGTCGAACGGGCGCTGCGCCGCGACCGCCGGCTGGACCGGCGGCTGCGCACGCTCCGCATCGGCCGCCGCCCCGACCTCGGCCGCCTGGCGGCCTACCGCCCGCGCACCCTGACCGTCCTCATGCTGCTCACCCTGTCGGTCACCCTGCTGGTCACCGGCATCGTCACGTCCGCACCGGGCGTGATCTGGGCCTTCGCCGCGGTGTGGCCGGTGACGCTGTTCGCGGCGTTCCGGCTGCTGTGCCGGTGGACGGAGGGATAGGCCGTGCCCTGCCTCCTGCGGCCGACCCCGCGTCCCCTCGGCGCGGGGCCGGCCGGTTCGGTGGGGTCAGCCCGTGTAACTGCGGGCCGTCGACGCGCGCTGGGCGGGTTCCAGTGAGCGCAGGCGCGCCTCGACCTCCGGCGGCAGCACCCGGCGTTCCCGCAGGACCCACGGCAGGGCGGCCACAGCCTCGGCGAAGGCGCGCAGGGACGCGGTGTCGCGGGGGACGGTGCGGGCCAGGTGGAGGGTGCGGCGCAGGGCGGGACCGGCCGGGCGGCGCAGCCAGGTGAACCACAGGGTGTTGCGGATGCCGTGCGCCCGCCTCAGAGTCGGGTCCCTGACCACCGAGGGGCGGTGATGGATCGTCAGGTGGTCGGCGTACGTCAGCCACCAGCCGTTCGCCGCCAGGTCGGCGGCGAGCAGTTCCTCCTCGCCGCCGAGCCACAGCCGGGGGTGGAAGCCGCCCGCGGCCCGGAAGGCGTCGGTGCGCAGGACCGTCGCGGCGGCCAGGAAGGAACCGAGCGCCGGGCCGGGGAGCCAGTCCGGGCGGGGCACGGGCGAGTCGCGCAGTTCCTCGACGATCGGGTCCTCGGTGCCGTCCGGTTCGACGACGATGCGGGCGGTGACCGCGCCGACCGCCGGGTACCGGTCGAGCAGGTCGGCCGCCCCCGACAGGGAGCCCGGCGCCCACCAGGAGTCGTCGTCGCAGAAGGCGACGTAGGGCGTGCGGACCCGGCGGACCGCCAGGTTGCGGCCGGCGGCCCCCAGGTTGCGGCCGGGGCGCAGGAGCCGTACCCGCGGGTGGTGGTGGGCGACGGCGGAGGCGGTGCCGTCGGTGGAGGCGTTGTCGGTGACGAACACCGCCGGGTGTTCCGGGAGTTCGGCGAGGCGGTCCAGGGTGTGCAGGAGTTCCGGGCGCCGGTTGTGGGTGATGACGACGACGGTGGTCCGGGGGTCGGTCACGGCGTCGCTCCGTTCGCACGGTCGTGGGCGTCGCCGTGCGCGCGGTCGTCCGCCTCGTCGTGCGCGTCGTCGTGCGCGTCGTCGTGCGCGTCGTCGTGCGCGTCGTCCAGGAGGCGGGCGGCGCGCTCCACGTGGGGCGGCAGTGGTCTGCGGGCGTGCAGGGCGGCGGGCAGGCGGGTGAGCGCCTCGCGCAGGGCGCGCCGGGCGTGCGGGTCGTGGCGGGCCTCGGCGGCGAGGTCGCGGGTGCGGGCGAGGGCGTACGGCAGGGGGCGGCGCAGCCAGGCGGTGAGGAGTTCGTTGCGGCGCACGACGGCCGGCCGGCCGGTGCGGGGGCCGGGGTCCGGGTGGTGGTGGGCGACCACGTCGGGGCAGTGCGTGACGCCCCAGCCGCGGGCGGCGAGATCGTAGGCGAGGAGGGTCTCCTCGGCGCCGAAGAAGAGCAGGGGGTGGTAGCCGCCCGCGTCGAGGTAGGCCGTGCGGCGGACGACGGCGGCGCAGCCGAGGAAGCCGAGCACCTGGTTGCCCGGCAGGTCGGTGGCCGCGCCGAGGGGCGAGTGGGCGAGCAGGTCGTTCAGCGGGTCCGCGGCGTCGGAGGGGCCGACGAGGGTGCGGGCCGAGAGCAGGCCGAGCCGGGGGTGCTCGTCGAAGTGCCGGGCCGCGGCGGCGAGGGCACCCGGCGCCCACCAGGAGTCGTCGTCGCTGAACGCCACGTACGGGGTGTCCAGCGCGCGGACGCCGTGGGTGCGGGCGAGGGCACCGCGGTTGAACGGCAGGGAGAGGACGCGGACCCGGGGGAAGTCGCGGGCCAGCATGGCGCGGGTGTCGTCGGTGGAGGCGTTGTCGACGACGAGTATCTCGGGCCGCTCGGGCAGGGCGAGCAGGTTCCGCACGGTGACGGCGAGGCTCGCGGAGCGGTTGCGGGTGGCGATGACGATGCCGACGGGGGCGGGTTTCGTGGGGTCGGGGTGCGGCCGTTCGCGGGTGGCCGAGAGGCCGTGGTCCGTGCCGTGGTTCATGGTGTCTCTCCAGGGGCGTCCAGGGCGTCGAGGGCGTCGAGGGCGCCCAGGACCTCTTCGGTGCCGATCCGCAGCAGCGCGGGGTCGGTCCCGTGGCCGTGCGGGTCGCCGTCCGGGCCCGGATGCCACAGGGCGCGGTGGCGGGGAAGGGCCGGTGGGCCCCAGCGGCTGGGCGGGACCGGGCCGAAGAGGGTGACGGAAGGGGCGGCGTGGGCGACGGCGAGGTGGGCGATGCCGGTGTCGCCGCTGACGACGGCGTGGGCGTCGGCCACCAGGGCGGAGAGCCGGTCGTAGGGCAGCCCGCCGCCGAACACGTCCGTGTCGGGAAGGTGGGCGAGCTTGGCCAGTCGGGCCACCAGGTCCCCCTCGTCCGCTCCCCCGGTGACGACGACCCGGCGTCCCCGGCAGCGCAGCGCCTCGGCGACGGCCGCGTACCGTTCCACCGGCCAGCAGCGGGAGGGGGCGCCGGCGCCGGGGTGCAGCACGACGGCGCCGGCGGCCGGGGAGGGTCCCGGCGGGCGGGGCAGCAGGAGGTCGGTGGGGTCGGCGTCGATGCCGTACGCCCGCAGCAGCCGGCACCACCGGTCGCGTTCGTGTTCCCGCGCGTACCAGGGCGGGCCGTCCACCTCCGGCGTCCCCGGGTGCGCGAATGCCAGCAGCTTCCGTGGGCGCAGGCGCGTCAGCAGGCGGTGGCTGGGCGGTCCGTTGCCGTGCAGGTCGACGGCGACGTCGGGGGGCGGCCCGGTCCAGTCGAGGGTGCGCGGGACGGCACGGCCGGGCTCGGCGGCGGGCAGCACCCGGTCCACGGCGCCGCTCGCCGCGGCCACGGGCGCCAGCTCGGCGGGGGTGGCCAGCACCAGCTCGTGCCCGGGATACGCGCGACGCAGCGCGCGGAGCGCGGGCACCCCGGCGAGCAGGTCCCCGAGCCCGAGGGCCCGCAGCACGAGCACCCGGGGACGCACCCCGGGGCCACCTCGCTGCCGCCCGGGCTCCGAGGCGTCGTACGCCGAGCGCGCGTCGGGCGGGTGCGCCGTCCCGGCCGACGGCGGATGCACCGGATCCCCCGTCACCGGACCACCGGCCGAGGGCAGGGATGCCGCACCCCGTGTCGGCGGGGTGCCGGCGGACCCCGAACGCACCGCACCAGCACCACCGGCACCCGACGCGAGCACACGCCCCGCACCCACCATCCCGGCCGACGGCGGATGCACCGGATCCCCCGTCACCGGACCACCGGCCGAGGGCAGGGATGCCCCGCCCCGCGTCGGCGGGGTGCCGGCGGGTGGTGGCGTCGGGGCTCGGCCCCGGGCCAGGGGCGGCGTGTGCCGGGTCATCGCACCCTCGCCGCAGCGCGGGCCATCAGGGCCGTGGAGGAGCGGCCGTCCAGGTAGGGCAGGAGGACCGCCTGGCCGCCCCACTCCTGGAGCAGGGCGGCCTCGGGGAGGTCGGCGCCCGCGTAGTCGCCGCCCTTGACCCAGACGTCGGGGCGCAGGTCGCCGAGGAGGCGTTCGGGCGTGTCCTCGTCGAAGACCGCGATGGCGTCGACGCAGGCGAGGGCGCGCAGGACGCGGACCCGGTCGGCGAGGGGATTGACGGGGCGGCCGTCGCCCTTGCGGCGCCGTACGGAGGCGTCGGAGTTGACGCAGACCACCAGGCAGTCGCCGAGCCGTCGGGCGGCCTGGAGGAGGCCCACGTGTCCGGCGTGCAGCAGGTCGAAGCAGCCACCGGCGGCGACGACGGTGCCGTGCTGGGCGCGGACGCGGTCGGCGAGGGCGTGCGGGTCTTCGGTGTCGGGCGAGCGTGCCGGAGCGGGGCCGGAGCCCGCGGGCGGCAGGGCGCCCGCTCCCCCGGCGGCCACGAACGCGGTCGCGGCGCCCACCGCGCCCTCGACGGCCTCCCCCACCAGCGCCCCGTCGGCGAGCAGCCCGGCGGCGGTGGCGGCGAACCGGTCACCCGCGCCGCAGGAGTCACCGTGGTGGGCGGCGGGAGCGGGCACGAGCAGGGGGTGTTCGCCGTACGACAGCAGGGCGCCCCGCGAGCCGAGGGTCACCGTCACCGCGGCCGCCCGCCAGTCGCGTACGAGGGCGGCGGCGTTGAGCGCGGCGGCGCGCAGACCGCCGCCCGCGTGTCCGTTGCGCGGGGCGAAACCGTGCGCCTCCTTCTCGGCGGGCGTCACCAGCCGGGTGCCGGGCACGGGCGGCCCCCCGCGCGGGTGCGGGTCCCAGACCAGCGGGGGGCGCCCGGCCAGCACGTCGCGCAGGGCGTCCGCGGTGCCGCGGCCGTAGTCGGAGACCAGGACGGCCCGGGCGGAGCGCAGCACGGCGCGGGCCTCGTCCGTGGCCTCGCGGGCCCGGCCGGCGCCCCGGTCGAGGCGGACGACGGGCCGGTCCTGCGCGAGGACGCGGGTCTTCTCGGGCAGTGTTCCGGTGAGGGGGAGGGGGATCACCGTCAGCCAGGGGGCGAGCAGTGCGCGCAGGGCCTCGCTCGCCGGGTCGTCGCCCACACCCGTGATCAGCGTGACCTCGCGGCCGTCGCGGGCGGCGAGGTACGCGGCGAGCGCGGCGCCGCCCGGCCGTACGCGCTCGGCGCACTCCGACACGACCGGTACCGGCGCGTCGGGCGCGAGCCGTTCGGCGGAGCCGGTGAGGTCGCGGTCCAGCAGTGCGTCGCCGACCACGACCAGGGGGGACCTGTCAGCCATGCGTCCCGTCACCTCCGCGTTCCCTTGCCTCGTACGCCGCGTGCGCCGCGTGCGCCCCGTACGCCCTGTGCGCCGCGGTCCAGGGCGGCGTCGAAGGCCGCGCAGATCATGTGCACGGCGACCAGGTGGATCTCCTGGACGGTGGCCGTCGAGGGGGCGTCGACACACAGGGACTCGTCGCTGCCCGCCATGAGGGGGTTGGGCGCGCAGCCGGTCAGCGCCCACACCCGTACCCCGGCGGCCCGCGCGGCGTCCGCGGCGGACAGCAGGTTGGCGCTGGCGCCACTGGTGGACAGCAGCATCAGGACGTCGCCCTCGCGGCCGTGGGCGCGCACCTGGCGGGCGAACACCTCGTCGACGCCGTAGTCGTTGGCGATGGCGGTGGTGGAGGAGGTGTCGGCGTGCAGCGCGATGGCGGAGAACGGCGGCCGGTCGTCGCGGTAGCGGCCGACGAGTTCGGCGGTCAGGTGCTGGGCCTGGGCGGCGCTGCCGCCGTTGCCCGCGGCCAGCAGCCGGCCGCCGCCGCTCAGGACGGCCGCGAGCCGGTCGCCCCAGCGCTGGGTGATGTGCGCGGAGGCCCGGAAGGAGCCCAGCGCGTCCTGGAGTTCGTCGCAGTGCAGGACGACGGGCGGGTGCACGGTCATCACGCCACCTCCTTCGACAGTGCGTGGTCGGCGAGGGTCAGGCGGTAGACCTGTTCCGCGCCGTCGGCGACGCGCGCCCAGGTGTAGTGCCGCAGGACGCGCTCGCGGCCGTTCCTGCCGTACTGGCGGCGCAGCCGTTCGTCGGCGAGGAGTTCGCGGGCGGCGTCCGCGATGGTCTCGGGGTCCTGGGACGCGACCAGGCGGCCGGTGATCCCGTCGGCCACGGAGTCGCGGTGACCGCCGACGTCGGTGGCGAGGACGGGTACGCCGCACGCCATCGCCTCCAGGGGCACGATGCCGAACGGCTCGTAGACCGGGGTGCACAGCACCAGGTCGGCGCTGCGGAGCAGGGCGGGCATGTCGTCGGGGTCGACCGCGCCGAGCAGCCGGACCCGGTCGGCGACGCCTACGCGGTGGGCGAGCCCGGTCAGGCGCCGGGCCTCGGGGTCGGCGTCCAGGCCGCCGGCCGGCGGGCCGCCCGCGATGAGGAGTTCGGCGTCGGGGACGTGGGCCAGCGCGCGGATGGCCTGGTCGTAACCCTTGCGGGGCACGAGCCGCCCGCAGGCGAGCAGCCGGTGCCGTCGGTGTCGCTCGGGGGTGCGGCCGGTGTCGGCGGCGGGGTGGAAGTGCTCGGCGTCCACGCCGCAGGGGACCACGGACACCTGGCGGGGCGGGACGCCCATGTCGCCGAGTTCGACGACCTCGTCGGTGCAGGTGGCCAGGACCCGTTCGCAGGCGCGGCCGAGTTGTCGTTCGATGCCGACCCGCTCGTACGGACTGGTGTCCCGCACGCCTTGGTGGCGCCGCTTGACGGTGCCGAGGGCGTGGAAGGTCTGCACGAGCGGGATGCCGTGCGGCCGTACGCCGATCTGCGAGGCCATGCCGGACATCCAGAAGTGGGCGTGCACCACGTCGGGCCTCTCCCGCGCCCAGGCGCGGGCCAGGTAGGTGCCGAAGGCGGGCATGTGCGGGAAGAGTTCGTCCTTGGGGACGGACCGGGGTGGCCCGGCCGGCACGTGCTCGACGACCGCGCCGCCGGGCAGCGGCACCCGGTCGGGCTGGTCGACGGCGTCCCGGCGGGTGTAGACCGTGACGTCGTGGCCGCGCCCCGCCAACTCCTCGGTGAGGCGGGCCACGTAGACGTTCTGTCCACCGGCGTCGACCCCGCCGAGCACGGCGAGGGGGCTCGCGTGCTCGGACACCATGGCAATCCTCATCGGGTCACCTCCTTCAGCAGCCGCTCCCAGTCGTCCAGGAAGCGGGACAGCCCGTAGCGGGACAGCGCGGCCGCACGGGCCCCGTCACCGACCGTCCGCGCGTGCAGCGGGTCGGCGAGGAAGTCGCGTACGGCGTCGGTCAGTACGTCGATGCGGTTGGAGACCACTCCGGCGCCCGGCGGCACGGCCTCGGTCACCTCGGTGGTGGCGAGCGCGACCACGGGCATGCCGAGGTGCATGGCCTCCAGCAGCGACAGGCCCAGGGAGGTCCAGCGGACGGGGTGGACGTAGACGCGGCGGCGGGCCAGTTCGGTGTGCAGTTCGCTCTGTACGACGTCCCGGGTCCGGCAGCGGCCGGAGTCGACGCCGATGTGCTCGGCGAGTCCCTCGGTGCGCATGCCGAACACGTCGAGGGGGGCGGCGCGGGCGAACGCGGGCAGCAGGTCCGTTCCGGTCGTACGCCCGCGCCGGACGGGTTCGTTGACGACGACGGCCGCCCGGTCCAGCTCTCCGGTCCAGCGGTGGCCGGGGTCGACGATGCCGTGCTCGACGACGGTGGCGGGGGCCGGCCCGGAGTCCCACATCAGCCGGTTGAAGTGGGTGACGTGGACGAGGGTGACGCCGGGGATGTCGGCGGCGGGGTGCCGGGTGTGGGGCACGTCGCCGTCGGGGGCGTTGTGCTCCAGGTACACCAGCGGGGGGCGGCGGCCCAGCCACTGGTCGACCAGGGCGAGTTCGTGGGGTCGCTGGAGGATCACGAGGTCGATGTCCTCGTCCCGCAGCTTCTGGGGCGGTACTTCGACGACGGAGTCCGGCCAGTCCCAGGTGCGGGCGCGGCCGAGGCCGTCGGGTCCGCGGTCGGGGGTGACGGGGACGAGGTAGGTGTGCGGGCCCCGCACGAAGGCCGTGGTCCACGACCCGTGCACGTGCCAGATGAGGATCCTCATGCCTCCCCCAGGAGTTTCTCGACGGCGGCGGCCACGTCGGTGGCCGTGACGGTGTTCAGGCAGGGGTGGCCGGGGACGGGGCAGTCCCGGGCCCTGGTGTCCGCGCAGGGTGCGTTCTGGTCGCCGAGCAGGACGTACGGGACGCCGTAGGGCCGCCAGCGCTCGGCGGGCACGACCGGGGCGAACAGGGACACGACCGGGGTGCCGACGGCCGCGGCGAGGTGGGCGGGCGCGGTGTTGCCGGTGACGACGACGCCGGCGCCCGCGAGGACGCCGGACAGTTCCGGGGCCTCGGTGCGGCCGCCCAGGTCGGTGCCGTACCGGCCCGCCACGTACGCGGTGAGGTCGCGCTCGTCGGGGCCGCCGGTGACCAGCACGCGGTGCCCGGCGGCGGCCAGTTCGCGCACGGCCTCGGCGCTGCGCTCGGGGCTCCAGGCGCGGGCGGGGACGCTGGCGCCTGGGTGGAGCACGACGTAGGGGCCGGGGCCGGTGAGGTGGTCGGCGCGGGGCGGCGGGTGCACGCGGAGCCGTCCGTCGTCGGGCCGGGGGAACCCGGCCGCCTCGGCGAGGTCGAGCGCGGCCTCGGCCTCGTGGGCGTGCGGGGCGCGCCGGTGGCGCAGGTCGAGCAGGGAGCCGGGGTAGTCCACGCTGTCCGCGGCGATGTGCCGGACACCGGCGAGGCGCAGCACCAGGGCGGTGGGCAGCGGGGACTGGTGGAATGAGGTGAGGATCAGCGCCGTGTCGGCGTCGATCCGGTCCACGAGCCGGTCGATGTCTCCGCGGCTGACCTCGGGCGGCCGGAACCCGCCCCACGGCGCGTCCCAGACCAGCACCTCGTCCACGCCGGGCAGCAGGCGGGCGGCGGGCGCGCCGCGCGATCCGCACAGCAGCGTGACGTGGTCGGCCCGGGCGGCGACGGCGCGCACGGCGGGCCCGGCGAGCAGGACGTCGCCGAAGCTGTCGAGCCGGGTGACGAGTGCCTTCATCGCGGCCTCCCGCGGGTGCCGGCGACGGCACGGCCCCGAGCCGCCTCGGGGGCGGGCTCGTCCCGGCCGGTGTCACGGCCGCCCGGCGCCGCCGGCCGGCCCGCCTCCACGGCGGCGACGGGTCCGCTCCCGTCCGCGTCCCGGGCGGGTCCGCTCCCGGCCGGTTCGGTGGCGGCCCGGTCCCGGGAGCCATCGTGGTCGCGGCCGTCCGAGACGGCCGGTGGGTCGTCGAGGAGCGTGCGTACGGCGGTCAGGAGGTCCGGGGCGACATGGGCCGCGGCGGCCGTCTCCTCCGGGCGGGTACGCGCGTCGGGGACGAGGATGCCGTGGGCGCCCGCCCGCTCGGCGGCCTCCGTGTCGGCGCCGATGTCGCCGATCACGACGCAGTCGGCGGGGGCGGTGCACAGGCGTCCGGCCGCCCAGAGGACGAGGCCGGGCCGGGGCTTGCGGCAGTGGCAGCCGTCGTCGGGGCCGTGCGGGCAGACCGCCCACACGTCGAAGGGCCCGATCAGGTCGTCGATCCGCCGGTTGACGCGGCGGACGTCGGCGTCGCTGATCAGACCGCGGGCGATGCCCGACTGGTTGGTGACGACGCCGACGCGGATGCCGTGGTCCCGCAGCAGCGCGACCGCCTCGCGGGCGCCGTCGACGGGCCGCACCCGCGCCGGGTCGCCGTTGTAGGGGACGTCGTGGACGAGGGTGCCGTCGCGGTCGAAGAGCACGGCCCGGACGGGACTCATGCGACCACCTCCCGCCAGGCGGGGGCCCCGCGGTGCCGCCACAGTCCGCTCAGCCGGTGCCAGGTCGCGGCGGGCGGGATGAGCGCGCTGGTGACCAGGATGGTCGTGACCTCGTGGCGGGTGCGCGGGCCCGGGGCGATACGGGCCCAGGCGAACTCGGCGGTGCCCGCGGCCCAGCCGAGCCCGGCGACCGCGGCGGCGCGGGGCCGGCCGGCGGCGGCGAGGGCGAGGGCGGCGCCCCCGGCGGCGGTGATCGCCGCGTGGCGCCGGATCCGTCCCTTGGGGGCCACCGCCTTGGCCCACCAGTCGGCGCCGTGCAGGTGCCGCATCAGGGCGTCGTCGGCGTTGCCGCGCTGCTGCTTCAGGGACACCCAGCGGGAGGCGGGGCGTACGGGATGGCGGGTGGTGCGGCGGCCCCGCCGGATGCGCCAGCCCGCGTCGAGGACCCGCAGGGCGAGGTCGGCGTCCTCGCGGAAGGCTCGGGTGAAGCGTTCGTCGAAGCCGCCGACCTCCTTGAGCACGTCGGTGCGGTAGGCCATGTCGGCGGTGATCCACTGGGCCCGCGCGAGGCCGGCGGTGCCGCGTTCCCAGTCGGTGGGCCGGCGCTCGCCGGGCAGCGGCACGGCGATCACGCCCTGCACGGCACCCGTGTCGGGCGCCGCCTCGGCGAGGTCCTGGACCAGCTGGTCGCACCAGTGCGGGCCGACCTGGACGTCGTCGTCGAGGAAGGCGGTCCAGGGCGAGGTGACCGCGCGGATGCCGGTGTTGCGGGCGGCGGCCGGGCCCCGGCCCCCGCTGCGCAGCACCACCGTGCGCTCGCGCAGGTCGCCGAGGACGGTCAGCGGGTGCTCCAGCGCGTCGGGGTCGGCGTCGGGTCCGGGCCGGTCGTCGACGAGGACGATCTCGTCGGGGCCCGGCCCGGTCGCGGCGGCCAGCGCGGCCAGGCAGTCGGCCAGCGTGTCGCGTACGAGGGTGGGGACGACGACGGCGTAACCCGCCCTGGGCACGCCGTTCACCGGGGCGCCGCTCATCCGAACGCCCTCCCCCGGCGCACCGCGAAGGGGCCGATGGCCAGCAGGTCCACGGGCGCGGAGCCGAAGCACTCCAGCGCGTCGCGCGGGTCGTCGACCATGGGCCGGCCGGCGGTGTTGAGGCTGGTGTTGACGACGACCGGCAGCCCGGTGCGCCGTTCGAAGGCGGCCAGCATCCGGGCGACGAGCGGTTCGCGGCGCTCCTCGACGGTCTGGATGCGGGCGGTGCCGTCGACGTGGACGACGGCCGGGACGCGGTCGCGCCAGGCGGGGGCGACGTCGTGCACGAAGAGCATGTACGGGCTGGGTATCGGCCCGGTGAAGAGGTCGGCGGCGCGGTCGGCCAGCACCATCGGGGCGACGGGGCGGAACTCCTCGCGGCCCTTGACGTGGTTGAGCCGCTCCAGGTTCTCCGCGCGGCCCGGGTGGGCCAGCAGGGAGCGGTGTCCGAGGGCACGCGGCCCGAACTCGCTGCGGCCCTGGAACCAGGCGACGACGCCGTCCCGGGCCAGTTCCTCGGCGACCGTCTCGGCGATGTCGTCCGGCTCCTCGTAGGGGATCGCGGCCGTCTCCAGCCAGGCGCGGATCTCCTCGTCGCTCCAGCCCCGGCCCAGGTCGGCGCCGGGCATGGGCTCGGGAGCGGTGCCCTCCCGGGCGGCGGCCACGTGCAGAGCGCCGCCGAGGGCCGTGCCCGCGTCACCGGCGGCGGGCTGCACCCACACGTGCCGGTACGGGCCGCGGGCGGCGATCCTCGAGTTGGCGACGCAGTTCAGGGCGACGCCGCCCGCCATGGTCAGGGCCTGGCCCCCGGCCTCGCGGTGCAGCCAGTGGACGAGTTCGAGGAGCAGTTCCTCCAGCACCGCCTGGGTACTGGCCGCCAGGTCGGCGTGGTCCTTGGTCCAGTCCTCGCCCTCGGCGCGGGCCGGGGCGAGGGCCGCCCAGTCGACGCCGTGGGCGTGGAAGCCGCCGTCGCCGGTGGCGTGGACGTGCTCGCGCAGCCGGTCCAGGTGGCGGGGGGTGCCGTAGGAGGCGAGGGCCATCACCTTGTACTCGTCGCTGCTGCGCAGGAAGCCGAGGTGCTCGGTCAGGTCCTCGTAGACCAGGCCCAGCGAGTGCGGCAGCGCCTGGGTGGCGAGGGTGTCGAGCTTGCCGTCGCGGTAGCGGCCGGCCAGGTGGGAGGCGGACTCCCCGCGTCCGTCGAGGACGAGGACGTCGCTGTCGGGGTGGGGTGAGGCCGGTCCGGCGGAGGCGGCGTGCGCCACGTGGTGGGGGACGAAGACCACCTGGTCGGGGTCGAGGCCGGGCAGCGCCTCGGCGAGGAACTCGGGCGCCCGGCGGGCGTACTCCAGCCGGAGCGGGTCCCAGGGGTCGTCCAGCCCCATGTCGCGGGCGGGCCGGGCGAGCTTGGGGTCGAAGGAGTACGCGACGGCGTCCAGTTCCTCGGGCCGCACCCCGGCGTGCTCGAGGCACCACCGCGCCGAAAGCTCCGGCATCTCCCACGCGGAGAAGGGCACCGGGCGCTTGCCGTGCTTGCGGCGGCTGAAGCGTTCTTCCTCAGCGGCCGCAACGGTCCGGCCGTCGATGACGAGAGCGGCGGCCGGGTCGTGGAACAGGGCGTTGATACCAAGGATGCGCATGGGGAGTGCTCCTCTCTGGGCTCGCGGGTGCCGCGGGGAAGCTGTCTCAAACACTTGGAGGCAACTCAGTTCCTGACAAGAGCTGATATGTCACTCCAAGTGATGATCCGGGGTCCTCGGTGATCAGGGTGGGAACGGTCCGCGGGTGGGTGCGGATCACGCGGCGACGGAGTGCGCGAACCAGCCGATGGTCCGCTCCAGCCCCTCGCTCCAGCCGACCCGCGGCTGCCAGCCGAGCCGCTCCCGGGCCAGGGTGGTGTCGGGCCTGCGCCGGGCGGGGTCGTCGACGGGGCGGTCGACGAAGCGGATGCGGGACCCGGAGCCGGTGAGCTCCACGACGCGGCGGGCCAGTTCCAGCATGGTGATCTCGTCGGCGCCGCCGATGTTCACGGGACCGGTCTCGCCGGACGCGGCGAGGGCGAGGACGCCGGTGACGGTGTCGTCGACGTAGCACAGGGACCGGGTCTGGCCGCCGTCGCCGGCGACGGTGAGCGGCATGCCGTCCAGGGCCTGGGCGATGAACGTGGGCACGGCGCGGCCGTCGCCGGTGCGCATCCGCGGGCCGTAGGTGTTGAAGATGCGGACGATGGCGGCGTCGGTGCCGTGCACCTGGCGGTGGGCGGTGACCAGGGCCTCGGCGAAGCGCTTGGACTCGTCGTACACGCTGCGCGGGCCGATCGGGTTGACGTTGCCCCAGTAGCTCTCGCGCTGCGGGTGTTCCAGCGGGTCGCCGTAGACCTCGGAGGTGGAGGCGAGCAGGAAGCGGGCGCCGTCGGCACGGGCCCGCTCCAGGGCGTTGCGGGTACCGGTGCTGCCGACGTCGAGGGTCTCCAGGGGCAGCCGGAGGTAGTCGGCGGGCGAGGCGGGGCAGGCGAAGTGCAGCACCAGGTCGAACCGGCCGGGCAGGCCGCGCAGGGCGGCCGGGTCGGTCGCGTCGGCCCGGACGAACCGGAAGCCGCGCCGCCGCTCCAGGTCGGCCACGTTGGCGCGGGAGCCGGTGGCCAGGTTGTCGAGGCAGACGACGTCGGCGCCGGCGGCGAGCAGCCGGCCGCACAGGTGGGATCCCACGAATCCGGCTCCGCCGGTCACCAGGGCCCGGCGCCAGGCGCGTCCGCTCTCGGGGCTGTCGTCCAGGGGGCTCTCGCTCACGGGGCTCTCGCTCACGGGATTCTCCTCACTCTCACCGTCACTTGCGTGTCGGCTGAGTAACCCGGCGCAGGTTCCCACTACCTCGAACTCACATTCGAGGGGGCACTATAAACCCCGTCTATACTCCCTAGGTATAGTCCTCGCATGCCTTCGCTGACCAGGAAGATGACAAAAACGGGGATCAGGTTGCCTGCGGCCGCCACCATCGCGGCCGCGGCTTCACTGACGCTGGCCCTGAGCGGTTGCACGAAGCTGGAGACGACCGCCCCCAGTTCCGTCCGGACCGCGGCGGGTACCCAGGCACGGGCCGGTTTCGGCACCGTCGACTGCCGGAAGGCCAAGTGCATCGCGCTGACCTTCGACGCCGGACCGAGCGAGCACTCCGCCCGACTGCTCGACATACTCAAGGAGAAGCAGGTCCCGGCGACCTTCTTCCTGCTCGGCAAACGGCACATCGACACGTATCCCGAGCTGGTCAAGCGCATGGCCGACGAGGGCCACGAGGTGGCCAGCCACACCTGGACGCACAAGATACTCACGGACGCCGAACCGGACGAGATACGTGCGGAACTCGAGCGCCCCAACAAGGAGATAGAGCGCCTGACCGGGCAGCGCCCCACCCTGATGCGCCCGCCGCAGGGCCGCACGGACGACACGGTGCACGACATCTGCCGCGAGCTGGGCCTGTCGGAGGTGCTGTGGAGCGTGACCGCCAAGGACTACAAGACGAACGACTCCGACCTGATCACCAAGCGCGTCCTGGACCAGTCGTCCCGGGACGGCATCATCCTGCTGCACGACATCTACGACGGCACCGTGCCCGCCGTGCCCGGGATCATCGACGGGCTCAAGTCCCGGGGCTACGTCTTCGTCACGGTGCCCCAGTTGCTCGCCCCCGGCAAGGCCGAGCCGGGCAAGGTCTACCGCTAGGGCGGCGGGTACCTGGTGCGCCTCCGGACGGTTCCGGTTCCCTACGATCGTCCCGTGGCCCTCTTCTCGATCGAACGCACCGCCCCGCTCCCCCTGGACGAGGCGTGGCGCCGGCTCACCCGGTGGCACCTCCACGGCGACACGGTGCCGCTGACCCGGGTCGACGTCGTCACGCCCCCGCCCACCGGCCCCGGCACGGTGATCGTGGCCCGCACGGGCGCCGGTCCGCTCACCTTCGACGACAGGATGGAGGTGACCGTCTGGCAGCCACCGCTGGACGACACCCCCGGCCTGTGCCGACTGGAGAAGCGCGGCCGGCTGGTCCGGGGCTGGGCCGAGATCGAGGTCCGCCCGGGGCCCGGCGGCCGGACCCGCGTCCTGTGGCGCGAGGAACTGACCGTCCGCCTCCTCCCGTCCCTCTTCGACCGGGTCCTCGGCGGCGCGGGGCGGTACGTCTTCGGCCGCGCGGTCAACCACCTCCTGCGGAGCCCGTGAACCACGGGTTGCCGGCGAGGTACACGTCACGGACGGGATCGCGTCACACGCCTCGCGGCACGCGTTTCCCGCGTACCGTGCCGCCATGTCTGTCAGAGCGCGCGCCTTCCTCCAACTGTCCGCCGCCGGTGCCGTGTTGAGCCTGGCCGTGGCGGCTCCGCCCGCCTCCGCGGGCCAGCGGCCCCCGGCTCCGCTGCGCATCGCCACCTACAACATCCACGCCGGAACGGGATCGGACGGCGTCTTCGACCTCGACCGGCAGGCCGCCGCGCTGCGCGCCCTCGACGCGGACGTGATCGGCCTCCAGGAGGTCGACGTGCACTGGGGCGCACGCAGCCAGGAGCTGGACGTCGCCGAGGAGTTGGCGCGACGGCTCGGGATGCGGGTGTCGTTCGCGCCGATCTACAGCCTCGACCCCGTTCGGGCGGGCGGCCCGCGGCGCGAGTACGGCGTGGCGGTGCTGTCCCGCTTCCCCATCCGCTCGGCGACGAACCACGAGATCACGCGCCTGTCCACGCAGGACGAGAACCCGGTGCCGCAACCGGCGCCCGGGTTCGGCGAGGTGACGCTGAAGGTGCGCGGAGTGCCGGTGCAGGTGTTCGTGACACACCTCGACTACCGGTCGGACCCGGCGGTCCGGGTGGCGCAGGTCGCCGACACCCGGCGGATCATGGCACGGGAGCGGGCGGCGCGGCCGGGGGTGCGGCAGGTGCTGCTCGGCGACCTCAACGCCGAACCGTCGGCACCCGAACTCCAGCCCCTGTGGGCGGAACTGCGCGACGCCGGGACGGGTACCGGCGGCACCTTTCCGGCCACGGCACCCGTGAAGCGGATCGACTACGTGGCCGTGGGCCGGGGCGTGCGCGTGCACGGCGCCTCGGTGCCGGAGGAGACCGCGGCCTCGGACCACCGACCGGTGGTCGCGGACGTCTCCCTGTCCGGGAGGGGGTCCGGCCGGAGGTGAGTCCGCGCCAGGGACGGACCACCGGCCGGCGAGAGGGCGGCGGCCACGGACAAGGCACCGGCCGGCGAGAGGGCGGCGGCCACGGGCAGGGCTCCCGCCGGTGGGCCTAGGCCACCGAGTCGACGCGGCCGGCCGGGGCCGCGGGGCCGTCGTGGTGGATCGGGGTGTGGGCGCCGGTCAGGGAGACGCCCGTGCCACCGCGACGGGCCGCGACGATCTCGGCCGCGATGGACAGGGCCGTCTCCTCCGGTGTGCGGGCGCCGAGGTCCAGGCCGATGGGGGACCTGAGGCGGCTCAGCTCCAGGTCGCTCACGCCGACCTCGCGCAGGCGCGCGTTGCGGTCCAGGTGGGTGCGGCGCGAGCCCATCGCGCCGACGTACGCGACCGGCAGGCGCAGGGCGAGCTCCAGGAGCGGTACGTCGAACTTGGCGTCGTGGGTCAGGACGCACAGCACGGTGCGGGCGTCCACGTCGGTACGCGCCAGGTACTCGTGCGGCCACTCCACGACGATCTCGTCCGCCTCCGGGAAGCGGGCCTTCGTCGCGAAGACGGGGCGCGCGTCGCACACCGTCACGTGGTGGCCGAGGAACTTGCCGACGCGGACCAGCGCCGCCGCGAAGTCGATGGCACCGAAGACGATCATGCGGGGGGCCGGGACCGAGGACTCGACCAGCAGTGTGAGCGGTGCTCCGCAGCGCGAGCCCTGCTCTCCGATCTCCAGGGTGCCCGTGCGTCCGGCGTCCAGGAAGGCGCCCGCCTCGGCGGCCACCGTGCGGTCCAGTTCGGGGTGGGCGCCGAAGCCGCCGGTGTGGGAGCCGTCCGGGCGGACGACGAGCGCGCGCCCGGTCAGCTCCGCCGGTCCGCTCACGATCCGCGCCACCGCCGCCGGCTCACCTCGCGCGGCGGCGGCGAGCGCGGAGGCGAGGACCGGACGGGCGGGGTCGTCCGCCCGTACCGGTGTGACGAGGATGTCGATGACGCCGCCGCAGGTCAGGCCGACGGCGAAGGCGTCCTCGTCGCTGTAGCCGAAGCGTTCCAGGACGGTTTCGCCGTCCTGGAGCGCCTGCCGGCACAGCTCGTACACGGCCCCCTCCACACAGCCGCCGGACACCGAGCCGATCGCCGTTCCCCCGGCGTCCACCGCGAGGGCGGCGCCGGGCCGGCGGGGCGCGCTGCCGCTGACGGCCACGACGGTGGCCACGGCGACGTCACGTCCCTGCTCGACCCACCGGTGCAGCTCTTCGGCGATGTCCAGCATCTGTCGGTCTCCTCACAGAGCGGTGATATGGAAGGGGTTCCCGCGGCGGCGGCTAGTGCACGCCCAGCCAGCTCTCGATCGGGTTGAGGGCGAAGTAGACGATGAAGATCACCGTCAGTGCCCACATGAACGCGCCGATCTCCCGGGCCTTGCCCTGGGCCACCTTGATGGCGACGTAGGAGATGACGCCGGCGGCGACACCCGCCGTGATGGAGTACGTGAACGGCATCAGGACGACGGTCAGGAAGACCGGGATCGCGGTGGCCCGGTCGGCCCAGTCCACGTGCCGGGCGTTCATCATCATCATCGCTCCGATGACGACCAGCGCGGCGGAGGCGACCTCCTGCGGCACGATCGCGGTGATCGGCGTGAAGAAGAGGCAGGCCGCGAAGAACAGGCCGGTGACGACCGAGGCGAGTCCGGTGCGGGCCCCCTCCCCGACGCCGGTGGCGGACTCCACGAAGACGGTCTGGCCGGAGCCGCCCGCCACACCGCCGATGGCACCGCCCGCGCCGTCGATGAACAGCGCCTTCGACAGACCCGGCATCCGGCCCTTGTCGTCGGCGAGCTTCGCCTCGGTGCCGACGCCGATGATGGTGGCCATCGCGTCGAAGAACCCGGCCAGCACCAGTGTGAAGACGATCATGCCGACCGTCATCGCGCCGACCTCGCCCCAGCCGCCGAACTCCAGGTCGCCGAAGAGCGAGAAGTCGGGCATGGAGACCGCGCTGCCGTGCAGCTCGGGAGCGCCGTTGGCCCACTGCTCGGGGTCGATGACCCCGGTGGCGTTCAGCAGGGAGGCGACGATCGTGCCGGCGACGATGCCGATGAGGATCGCGCCGGGGGTGTCGCGCGCCTGGAGCATGAAGATCAGGAGCAGGGTGCCCGCGAAGAGCAGGACGGGCCAGCCCGCGAGTTCACCGGTGGGGCCGAGCGTGAGCGGGGTCGCCTCGCCCTTGTGGACGAAACCGCCCTTCACCAGGCCGATGATGGCGATGAACAGGCCGATGCCCATGGTGATGCCGTGCTTGAGGGCGAGCGGGATCGCGTTCATGATCATCTCGCGGAGCCCGGTGACCACGAGCAGCATGATCACCACGCCGTACATCACGCACATGCCCATGGCCTGCGGCCAGGTCATCTGGGGCACGACCTGGCCGGCGATCACCCCGGACACCGAGAGACCGGCGGCCAGGGCGAGCGGCACCTTGCCGACGAAGCCCATCAGGAGCGTGGTGACCGCCGCGGCGAGCGCCGTCGCGGTGATCAGGGCCTTCTGGCCCAGGGTGTCCCCCGCGGCGTCCTTGCCGGACAGGATGACGGGGTTGAGCAGGACGATGTACGCCATCGCCATGAAGGTGGTGACGCCGCCGCGCACCTCGCGCGCGACCGTGGATCCTCGGTGGGTGATGTGAAAGTAGCGGTCGAGCCAGGACCGGCCGGCGGGGACGCGGGAACCCGCGCCCGCGTCCTCGGCCGTGGTCCTGGGCTCCACTGACTGCTGGGTCATGGGGCCGTCTCCCAAGGTTCAAAGGGGCACCCGTGTCAACCGCCGGGGCGGCTGCGGGATTCGGGATGTGCACGACCCGGGGGACGGCCCGAGGCGAACGCATGGGTGATGGTGCGTCAAGGCCCGCGAGCGGCACGGGACCTGGGGTGCTCTCCGGGCGGCGCGGAGTGTGTGACGTTCCGTGCGCCGCCCGGAGGATCACGGGGTGTCGTTCGGATCCTGAGCGCCGTTACCTGCAGTCGGCCCGATCCGGACAACGCCCCCTGCTCACGCCGTGCCGGTCAGGTGTTCCGGCCGTACCGGCGTGCGGTCGAGCGCCAGCCCGGTCGCGTTCCGGATGGCCGCGAGGACCGCCGGGGTCGACGACAGGGTGGGGGCCTCGCCGATGCCGCGCAGCCCGTACGGGGCGTGCTCGTCGGCGAGTTCGAGCACGTCGACCGGGATGGTCGGCGTGTCGAGGATGGTGGGGAGCAGGTAGTCCGTGAAGGAGGGGTTCTTGACCTTCGCCGTCTTCGGGTCGACGACGATCTCCTCCATGATGGCGATGCCCATGCCCTGGGTGGTGCCGCCCTGGATCTGCCCGATGACCGAGAGCGGGTTGAGCGCCTTGCCGACGTCCTGCGCGCAGGCCAGTTCGATGACCTTGACCAGGCCGAGCTCGGTGTCGACCTCGACGACGGCGCGGTGCGCGGCGAAGGAGTACTGGACGTGGCCGTTGCCCTGGCCGGTGCGCAGGTCGAAGGGCTCGGTCGGCCGGTGCCGCCACTCCTCCTCGACCTCGACGGCCTCGCCCTCCAGGACGTCCACGAGGTCGCGGAGGACCTCGCCGCCGTCGGTGACGACCTTGCCGCCCTCCAGGAGCAGCTCGGCCGTCGCCCAGGCCGGGTGGTGGGAGCCGAACTTGCGGCGCCCGATCTCCAGGACCTTCTCGCGCACCAGCTCGCAGGCGTTCTTCACGGCGCCACCGGTGACGTACGTCTGCCGGGAGGCCGAGGTGGAGCCGGCCGAGCCCACCTGCGTGTCCGCCGGGTGGATGGTGACCTGTGTGACGCCCAGCTCGGTACGGGCGATCTGCGCGTGGACGGTGACGCCGCCCTGGCCGACCTCCGCCATGGCGGTGTGCACGGTGGCAACGGGCTCGCCGCCGACGACCTCCATGCGGACCTTGGCGGTGGAGTAGTCGTCGAAGCCCTCGGAGAAGCCGACGTTCTTGATGCCGACCGCGTACCCGACGCCCCGCACGACGCCCTCGCCGTGCGTGGTGTTGGACAGGCCGCCGGGGAGCTGCCGTACGTCGGCGCCCTCGCTGGACTCCCACTGCCGCTCGGGCGGCATCGGCATCGCCTTGACGCGGCGCAGGAGTTCGGCGACCGGTGCCGGGGAGTCGACGGGCTGGCCGGTGGGCATGATGGTGCCCTGCTCCATGGCGTTGAGCCGGCGGAACTCCACCGGGTCCATGCCGAGTTCCTTGGCCACCTTGTCCATCTGCGCCTCGTAGGCGAAGCACGCCTGGACCGCGCCGAAGCCGCGCATGGCGCCGCAGGGCGGGTTGTTGGAGTAGAGGGCGATCGCCTCGATGTCCACGTCGTCGACCACGTACGGGCCGACGGCGAGCGAGGAGGCGTTGCCGACGACCGCCGGGGAGGCGGAGGCGTAGGCGCCGCCGTCCAGGACGATCCGGCACTTCAGGTGGGTGAGTCTGCCGTCCTTGGTGGCGCCGTGCTCGTAGTGCAGCCGGGCCGGGTGGCGGTGGACGTGGCCGAAGAAGGACTCGAAGCGGTTGTAGACGATCTTGACGGGCTTGCCGGTGCGCAGCGCCAGCAGGCAGGCGTGGATCTGCATCGACAGGTCCTCGCGCCCGCCGAACGCGCCGCCGACGCCGGAGAGCGTCATGCGCACCTTGTCCTCGGGCAGGCCGAGCACGGGCGCGATCTGGCGCAGGTCGGAGTGGAGCCACTGGGTGGCGATGTACAGGTCCACGCCGCCGTCCTCGGCGGGCACCGCGAGGCCGGACTCGGGGCCGAGGAAGGCCTGGTCCTGCATGCCGAAGTAGTAGTCGCCCTTGACGATGACGTCCGCGCGCTTCGCTGCCTCGTCGGCGTCGCCGCGGACGATCGGCTGGCGGTGCACGATGTTGGGGTGCGGGACGTGGCCGACGTGGTGGTCGTCGCGGTTCTCGTGGACGAGGATCGCGTCGGGGGCGGTGGCGGAGGCCTCGTCGGTGATGACCGGCAGCTCCCGGTACTCCACCTTGATCTTGGCGGCGGCGCGGCGCGCGGTCTCCGGGTGGTCGGCGGCGACGATGGCGACCGGCTCGCCGTGGTGGCGGACCTTGCCGTGGGCGAGGACCGGGGTGTCCTGGATCTCCAGGCCGTAGTTCTTCACGTCGGTCGGCAGGTCGTCGTAGGTCATGACGGCGTACACGCCCGGCATCGCCAGCGCCTCGCCCGTGTCGATGGAGACGATCTCGGCGTGCGCGACCGGGGAGCGCAGGATCTGGCCCCAGAGCATGTCCTCGTGCCACATGTCGGACGAGTACGCGAACTCGCCGGTGACCTTGAGGGTGCCGTCGGGGCGGAGCGTGGACTCGCCGATGCCGCCCTTGGTCCCGGAACCCTGGGTGATTTTCGTGGGTGCGCCGTTGGCAGCCATGCTCAGACCCCCTCGGACTGGCGGGCGGCCGCCAGGCGGACCGCGTCCATGATCTTCTCGTAGCCCGTGCAGCGGCACAGGTTGCCCGACAGCGCCTCGCGGATGTCCGCGTCGGTCGGGTTCGGGTTGCGCTCGAGCATCTCGTCGGCGGCGACCAGCAGGCCCGGCGTGCAGAAGCCGCACTGGACGGCGCCGGCGTCGATGAACGCCTGTTGGATGGGGGCGAGTTCGGCGCCCTCGCCGGTCTGCGAGTCGGTTCCCTCGACCTGTCGTCCCGTGGCCTGTCGTCCCTCGGCCGGTCGCCCCGTGGCCTGCCACTCCTTGGCCTCGTCCAGTGAGGTGCCGCCGCAGGCGCCCGTCCCGCAGGAGCGTTCCCTGGCGAAGTCCGCCAGGCCCTCGACGGTGACGACCTCGCGGCCCTGCGCCTGGCCGGCCGCGACCAGGCAGGAGCACACCGGGACGCCGTCCAGGCGGACCGTGCAGGAGCCGCACTCGCCCTGCTCGCAGGCGTTCTTGGAGCCGGGCAGGCCGAGCCGCTCGCGCAGCACGTACAGCAGGGACTCGCCCTCCCACACGTCGTCGGCTTCCTGCGGACGTCCGTTGACAGTGAAGTTGACGCGCATTACGCGGCTCCCTCCGTGGTGTGGCGGGCGCCGCGGTACGACTCCCAGGTCCAGGTGAGCGTCCGGCGGGCCATCACGCCGACCGCGTGGCGGCGGTAGCTCGCGGTGCCCCGGACGTCGTCGATCGGGTTGCAGGCGGCGGAGCACAACTGAGCGAACTGCTGGGCGACCGACGGGGTGATGATCTTGCCGTTGTCCCAGAAGCCGCCCTCTTCGAGCGCCGCGTTCAGGAACTCCTCGGCGGCCTTGGCGCGGACGGGGGTGGGCGCCGCCGAGCCGATGCCGGTGCGGACCGTGCGGGTCTCGGGGTGCAGGGCCAGGCCGAAGGCGCACACGGCGATGACCATGGCGTTGCGGGTGCCGACCTTCGAGAACTGCTGCGGGCCGTCGGCCTTCCTGACGTGCACGGCGCGGATCAGCTCGTCGGGCGCGAGCGCGTTGCGCTTCACACCGGTGTAGAACTCGTCGATCGGGATGCGGCGCGCGCCGCGCACCGACTCGACCTCGACCTCGGCGCCGGCGGCGAGCAGCGCCGGGTGGGCGTCGCCGGCCGGGGAGGCGGTGCCGAGGTTCCCGCCCACGCCGCCGCGGTTGCGGATCTGCGGGGAGGCGACCGTGTGCGAGGCGAGGGCGAGACCCGGCAGCTCGGTGCGCAGGTTCTCCATGATCCTGGTGTAGGGCACGGAGGCACCGAGCCGTACGGAGTCCTCGCCGGTCTCCCACTCACCGAGGTCGCCGATGCGGTTCAGGTCCATGAGGTACTCGGGCCGCCGGTGGTCGAAGTTGATCTCGACCATCACGTCGGTGCCACCCGCAATCGGCACAGCGGTGGGGTGCTCGGCCTTCGCGGCGAGCGCCTCCTCCCAGCTGGCGGGGCGAAGGAAGTCCATGACCGGCTCTCTTCTTCGTCTTCGTCTGGTGAGGCGTACAGATTGAGCCAATCCGTGTGCGGCGGGCCCGGCTCGTTCATGTGCTGTTCACGTGGAGTGGGCTCAGTACACCGCCCGTTGCTCCACCGGGGTCAGTCGCAGAAACCATGAAGGAGTTGGCTGGCCAGGGCAGGCATCTTGTAGATTCGTATGAAAGGAGGTCATCAGTAACCTCCTTGTTTTCCTCTGGTCCCTCCGGAAATCGGGCGACACAGCCGCGTGACCTGGAACACTTCGAGACAAAGAACGGCGGCGACGAGAAATGCGGCTGCGCGCACTGCTGGACACCGACGCGCTGGGCCTCAAGCTGCTCGGCGGCGAGGACGAGCTGGACCGCTCCGTCCGGGGCGTGATGACCACGGACCTGCGGGACCCCAGCCGCTATCTCTCGGGCGGGGAGCTGGTCCTCACCGGCCTGGCCTGGCGCCGGGACGCCGCCGACTCGGAGCCTTTCGTGCGGATCCTCGTCCAGGCCGGGGTGGCCGCGCTCGGCGCCGGTGAGGCGGAGCTGGGGAGCGTGCCGGAGGACCTGATACAGGCGTGCGTACGGCACCGGCTGCCGCTGTTCGCGGTGAACGAGTCGGTGGCCTTCGCGACCATCACCGAGCACGTGGTCCGGCAGGTGTCCGGCGAGCGGGCCGGGGATCTGGCGGCCGTGGTGGACCGGCACCGCCGGATGATGACCTCCGGCCCGGCGGGCGGCGGCCCCGACGTGGTCCTGGACCTGCTCGGCTCCGACCTGGACCTGCGGGCCTGGGTGCTCTCCCCGACCGGCCGGCCGGTCGCCGGCCCGAAGGCCGCGGGTCCCGCGCTGCCCGCCGAGGTGTGCGCGAAGCTGGCGGCCGAGCATCTGGCGGCCACCCGCGCGGGCCGGCGCGCGCCGCACCGGGTGCCGCTGCGCGGTACGACGTACAGCCTCTTCCCGGTGCACGGCGGGGGGAACCCGGCGGCGGCCGGGGGAGCACGCGGCCCGCAGGCCTCGGGGGCCGGGCGGGACGTGCGCGAGACGGTGCTGTCCGACTGGCTGCTGGTCGTGGAGGCGGACGCGGGCGACTGGGCGGCGGAACGGCTCGACCTGCTGTACGGGGTCACCCAGCTGATCGCCGTCGAGCGGGACCGGCGGGACGCGGCGCGCACGGTGCGGCGGCGGCTCGCGCAGGAGGTGCTCGAGCTGGTGCAGACGGGTGCCGCGCCCGCCGAGATCGCGGCCCGGCTGCGGGTCGCGGCGCCGGTGCTGCTGCCCGGCCTCGGCGCGGCCCCCCACTGGCAGGTCGTGGTCGCCCGCGTCGAGTGGGAGGACGGCGGCACGGAGGCCGGCCCGGTAGCCCAGACCCTGCTGGAGGAGATCCTCGTCGACCCGCTCGCCACGGGCCCCGAGCACGTGGACCGCATCGCGGTGGCGCACACCGGGGACGAGGCCGTCGCCCTCGTACCGCTGCCGGCGGTCTCCAGCGAGCACGACGGCTCCGAGACCGGCATCCTCGCGGAGGCGCTGCTGGAGTCCGTACGGGAGCCGCTGTCGGCCGGGCTGGACGGCGACGGGCGGATCACCCTCGGCGTCAGCGCCGCCGTGCACTCCGCGGAGGGGCTGCGGGGCGCGCTGGAGGAGGCCCGGCACGCGCGGCGCGTGGCCGCGGCACGCCCCGGCCGGGTCTGCGCGGCCGGCCACCAGGAACTGGCCTCGCACGTCCTGCTCCTCCCCTTCGTCCCCGACGACGTCCGCCGCGCCTTCACGGCCCGACTGCTGGACCCGCTGCGGGACTACGACCGGCGCCACCGCGCCGAGCTGATCCCGACGCTGGAGGCCTTCCTCGACTGCGACGGCTCGTGGACCCGCTGTGCGACCCGGCTCCACCTGCACGTCAACACGCTGCGCTACCGCGTCGGACGGATCGAGCAGTTGACCGGCCGTGATCTTTCACGCCTGGAGGACAAGCTGGATTTCTTCCTGGCACTGCGGATGAGCTGAGCCGCGGGGCGTGGGCAGCCGCGCCAGGAAGCCGCGGAACGGTCCCAAACCTCGGGAGCGGAAGTCCCACGACTTTGTGAAATTTTTCACCCAGACCCTTGGCCGGGCCGCCGGATCCGTGCTGAGATGCGCCCACCACTCGTGAGCTCGATGGCGTGCTAAGGGGAGGGCGACGTGGCGCATTCCGCCATGGCTGGTTCTGGTTGGGGAACGACCGAGGGTGACGATCCGCTCCAGACCGCCGTATGGCGGTTGCGCTCACGCGCCTGCTGGGCCGACGCGGCGGCCCTGCTGGAGCCGGTCACCGCGGCCACCGCGTTGCAGCGGACCGCGCTGCTGGTCGAGCGGTGCCTGTACACCGAGCAGGGCTGGGCGGACGCCGAGGACGCGCTGCGCACCGCCGAGGCGCTGGCCCACAGCGACGACGAGCGCGGGGCCGCCGCTTGTGAACGCGGGCAGCTCGCCTACGCCGCCACCGTGCACAGGGTGCGCGACCGGTCCGACGAGGCGCGGGCCGCGCTGGGCCGGGCAGCGGCGCTGATCGCGCCGGGGGCCAGGGGGCGAGCGCTGCTGGACTTCCGGCGGGGGCTGCTCGCGGAGAACCTGACCCGGTCTCCGCAGGCCGCCCGCGCGGCGTACCGGCGCGCCCACGCCGGGGCCACCGCGCACGCCGATCCGCTGCTCCAGTCCTTCACCTGGCGGCACCTGGCCGGCCTCGCCCTGCGCGAAGGGGAGCTGGCCGAGGCCCGGCACGGCTTCGCCGAGTCGCTGCGCATCCGCGAGGAGCTGGGATACCTCGTCGGTACGGCACCGGCGCTGGCGTCGCTCGCGGACGCGGAGACCGAACCGGAGGCGTCGCGACTGCGCGAGGAGGCGCGGCGGCTGTTCCGGCTGCTCGGCGGCGTACCGACGTGGCTGGCCCGACAGCTGGCACCCCCCGCGCCGGGCGCGGCGACGGCCTGACGGCCCGCTCCCCCGTCGGCCCCTCGGCCGGGGCCGACCCGGCAGCCGACGCCCCTGGCAGCGGGGCGGCGACGCCCGCGCCCCGGCCCCCGTCACGGCCGCCTGCTCCCACGCGGGACGGTGACGGGCCCGGGCCGCCTCCCACCCGGCGGGGTCGAGCCCTCGCAGCACCAGCCCCGTGAGCCGTACGCCAGAGCCGACACGGCACCCAACACCGCCGGCGACCGGGCCGCCACAACGGCAGGACAGCCCACCCCCCGCCCCCCGTCACGGCAACCTGCACCAGCGCGGAGCCGTGACGGCCCAGGCCGCCTCCCACCCGGCCAGGTTGCGCCGTTGCAGGACCAGGCCCCGCAAGCCGTACGCCAGAGCCGACGCGGCACCCCAACACCGCCGGAGACCGGAACGCCGCAACAGCGGGGCAGGCGCACGCCCCACCCCCCGTCACGGCAACCTGCACCAGCGCGGAGCCGTGACGGCCCAGGCCGCCTCCCACCCGGCCAGGTTGCGCCGTTGCAGGACCAGTCCGGTGATCCCGTGGGCCGCGAGGCCCATGACGGCGACGCCCAGGAAGGCGAGGATCGCCCAGCCCATCGTGCGGCTGCGGATCTGCTCCGCGGTCAGGGGCGGGTCGGTGATCTCTCCCGCCGAGTCGACCCAGACCAGGACGGTGCTGTCCGCGGGCAGTCCCGGTTCGACGTCCGTCTTCCCGGTCCGGGTCTCTCCGCCCGGGCCGGGGAAGCGGACCTCGACCGGGTAACGGGCCTTCTTCGCCTCGTCCGAGCCGGGCTCCGGATGGCGCGGGGCGTCGTGGACGAGGACCGCTGCGCGGTGGTCACGGGTCCGGGCCTCGTGCTCGGCGGCGCTCCGGTAGTGGCGGTAGGCGGTGTCGCCGACCGCGAGCATCGCCGCCGCGGCCACCGCCGGCACCGCGAGCAGGAGCCCGAGGGCGATCCAGGCGTGCAGCCGGTCGGTACGGCGCCGCAGGGGGTTGCGCCGCCATCGCCAGAACAGCAGGTGGGGGTGGTGCCCTCCGGGATCGGGATCGGGGGGCGGTGGCTGTGCTCGCGGTGTGTCACCGGCCATGGTGGTGTTCCTCCTTCCAGGATCCGGCCAGCGGGAACGGACCCACCCCCGGTCGGGCGGGGGCGGGGGCGGGTCTGGGGTCGTGCGTCGGGACGCCGCGGGGGCGAGGGCTGTGTCACCGGGCGGATGGTGCGCGGTCGGTGCCGGTTGCCTGGGCCGGGCCCCGGTGGAGCGGCACGGAGGTGAGTCCCTCGGCACCGGTGCGCCGGGCGGCGTCGGCGTCAGCGCGGGTGCCGGTCGGGTGGGTCCGTGCCCGTGGTCGACGGGTGGCAGTGCGCGGCCTGCAGCAGCTTGGCCGCGCCGCGGACGGCGGCCGTGTGCGGGGCCGGCACGGCCCGCAGGGGCACGTGCAGCCTGCCGGTGAGGTGGCAGGTGATGTCCGGGCGCAGCGCGCCCCCGCCCGCCAGCAGCGGGCCCCTGCCCAGCGCGTCGACGGTGAGGGACGTCCGGTCCTGCCGCAGCATCGAGGTCGTCATGTCGGCCACCGCGTCGCCGATCTCCGAGGACGGGGTGGCGTCGCCGATGTCCCCCGTGCCCAGCGCGGTGCGGCGCGCGTCGAAGACGGCACCGTCCACCAGCAGCACCACCTCGGTGAGATGCGCCCCGATGTCCACGACGAGCAACGGCCGGGACAGGTCCGCGCCCGCCGCCAGCGCCACCGCCCGCGCGCTGGGGACGGTCAGCACACTGCGCGGGCGCAGCACCTCCACGGCCGTACGGGCCTCGGTCCGGTAGGCGTACCCGTCCAGTACCGGCGCGGTCACCACGACCAGGGGACGGGCGAGGCGGGGCAGGCGGTGGCCGAGCAGCCGGTCGAGCATCCGCGCCGTCCCCTGGGTGTCGACGATGGAGCCGCGCCGGATGGGGTACACCGCGGCGGCCCCGGGAAACGTGACGGTCGGAACGTCGAGGACCACCCCCCGGCCGGCGACCCACGCACGGGTGCGGGCGCTGCCCATGTCGAGGGCGACGCCGCTGCACTGCCGGCACAGGGGCCACGGCCGGTGCCGGGTGAGTCCGGCGCGGGGCCGGCGTATGACGGTCATCGCCCGGCCTCCCGCACCTGCTGGCAGCGAGCGCAGTAGCGGGCCTGCGGCACGATCGTCAGGCGCTCGCGGTCGATGGGGCGCCGGCACAGATGACACAGGCCGTAGCGGCCCTCGGCCATGCGGTCGAGGGCCGCTTCGACGTCGGCGAGGACCATCCGCGCGGAGGCCGCGAGTTCGACCCGGACCTCGGTCCGCGCGGCGGACCCCTGCCGGGTCGGCTCGTCGGCGCCGGACGGAACGGTCGCGATCTGCCGCAGCTGCTCCTCGCGGAACAGCCGCTGCTCGTGGAGGCTGTCCCGGAGCGCGGCGAGGTCCTCGGGCGACAGACGCGTGTCGCGGTCGCCGATGATCTGATGGTTCACCACTTCACCCCTTGGGCAGGGCGGGAGAGGAAGGCTGGCTGGACGGTGGTCAGGCGGCGGCGCGGCGCTGGCAGGCGACGCAGTACCGCGTGTAGGGAAGGATTTCCAGGCGCTCCCCCGGGACGGGCTTGCCGCAGCCCAGGCAGGTGCCGTAGGTGCCGCCGTCGACCCGGGCGAAGGCCTCGTCGATCTCCTTGAGCACCCGCTCGATGGCGGCCTTCTGCGCGGACACCAGCTGGTCGTCCTCCGCCTGGGCGCTCTCGTCGAGGGCCTGAAGCTGGGTCAGGCGGGTGTTGCGCGCGTGTTCGAGGCGCTGGCGTGCCTCGTGGGCGGTCAGCCGCTCGGGGCGGGATTCGATGCGGGAGGCGTCGAGCGACACGGTGGGTCCCTTCCTGCAGTGTCGGTAAGTCTTGCTTGCCTCCACCCTGGCCGGGCCGGTCACCGTTTCCCATCGGGCGCAGGCCCCATTTGCCCGGGGGCCGAGCATCCACTGCGCGGCGCCGCGCGTCGGCCGTATGGGTATGCCACCTCCCGGAAATGGGGGTCGGCCCCCATCGACCCGGCTCGGCGGGGAAGGGCAGGCTGGTCGCAGGCTCGGTCGCGGCCAGGGGCCGAGCGCCCGACCGGGGTGCGCGATGACCGACAGTAGAGGCGTACAGACCACGTCGCAGAAGGAGGCGTACCCCCCGGTGTCCCTGTTCTGGCGGATCTTCGGGCTCAACGCGGTGGTGCTGGGCTTCGCCACGGCACTGCTGCTGTGGGCTCCGGTGACCGTGTCCGTGCCGGTCCTGCTGACCGAGGCGGTCATCCTGGTGGGCGGCCTCGGCGTCATGCTGGTGGCCAACGGCACCCTGCTGCGCTGGGGCCTGGCGCCGCTGGACCGGCTGACGAAGCTGATGACCACCGTCGACCTGCTGCGCCCCGGCCAGCGACTGCCGGTGTCCGGCGGCGGCGAGGTACCCGAGCTGATCCGCACCTTCAACGCCATGCTCGACCGGCTGGAGCACGAGCGGGCGACGAGCACCGCCCGCGTGCTGCTCGCCCAGGAGGCGGAGCGGCGCCGCATCGCCCAGGAGCTGCACGACGAGGTCGGGCAGAGCATGACCGCGATCCTGCTGGTCCTGGGACGTGCCGCGGACGACGCCGACGAGCCGCTGCGCAACGAGCTGCAGCAGGCGCAGGAGATCACCCGGGAGAGCCTGGACGAGGTCCGCCGCCTGGTGCGCAGGCTGCGGCCCGGGGTGCTGGACGACCTCGGCCTGATCAGCGCGCTGTCCTCGCTCACGCACGACTTCGCCACGCACACCGGGCTGCGGGTGGTGCGCCGTTTCGACGCCGAGCTGCCCGCTCTGGACCCGGAGACCGAGCTGGTCCTCTACCGCGTCGCGCAGGAGAGCATGACGAACGCCGCCCGGCACGCGGACGCCGAGCGGCTGGAGGTGAGCCTGGGCCGCGCCGAGGGTGCGGTGACGCTCACCATCTCCGACGACGGTCGCGGCATCGAGGCGGCGTGCGAGGGCGCCGGGATCCGCGGCATGCGCGAACGCGCCCTGCTCATCGGGGCGGCCCTCGACATCACCTCGGCACCCGGCGCCGGCACCCGCATCCGGCTCACCGCACCCGTCACCAGGAAGCAGCCCTGACCATGCCCGACCCGTCCCTGTCCGGCGCCTCCACGCCCGGCGCCTCCACGTCCGGCACCTCCACGTCCGGCGCCTCCACCCCAGGGCCGACCGCCTCCGTCCCGTACGACCCGTCCGCGGCGTCCGGGTCCCATCCGTCGACGATCCGCATCCTGCTCGCCGACGACCACGCTCTGGTACGCCGCGGCGTGCGGCTCATCCTCGACCGGGAGCCGGATCTGGAGGTGGTCGCCGAGGCCGGGGACGGCGCGGAGGCCATCGACATGGCGCGGGCCCACGCCGCCGACCTCGCGGTCCTGGACATCGCGATGCCCCGGCTGACCGGGCTGCAGGCCGCCCGCGAGCTGGCCGCGCTGAAACCGGGCCTGCGCATCCTGATGCTGACGATGCACGACAACGAGCAGTACCTGTTCCAGGCGCTGAAGTCGGGGGCCTGCGGATACGTCCTGAAGTCCGTCGCCGACCGCGATCTGGTCGCCGCCTGCCGGGCCGCGATGCGCGACGAGCCCTTCCTCTACCCCGGCGCGGTCACCGCCCTCATCCGCAACTACCTCGACCGGGTCCGGCACGGCGAGGAGTCCGCCGACCACATCCTCACGCCCCGCGAGGAGGAGGTCCTCAAGCTCGTGGCCGAGGGCCACTCCTCGAAGGAGATCGCCGAGCTGCTCTTCATCAGCATCAAGACCGTCCAGCGGCACCGGGCGAACCTCCTGCAGAAGCTCGGCCTGCGCGACCGCCTGGAACTGACCCGCTACGCCATCCGCGCCGGCCTCATCGAGCCCTGACACCGGCCCCCGAACCGCCCGGGGGCCCCGGCCGCCCACTCCCCGGCCCGGGCCCCCGGGCTCCGCCACCCATCAGCCCACACCCGTCAGCCATCGCCCATCACCCACCTCACGAAAGGGGACGGTGGATGCGCCCCGCACGACGCACCGCCCCCGCCCCCGCCGGCCGACGGGTCGCGGTCGCCCTGACCGCCCTGCTGGCCCTCCTGCTGGCCCTGGTCCCCGCGTGGCCCGCGGCCGGCACACACGTCGGGCCCAGTGGTCTCCTCCCGGTCGACGCCGCCACGGCCGTGCCCCACCCGGCCTTCGACCACCGCGCCGACGACGGCTGCACCCCCGTCTGCGCCGCCCAGGCCCGAGCCCGGCACGACCCCCTCGGCGAGCGCCCCCCGGCACCGGACCACCACTCGGCCGCCGCCCCGCACGACGCGGGTGCCGCCCCGGCCGCCCACGCGCGGACCCCGGCGGCACCGGGTGGCGTGCCCGCCGTCTCCCCCGGCCGCACGAGCCACGACCGCGGGCGGGCGCCTCCCGCATCCTCCGGCACCTGAGGCACCCGTTCCGTCCAGCTTCTGCCAGCTCTTCCACCTTCTTCCACCTTCTTCCGCCGCGGCCGCGCTGGGCCGCTGCCGCGGCGTGCCCGCCGGAGGCCCGTGTTGAAACGTTCTCGTCCCCGCTCTCGTTCTCGCTCCCACTCCCTGAGGGGCCGTGCGCTCGTCGCCCTCGCCGTGATGGCCGCGGCCGTGGCCATCGCCCTGACCATGCCGATCCGTCTCGGCCTCGATCTGCGCGGCGGCACCCAGATCGTGCTGGAGACCAGGTCCACCGCCACCACCAAGGCCGACCGGGAGGCCACCGACCGCACCGTGGAGGTGCTGCGCGGCCGCATCGACGCACTCGGTGTCGCCGAACCGACCATCGTCCGCTCCGGCGAGAACCGCGTCGTCGTCGAACTCCCGGGCGTGCAGGACCCCGAGCAGGCCGCCGCCGTACTGGGCCGCACCGCTCAGCTCACCGTCCACCCGGTCCTCGGCCCTGCCGAGAACACCGGCGAGGATGTCGGCAAGGACACCGGCAAGGACGCCGGCGCCACCGATGCCCCCTCCGGCACCGACGGCGAGCGCGTTCTGCCGGACGAGTCCGGTCAGTCGCTGCGTCTGAAGGCCGCCGCCCTGACCGGGCAGGACGTCAAGGGCGCCGACGCCCGGTTCGACCAGCAGAACGGCGCCGGTTGGCACGTCACCGTGGACTTCAAGGACGCGGGCAGCGACCGGTGGGCCGAGGTGACGGGCCAGGCCGCCTGCGCTCCGGTCGGCGACCCCCAGCGCCGGGTCGCCATCGTGCTCGACGACAAGATCATCTCCTCGCCGCAGGTCGACCCGTCGGTGGCCTGCGGAGCGGGCATCGCCGGCGGCTCCACCCAGATCACCGGCTCCTTCGACGACGCCGAGGCCCGCGAACTGGCCCTGCTCGTCAAGGGCGGTGCGCTGCCCGTGCCGGTCGAGACCATCGAACAGCGCACCATCGGCGCCACCCTGGGCGACGAGGCCATCTCGGCCGGCGCCTGGGCGGCCGTCGTCGGCACCGCGCTCACCGCGCTCTTCATCATCGTCGTCTACCGGCTCATGGGCGCCCTCGCGACCGTGGCCCTGCTCTGCTACGGCCTGATCTCCTACGCCGCCCTGGCCGCGGTCGGCGCGACCCTGACCCTGCCCGGACTGGCCGGCTTCGTCCTGGCGATCGGCATGGCGGTGGACGCCAACGTCCTCGTGTTCGAACGCGCCCGCGAGGAACAGGCCGCCCGCAGCCGTCCCAGCACGCGCTCGGCGCTGACCGCCGGTTTCCGCAGCGCCTTCAGCGCGATCGCCGACTCCAACATCACCACGCTGATCGCCGCCGCCCTGCTGTTCTTCCTGGCGTCCGGCCCCGTGAAGGGCTTCGGCGTCACCCTGGGCATCGGTGTCCTCGCCTCCATGGTCAGCGCCCTGGTGATCACCCGGGTGCTCGCCGAGTTCGCCGCGAGCCGCCCGTCGGTCTTCCGCCGCCCCCACATCACCGGCATCTCGACCACCGGCCCGGTCCGCGACGCCCTGCTGCGCCGCGACCCCTTCCTGATGCGCCGGCCGCGCCGCTGGCTGGCCGCCTCCGCCGTCGTCCTCGTACTGGCCGGCTCCGGCATCGTGGCCCGTGGCCTCGACTTCGGCATCGAGTTCACCGGCGGACGGCTCATCGAGTACTCCACGGCCACCCGGGTCGACCCGGACCGGGCGCGTGACGCCCTCGCCGACGCGGGCTTCCCCCGCGCCGTGGTCCAGTCCTCCGGCGACGGCGACCTCACGGTGCGCACCGAGGAGCTGACCGACGCGGAGGCGGCGACCGTCACGCGGACCGTCGGCGAACTGGGCGGCGAGACGGAGAAGGTCCGCGACGAGCTGATCGGCCCGAGCCTCGGCGAGGAGCTGCGCCGGGACGCCCTGATCGCCCTCGCCCTGGCCCTCGGCGCCCAGCTCCTGTACCTCGCCGCCCGTTTCCGGTGGCTGTTCGGCGCCGCGGCGGTCAGCGCGCTCGCCCACGACGTGATCATCCTGGTCGGTGTGTTCGCGTGGCTGGGCAAGCCGATCGACGGGGTGTTCCTGGCCGCGCTGCTGACCGTGATCGGCTACTCGGTCAACGACTCGGTGGTCCTCTTCGACCGCGTCCGGGAGCTGCTGGGCCTGGACCGCAGGACACCGTTCGACAGGCTCACCAACCAGGCGATCCTCCAGACCCTGCCGCGTACGGTCAACACGGGGCTGGGGGCGGTGCTCATCCTCGCCTCGCTGGCCGTCCTCGCCGAGGACTCGCTCACCGACTTCGCCCTCGCGCTGCTGATCGGCGTGGGAGTCGGCACGTACTCCTCGGTGTTCACTGCCGCTCCGCTGGCCATCGAGCTGCACGGCCGCGGCGCCGAGTCCCGCGCCGGACGCCGCAAGGGCCGGGCCACCGGCGAGAAGGTGCCGGCGAGCCGTTCGGAGCGGCAGGAGGTGTCGTAGGGCGTCACCGCTCAGGGCGCGCCGGTGAAGTGCCCTCCCACCAGGGTGCGCACCACGCCCAGGTCGCCGGCGATCAGCGCGTCCAGCAGCGCCGTGTGCTCGTGCGCGTCGGCGATCAGGTCGGCCCGTCCCCGTACCGCGGGGGCGCCGGCCGGCGGCCACTGGGCGCGGCGGTGCAGGTCACCGGCGATCCGGACGAGCTGGTCGTTGCCGGCCAGCGCGAGCACCGCGCGGTGGAAGGCGCGGTCGGCCTCGGCGTACGTGGCCGGGCAGCCGGACGACGCGGCCCGGACGGTGGCCTCGGCGAGGGGGCGCAGCTCCGCCCAGCGCTCGGCGGGCACCGTACGGGCCAGGCGCAGCATCACCGGGACCTCGATCAGGGCGCGCACCTCGGCGAGCTCGGCCAGTTCCCGGGCGCCGCGCTCGACGACGCGGAAGCCGCGGTTGGGGACGACCTCGACGGCGCCCTCCAGGGCGAGTTGCTGCATGGCCTCCCGTACCGGCGTGGCCGAGACCCCGAACCGCTCGCCGAGCACCGGCGCCGAGTAGACCTCGCCGGGGCGGAGCTCGCCGGCCACCAGCGCGGAGCGCAGGGCGTCGAGGATCTGCCCGCGCACGGAGGAGCGCTGGACGAGGGGGCGCGGGCGGGACAGCGGGGGCTCACTGTGCGTGTGCTCGCCGCGCGCGGCCCCGACCGGTTCCGTGCCGCCGCGGGCCCGGTCGTCACGGTCCGGGTCGTCCCCCTCCGGGTCGGCGACGCCGGCCTGGGCCGGAACGCGGACCGACGCGGCGGTCCGGACGCTCGCGATCCCCGTCCCGGCGGAGCCCTGCGCGCTCGGCTTCACGGGTCCTCCTACGGGACGTGTCGGTACTTGGTGCCATTACGGCGGGTTGTCACTTGTCCGTCAAGCACCATAAGGGCACCGGCCCGTCAGTTCACATCCCGGGGATCTTGGGTAAGGTAAGGCTTACCTCAAGCAAGCCCGTTGTTCTGACGTGGATCGGTGGTCCCGCATGCCTGTCACCCGCTCGGCCGTCGCGGACGCCTACGCGCGCCTGTCCGAGGTCCTTCCGGGGCTGGGCGTCACCGAGCTGGGCGCGGACGAGGAGGTGCCGCACGGCGGCGGATGGGTCACGGCCGGCTCGCTCGCGGCGGGCGGGGCCGAGCTCGAGGCGTTCCTCGCCTGGGACGACGCCCAGGTGCTGCGGGACTACGGGCAGCGGGCCCGGCCGGACGTGGTGGCCAGCTTCGGACTGCACCGGTACGCGTGGCCGGCCTGCCTGCTGATCACCGTGCCGTGGTTCCTGCACCGCCGGGTGCCCCGCTACCCCGCCGCCGGGGTCGCCTACGACCGCGGCGCCACCGGTTTCCCCCTCGGCCGGTTGGCCGCGCGGCCGACCGGCTTCGCCTGCCTGCCCGGCGATCCGGCCGCCACGCTGCCCGGCGCGCGCGTGGTCGCCGACGAGGAAGCGCTGCGCGCCGAGGTGCGGGCAGCGGTCGCCGAGCACCTGGAGCCGGTGCTGACGGGCTTCGGGCCGCGCATGCGGCGCCGCGGACGCGCCCTGTGGGGCATGGCGACCGACGAGGTCGTGGAGAGCCTGTGGTACGTCGCGCATCTGCTCGGCGAGCAGGAGCGGGCGCGGCAGGAGCTGGAGTCGCTGCTGCCGGGCGCCACCAAGCCGTACGTCGGCGATGCCGCGTTCCGTGAGCTCAAGGGACCCGACGGCGAACCGCTGCACACCCGGGACCGGGCGAGCTGCTGCATGTTCTACACCCTGCGCCCCGAGGACACCTGCGCCACCTGCCCGCGCACCTGCGACGCGGACCGCGTCAACAAGCTGCTCGCCGCGGCCGGTTGAGCCGGACCGGGCGGATGCCGGACGCCTGGGCTCCCGCGCCGCCGGTCCGACGGCCTGCGTGAGCGGAACGTCCCGCCGCCCTCGGTCCGGTCCCTGTCGGCCTGGTCACCGGGAAGCGGCCGGGACGGCGATGCCGGCCGTCGGCTCGTCCGCGGCCTTCGCCGCCGGGTGCGCCTTGGCGAGGGTGCAGACGCCGTCCGCGCACCGGCGCTCCCGACGGCCCCGGGAGATGGTCTGCGCCAGGCCGACCATCCAGCAGGTGGGGCAGCCGCGAAAGGCGATCAGGGCCAACGGGGCCGCCAGCAGGGTGGCCGGCCCGGCGACGGGCACCAGGCCGATCGAGCCGATGACCAGCCCGAAGCCGATGGCGCCGCGCGCCAGGTGGCGCGGGACGGACTTGGCGGCGAAGCTCTTCCCGGGCGCCGCGGACCTTGCGGTGGGCAGGGCCTTCGCACCCTGCGCGGGCTTGACGGTGTTCACGGTCATGAGTCCCCTCCGACTGGTCTGTCGATGGCCGGATCGGCGGCCGGATCGGCGGCCGCCAGTGAGTGACGCAGTGCCGCCCGTGCTCGGTGCAGCCGCGACTTCATCGCGGCGTTGCTCAGACCGAGCGAATGGGCGACGGTCCTGCCGGGCAGTCCCTGCACGTCCCGCATGATCAGGACCTGCCGCTGGTCACGGGGAAGGGCACCGACCGCAGCCGCGATCCGCTCCACCTCCAGCCTGTGCAGCACCGCGTCCTCGGCGGACGGTTCCGCGGACGCCTCCGGTTCGGCCGTCGCCTCGGCGCTCCGCGGGACGAGCAGACGTACCTGCCGGAGGCATTCGTTGCGCACGATGCGGAACATCCATGAGGCGAGCGCTCCAGTGGCCCGCAAGGTGCCGATCCTCCGGTAGAGGATGATCAGCGCCTCCTGCGCCGCGTCCTCGGCGTCCTGCGGCGAGGCGCACAGCGACAGGGCGAACTTGCGCACATGAGGCTGCGATTCCGTGACGACGGTGGTGAGCGACGTGACGTCGCCGTCCTGGGCAGCCCTGATCAGCCGCTCGTCCGGCCAGGGGAAGCGTCGGTTCATCCGTTACTCCTACAGGGAGGCGCCCCGCACGCAGGCACTGGTCAGCTTCCGCTCTTGTGGCGCCGCACCAGGTGCAGGCCGCACGCACCCACGAGCAGGGCTCCGATCACTACGAGGCCGATGACCATCATTGGTGTTTCCTCCCGGTTCCGCCGGCCCGTTCGACCGGTGCACGGACAAGAGGCGAGAAGGCCCGGAAAGGATTCAGCGCTCGGGCGTCGTCTCCGGCGGCTCGTCCGGCGCGGCGTCGATTCACAACTCCCCCACGCGTCGTTGGAACTTCACACGGAACCACTCGTCCGGGTGTTCTTGTTCGAACTCAACTTCCGTACGTGACAAGACAGTTCGAGCCAAATGCCGCTCCGGTCATACCTTCGCACTCCCTTGGCGGCGTCTTGCCCCGAAACCCCCCTGAGGGCCACCGGGTCTGGGCCACCATGGCGGGCGTGACGCCCCATCCCAATGCGAGGGACCCCAGATGAGATTGACCGACATATCGCTGAACTGGCTGCTTCCGGGCGCCGTGCTGCTCCTGGGCATGCTGGCGGCGGTGGCGGTGCTCGCGCGCGGCAAGCGTTCCCCGGGGAAGGACGCGGGCCCGGACGACTCGTGGGAGCGTGCGGAGGAGCGCCGCAGGCGCAAAGAGGCCGTCTACGGCAGCGTCTCCTATGTCCTGCTCTTCTGCTGTGCCGCGGTCGCCGCGGCGCTCTCGTTCCACGGTCTGGTCGGCTTCGGCGAGCAGAACCTCGGCCTGAGCGACGGCTGGCAGTACCTGGTTCCGTTCGGGCTCGACGGGGCGGCGATGTTCTGCTCCGTGCTCGCGGTGCGCGAGGCCAGCCACGGTGACGCGGCGCTCGGCTCGCGCATACTCGTGTGGACCTTCGCGTTCGCGGCGGCCTGGTTCAACTGGGTGCACGCGCCCCGCGGCCTCGGTCACGCGGGTGCCCCGCACTTCTTCGCGGGCATGTCCCTGTCGGCGGCGGTGCTGTTCGACCGCGCCCTGAAGCAGACCCGGCGCGCCGCCCTGCGCGAACAGGGCCTGGTGCCGCGTCCGCTGCCGCAGATCCGCATGGTCCGCTGGCTGCGGGCGCCCCGGGAGACGTACCGCGCCTGGTCGCTGATGCTCCTGGAGAACGTGCGCAGCCTCGACGAGGCGGTCGAGGAGGTGCGCGACGACCGGCGCCGGAAGGAGGAGACCCGGCAGCGGCGGCGCGAACAGGAGCGCCTGGAGCGGGCCCGGTTGAAGGCGATCAGCCGGGGCCACCGGGGCTTCCCCGGCCGCGGCGGCGGCCGGCAGGTCGAGGTCGAGGTCGAGGTGCAGCAGTTGGAGCGGGGCTCCGAGAGAGCCCCCGCGGAGCCTGCCATACCCACCCAGGAGCAACTGCCCGTGAACCGGCGCCCCTCCCTGCAGCCCCTGCGCGGCGGAGCTGACCCGGTCACCGTCGACCTCACCGCGGAGGACGACACCCAGACCCTGCCGCGCCTGGACTCCCTGGAGCGCAAGCTGAAGGACCTGGAGCAGCAGTTCGGCTAGGAGGAGCGCCTGAGGCGCCGGGGTACCGGCGCCTCAGGCGGCCTCGGCGTCCAGCTCGAACCAGATCGACTTGCCCACCTCGCAGCGCCGCACCCCCCAGTCGTCGGCGAGGGACTGCACCAGCATCAGCCCCCTCCCGTTGGTGCTCTCCTCCGGCTCGGGCACCCGCGGCCGGGGCAGCCGGCCGACGAAGTCCCGCACCTCGACCCGTAGCCCGCGTGGCCCGACCGTGGCGGTCAGGACGGCGCCCTCGTCGGTGTGGACGAGCGCGTTGGTGACGAGCTCGCTCGTGAGCAGCTCCGCGATCTCCGACCGGCCCGGCCCGCCCCAGTGCCGCAGCAGCTCGCGCAGGGCCCGCCGGGTCTCGGGCACCGCCCGCAGGTCCGCCCGCCCGAGCCGTCGCCGGAGCTGTGGTACCGCGTGTCCCTTCATGTCCCCCGTCCGCGTGCTGATGTCGCTTCCCCCTGTTCCCCCCTGTTCGAACATCTTCACTGGGGAAGCCTTGCCCGTTCGGGCCCCGGACAGTCATGTCGATTCCGGGCAACATCCGTGCGGTCACGGCCGCGGCACGTTCCGCAGGTTCGAGCGGGCCATCTGGAGCATGCGGCCGACACCTCCGTCCAGCACGATCTTCGACGCGGACAGGGCGAAGCCGGTGACCATGTCGGCGCTGATCCTCGGCGGGATGGACAGGGCGTTGGGGTCGGTGACGATGTCGACGAGGGCCGGCCCCTTGTGCTTGAACGCGGCCTTCAGCGCCCCCGCCAGATCCTTCGGCTTCTCCACCCGCGCCCCGAGGACACCGCAGGCCTCGGCGACGGCGGCGAAGTCGGGGTTGACGTTGGCCACACCGTGCGAGGGCAGGCCCGCGACGAGCATCTCCAACTCCACCATGCTCAGCGAGGAGTTGTTGAACAGGACGACCTTCACCGGCAGGTCGTGCTGGACGAGGGTGAGGAAGTCGCCCATCAGCATGGTGAACCCGCCGTCGCCGGACATCGAGACGACCTGCCGGCGCCGGTCGGTGAACTGGGCGCCGATCGCCATCGGCAGCGCGTTCGCCATCGAGCCGTGCGAGAAGGAACCGATGATGCGACGGCGGCCGTTGGGCGAGATGTAGCGGGCGGCCCAGACGTTGCACATGCCGGTGTCGACGGTGAACACCGCGTCGTCGTCGGCGATCTCGTCCAGCACGGCCGCCACGTACTCGGGGTGGATCGGGACGTGCTTGTCGACCTTGCGGGTGTACGCCTTGACGACGCCCTCCAGCGCCTCCGCGTGCTTCTTCAGCATCCGGTCGAGGAAGCGGCGGTTCTTCTTCTCCTTCACCCGGGGGATCAGACAGCGCAGTGTCTCCTTCGCGTCGCCCCACACCGCGAGGTCCAGCTTGGAACGCCGGCCGAGGTGCTCGGGCCGGACGTCGATCTGGGCGATCTTCACGTCGTCGGGCAGGAAGGCGTTGTACGGGAAGTCCGTGCCGACCAGGATCAGCAGGTCGCACTCCTGGGTGGCCTCGTAGGCCGCGCCGTAGCCGAGCAGCCCGCTCATCCCCACGTCGAACGGATTGTCGTACTGGATCCACTCCTTGCCGCGCAGCGCGTGCCCCACCGGCGACTTGATCCTCCCCGCGAGCTCCATGACCTCGGCGTGCGCGCCCGCCGTGCCGCTGCCGCAGAACAGGGTGACCTTGTCGGCGTCGTCGATCAGCCGCACCAGCCGGTCGATCTCCTCGTCGCCGGGCCGCACCGTCGGCCGTGTGGTGACCAGGGCGGTCTCGACGGCCCTCTCCGGCGCGGGCTCCCCGGCGATGTCACCGGGCAGGGAGACGACGCTGACGCCGCCCTGGCCGACGGCGTGCTGGATCGCGGTCTGCAGCAGCCGCGGCATCTGCTGCGGGCTGGAGATCAGTTCGCTGTAGTGGCTGCACTCGCGGAAGAGCTGGTCGGGGTGGGTCTCCTGGAAGTACCCGAGGCCGATCTCGCTGGACGGGATCTGCGAGGCGAGGGCGAGGACGGGCGCCATGGAGCGGTGGGCGTCGTAGAGCCCGTTGATGAGGTGGAGGTTGCCGGGGCCGCACGAGCCGGCGCACGCGGTCAGCTTGCCGGTGATCTGGGCCTCCGCCCCGGCGGCGAAGGCGGCGGTCTCCTCGTGCCGGACGTGCACCCAGTCGATGCCGGAGTGGCGGCGCACGGCGTCCACGACCGGGTTGAGGCTGTCACCGACGACTCCGTAGAGACGTTCGACCCCGGCGCGAGCGAGGATGTCGACGAACTGTTCCGCGACGTTCTGTTTGGCCATGGCTCTAGCTATGGCACAGCGTGCGGCGTCACGCCTCCCATACGGCGGCGACCGTACGGTCGTCGGCGTAGCCCTTGACCCGGGTGCGGCCGTCGGCGAGGAACTCCGTGAGGCCGGGCGGGGTGGCGCCGGACCACCGCCGCGCGAGGAGTTCACCCAGTTCGGGCTCGCTCCGCAGCGGTTCGGCGAGGCCCGCGGTGCACATCAGGAGCACATCACCCGGGCGGGCTACGGAGGCGCGGAAGCGGAAGGGCTCGCGGGGTGGCCCGACGGGCGGTTCGTCGTACGGACCGGGCGGTGTGGTGATGCCGAGGTCCATGGTGAGCCGATCACCCTGGGACGTCCCGCTCGACGTCTCGTCCTGCTTCTCGCCCGGCGCCGAGCCGAACCCGACGACGGGCTCGCCGACGACGTCCCCGCGGCGCGGTTCCATGTTCTGCCAGGCGCCGTCCCGCAGCCGGAGCAGTCCGCCCGCGCCGACGCCGAAGAACACCCGCGTACGGCACCGCGGGTCGGCCGGCAGCAGCAGACAGCGCAGGGTGGCCGCGTACTCGTGCGGCGCCAGGCCCTGTTCCGCGGCACCGGCGCGGAGCCTGCCGAGGCTGCGGTCGGTGAGGCGGTGCAGGCCGGACTTCAGCTCGCTGCGCCGGGCTGCCCTCAGGTCCTCGCCGAGCCGGACGTGGCTGTGGCCCACGGCCCGGCCGATCCACCGGCAGACCTCGGCGGCGGCCAGGTGCGCCCCGGCGCTCGCGCGGGCGCCGGTCGCCATCGCCACCAGGACCAGCGCCCGCTCGCCCGCGCCGAAGCGGGCGACGAGCAGCGCGTCGCGGCGCGGGGCGCCCCGGTAGCGCGCGGAGTCCCCCCGCACGGAGACGGCTCGCACCGTGCAGGACCCGTACCGGGCGCCGTCCAGCACGGTGTCCGCCACCAGCCCGTCGAGCCCGTCGGGGTCGGCGGGTGGCAGGGCGGTGGGCTCGGCCTCGTAGGTGGGCGGTCCGGAGCCGACGTAGTCGCGGGCGGCGGGCGGGGGCGCGGCGGCACCTCGCGGAGAGGCGAACGGCACGCCGGGCGCGTCCATGGGTGGCGGGGGCACGAACCGTTCGGGGGTGTCCCGGGGCGGCGGAGGCACGAACCCTTCCGGGGCATCCCGGGGCGGCACGGGTACTGGCACGGCGGGGGCATCCCGACCCGGCGGAGGCGCAGGCGCGTCGCGGAGATTCCGGGGCGGCAGGGGCGCAGGCTCGGTAGGGGCCTCCCAGGGAGGCGGAGGCACGAACCCTTCGGGGGCCTCCCGGGGTGGCGGTGCGGGGCGG
>NZ_JAVRFH010000468.1:0-212 GCF_031845825.1 Streptomyces lancefieldiae | reverse complement strand
CGGAAAGGGAAACGCGGAAGCGGGACCCTGGAAAGCACCGAGGAAATCGGATCGGAAAAGGATCTGATAGAGACGGAAACGCAAGACCGAAGGGAAGCGCCCGGAGGAAAGCCCGAGAGTATCGGGTGAGTACAAAGGAAGCGTCCGTTCCTTGAGAACTCAACAGCGTGCCAAAAGTCAACGCCAGATATGTTGATACCCCGTCTCCGGCC
>NZ_JAVRFH010000467.1:0-215 GCF_031845825.1 Streptomyces lancefieldiae | reverse complement strand
CACATGCAACGTCCTCGGCAACACACCGTGCCGCATCGCCATGACCATCTTGATCACACCGGCCACACCCGCAGCAGCCTGCGTATGACCCACATTCGACTTCAGCGAACCAAGCCACAACGGACGCACCCCATCCCGCTGCCCATACGTCGCCAGCAACGCCTGCGCCTCGATCGGATCACCCAGACGCGTCCCCGTCCCATGCGCCTCCACCA
>NZ_JAVRFH010000046.1:0-62558 GCF_031845825.1 Streptomyces lancefieldiae | reverse complement strand
GCACGACGCCGGTACGGCGATGGGGGCGCCCGGATCTCTCCGGGCGCCCCCATCGCCGTACCGGCGTCGTGCCGCCTGCCGGACCGCTTCTGGATCCGTACTTCCGTAGGGTCAGAGGCCCTAGACCCGTACTTCCACGGTGCGCGCCAGCCGGTCGTGCAGCCCCCGGCCGTCGCGGTCCCAGATCAGCGCCGGGAGAGCCAGGCACAGCAGGACCGAGCGCAGCAGGGCACGCAGCGGGTTGGGGCGGCCCGTGCCCAGGTCCACCACACGCAGGCCCAGGAGACGCTTGCCCGGGGTGAAGCCGACCGTGCCGACGGTCAGCACGCTCAGTACGAAGAAGATCAGCAGGGCCCAGTTGCCGGTCGCCTGGTCGTAGCCGTCCGTGATCAGGCCGTATGCGATCAGGAGGCACAGGGCCCAGTCGACGGCCAGGGCGCCGATCCGCCTGCCCGGGCGGGCGATCGACCCCGGGCCCTCCGCGGGGAGACCGAGTTGCTCACCCTGGTGTCCGAGATCGGCGCCGGCCTCTTCGATGGCCGCGCGCGGCCCGGAAAGCCACGATCCGATTGCTCGCCTGTTGTCCACCCGTCCACGGTACTGCGCCCCCGTACGACCGGTGTACGGCGGGGTGTGGCGGGCCCCGATGGGGCCTACGCTGGAACGGAGCCGGTTAACTTCTGCGAAACAAATGGGTCACGCCCGAGAAATCACCCGTCCCTAGGGTCGAAGCAGCGTGTGCCACCCGCACTGGCCGCACGAACGATCTACCACCCCGGCGGGACGGTCGGGAGTAGGAGGAGCTGGATGTTCCAGAACGCCGACGACGCCAAGAAGTACATCGCGGACGAGGACGTCAAGTTCGTCGATGTCCGGTTCTGCGACCTGCCGGGCGTCATGCAGCACTTCACGTTGCCCGCCGCGGCGTTCGACCCCGACGACGAGCAGGCCTTCGACGGATCCTCGATCCGCGGCTTCCAGGCCATCCACGAGTCGGACATGTCGCTGCGCCCCGACCTGTCCACCGCGCGCATCGACCCGTTCCGCCGGGACAAGACCCTCAACATCAACTTCTTCATCCACGACCCGATCACGGGCGAGCAGTACTCCCGCGACCCGCGGAACGTGGCGAAGAAGGCCGAGGCCTACCTCGCCTCCACCGGCATCGCCGACACGGCGTTCTTCGGCCCGGAGGCGGAGTTCTACGTCTTCGACTCCGTCCGCTTCGCCACCAGCGCGAACGAGTCCTTCTACCACATCGACTCCGAGGCCGGCGCCTGGAACACCGGTGCCCTGGAGGACAACCGCGGTTACAAGGTCCGCTACAAGGGCGGCTACTTCCCGGTGCCGCCGGTCGACCACTTCGCCGACCTGCGTGCCGAGATCTCCCTGGAGCTGGAGCGGTCCGGCCTGCAGGTCGAGCGCCAGCACCACGAGGTGGGCACCGCCGGCCAGGCGGAGATCAACTACAAGTTCAACACCCTGCTCGCCGCCGCCGACGACCTCCAGCTCTTCAAGTACATCGTGAAGAACGTGGCCTGGAAGAACGGCAAGACGGCGACCTTCATGCCGAAGCCGATCTTCGGTGACAACGGCTCGGGCATGCACGTCCACCAGTCGCTGTGGTCGGGCGGCGAGCCGCTCTTCTACGACGAGCAGGGCTACGCCGGCCTGTCGGACATGGCCCGCTACTACATCGGCGGCATCCTCAAGCACGCCCCGTCGCTGCTGGCCTTCACCAACCCGACGGTGAACTCCTACCACCGCCTGGTGCCGGGCTTCGAGGCGCCGGTGAACCTGGTGTACTCGCAGCGCAACCGCTCGGCCGCGATGCGTATCCCGATCACGGGCTCGAACCCGAAGGCCAAGCGCGTCGAATTCCGCGCCCCGGACGCCTCCGGCAACCCGTACCTGGCGTTCTCGGCCCTGCTGCTGGCGGGCCTGGACGGCATCAAGAACAAGATCGAGCCGGCCGAGCCGATCGACAAGGACCTCTACGAGCTGGCTCCCGAGGAGCACGCGGGCGTGGCGCAGGTCCCGACCTCCCTCGGCGCCGTCCTCGACCGTCTGGAGGCCGACCACGAGTTCCTCCTCCAGGGCGACGTGTTCACGCCGGACCTGATCGAGACGTGGATCGACTACAAGCGCGCGAACGAGATCGCCCCGCTGCAGCTGCGTCCGCACCCGCACGAGTTCGAGCTGTACTTCGACGTGTGATCGACACCCTCCCGGGCCGTCCGACGCCCCCGCTCCCTGGACCCAGGGGGCGGGGGCGTCGCCGTCCGTGGCCGAAAACACTTCACAGGGCGAAACCGGACCGGAATCATGGCACCAACACGGTTGTTCGAGTCAGGGGGACGGGGAGAGTGCCGGAGATGTCCGAACGGGACGACGAGGAGCGGGAGTTCGACCTCAGGTGGGCGGACGGGGCCGCGCACAAGGAGCCCTCGGCGCGGGCCCGGATGCTCGCCGCGCGCTGGAAGGAGAACCCGCCCGGGCCGGTCCCCTTCCGCGCCGATCCGGAGCATCGGGGAAGGTCCGGCCGCTCGTCGTGGGTGTCCACCGCCGTGGTGCTCGGCTGCGTCGCCGCGGTGATCGTCCTGCTCGGATACCTCAACTTCCGGGCGCCCTACTGAGCCACCCGCCGGGGTGCACACTGGACAGCGGGACGAGTGCCCGACTGCGAGGTGATGCAGATGCAGAGCCGCTTCCGGAGCGACCGGCGGTTGACCGTGCGCATGGGGATCACGCTGTTCCTGCTCGGCCTGCTGTACGTCGGCTTCGTCGCCGCGCTGATCGCGCTGCTGAAGTCCTGGGTCCTGGTCGTGGTGATCGTGGCCCTGGTGTTCGGGGCGCAGTACTGGTTCTCCGACCGGATCGCGCTGTTCGCGATGCGCGGCCGGGTCGTCGAACGGGACGAGTACCCGGAGCTGCACGGGGTGGTCGACCGGCTGTCCGCGATGGCCGACATGCCGGTGCCGGTGGTCGCCGTGTCACGGATGGACATGCCGAACGCGTTCGCCACCGGCCGGAATCCGGACAACGCGGTGGTCTGTGTCACCACGGGGCTGCTGCGACGGCTGGAGCCCGCCGAGCTGGAGGGCGTGCTCGCGCACGAGCTGTCGCACGTGGCGCACAAGGACGTCGCCGTGATCACGATCGCGTCCTTCCTCGGCGTGATCGCGGGGCTGATCGTGCGGTTCGCCTTCTACTCCCAGCTCTTCGGCGGACGGCGGGACCAGAACACCCTGGTCGTCCTCGCGGCCGTGATGGGCGTCTCCGCGGCCGTGTACGGGCTGAGCTTCCTGCTGATCCGGGCCCTGTCCCGGTACCGGGAGCTGGCGGCCGACCGGGCCGCGGCCCTGCTCACCGGCCGTCCCTCGGCACTGGCGTCGGCGCTCACCAAGGTCACCGGGGACATCGCCCGCATCCCGACCAAGGACCTGCGCACCGCCCAGGCCTTCAACGCGTTCTACTTCACGCCCGCCTTCGGCGCCGAGCCCGGCCTCGGACGGCTCTTCACCACGCACCCCAGCCTGGAGCAGCGGCTCGAGCAGCTCGGGCGGATCTCCGCCGAGCTGGGTGAGGCGGTCCCGCCGGGGAGGGCCTGACCATGGGACTGCTGGACATCCTGCTGGGCCGGTCGAAGCCCGCCGCGCCGGACCTCGACCGGCTCTTCGCGCTGCCGTCGGCCGCGGTGGCCCTCGAGTCGGCGGCCGGTTTCACACCGAGCGGGCAGGGCGCGGTGTGCTTCGCGACGGTCGAGGGCGCCGCCTTCGAGCAGACCCACCGCGAGGTCCGGGCCCTGCTGGACGCGGACGCCGGCCGGGCCCCGGTGGAACTGGGCCACGACTCCTACGGCTACTCCTGGCTCGTCTCGCATCGCTCCCCCGACGAGCTGCCCCTGCTCGTGAACGACCTGCACGCGGTGAACAGCTCGATGGAGGCCAACGGGTTCGGACCGCAGCTGCTGTGCTCGCTGGCCGGTTTCCGCGACGACGACGGACGACGGCTCGCGCTCGTCTACCTCTACAAACGGGGCACCTTCTACCCCTTCGCGCCTCTGCCCGGTGACCGGCAAAAGCGGGACAACCCGCTGGAGCTGCGGGTCCGGGCGGTGCTCGCCGGTGAGCTGCCGGTCGAGGAGGACCTGGGGCGCTGGTTCCCCCTGTGGGGCGCGCCCGGGCTGTGACCGGCGGGGGCCGTCGTCCGTCAGTGTCGTCCGTCAGTCCTGTCGGGCAGGACGGCGGCACCGCGGCAAGCCCACCGGGTCCCCGTGTGGCCGTGCCCGCCCGCGGACCGGCTACTCGTTCTGGGAGACGGCGACCGTCGGGGAGGTCCGGGAGGCGCGGAGGGCGGGCAGCATTCCCGCGGCGGCGGTCACCAGGACGAGGGCGGTGAAGACCGCCGCGAGTTCCCCGGCCGGCACGGTGAACGGGGCGCTCGTCTCGGCGACCCGGACCACCAGCCAGGAGTACGGCATGCCGAGGGCCGGACCGAGGATCCCCCCCAGTACTCCGTAGAGCGCGCATTCCACCGTGACCATGCGGTGCACGGCCGCTCCGCCGAGCCCCAGGGTCCTGGTTTCCCTCGCCGCAGCACCCGGACGCTGCGGTGCATGTCGTCGATCGCGTCCCGGCCCGTGGCGGCGATCGTCTTCAGTGCGGACCGGGCCAGGTCCGGCGACTTCCGCAGCACCGACTCCGCGCCGTCGGCCTGGAGGATCATCACGGCCAGGCTGTGCGCCACCACGTCGTGCAGTTCCCGGGCGATCTCGGCCCGCTCCCGGGCCGCGGCCGGCCGGACCCGCTGCTCCTGCTCCCGCTCCACGTGCCAGGCGCGGGCCGCCTGGCTCTCTGCGTACTGCCTCAGCGCGGGGCCGGCGGCCGGCCTCGCGTGCGGCACAGCGGTCGGCCCCGCGTGCGGCACAGCGGCGCCGGGCGCCTCATGGAGCGAGGGCGCCCGGCGCCGGTGACGGTGCCGGGTTCAGCGGTTGTAGCGGAGGAACGCGCGCACCATGTGGCACGTGGTGTCCGACGGCGGGTGGACGCCGATCAGCCGCGCCGTGCGGCGGATCCTCTCGTTGCGGGCCTGGGTCGGCAGGTAGACGCCGGAGTCGAGCAGGGCGATGGCGAGCCGCATCGCCTTGAGCCGGCGGTTGTGCGTGACGTACCACTCGCGGGGGCGGCCCGCGGGCAGCGGACGCTTCGCCACGGGTTCGTACGGTGAGTCGAACAGGACGGGCCGCTTGGCGGTGGACTGGGTGGGCAACGGCTTCGGCTTCAGTGCGGCAGCGGGCACGGGCATCCTCCTGTCGCGGTCGGGGCGCCGTCCGGACCCCCCGGCGACACCCTCGAACACTGCTTCCATTTTACCGCCCACCACTGACAAAAGCCCCTGGCCACAAGGGCTTTCGGGGTCTCTGTGACGCAGGGGGAGAACGGGTTCTCGCGCCCCTCGGGCTACCGTGTGCGGCATGGAGATCTGGATCAACCCGGCCTGTTCGAAGTGCCGCAGCGCGATCAGCCTGCTCGACGCCGAGGGCGCCGACTACACCGTCCGCCGTTACCTGGACGACGTCCCCGGCGAGGAGGAGATCCGCGAGGTCCTCACCCGCCTGGGCCTCGAACCCTGGGACATCACCCGCACCCAGGAGGCCGCCGCCGGACAACTGGGCCTGGCGGACTGGCCCCGTGACGCCGCGTCACGGGACCGCTGGGTCACCGCGCTCGCCGAGCACCCGAAGCTCATCCAGCGCCCGATCATCACGGCGGACGACGGATCGGCCGTGGTCGCCCGCACCGAGGACGCCGTTCGGGACGCCCTGTCCCGGCAGGCGCAGGGCAGGCCCTGATCCGGTCCGGCGGGCACCGACCGAGCCGGGCCGGGTGGGGCTCAGTCACCCGGTCCGGCGAGGAAGTCGCCGAGGCGGCGGCCCAGTCCGGGCTGCGCCGCGTGCGGCAGCGCGTGGTGGGACACGTCCGGCAGGACGGCCGTCTCCACGCGCGGCAGCAGTGCCCGGGCCCGGGCCGCCACTTCGGCGGGGTCGTGGGTCCTGCTGTTCCCGGCCAGGAGCAGCAGGACCGGCACGTCCAGCCCGCGCCGCGCGTCCGGCGCCGGACGCGGGCCGGTCACCGGCCTGCGGCCCGGGAACCCGGCGGCCGCCTCCTGGAGGGCGAGCCAGTCGGGGTCGAGGGGGGCCGCCCCGGTCTCCCACTCCAGGAAGGCGCGGACGCGGCGGGGCGTGGGCCGCAGCAGCATCGGCACCGCGCGCAGCAGGTAGGCGGCCTTGAACCCGGCGAAGCACTGGGTCGGGTCCAGGAGGAACAGGCGGCGCACCCGGTCGGGTGCGTGCAGGGCGTGGTGCAGGGCGATCCAGGCGCCGTAGGAGTGCCCGCCGAAGGAGGCCGCCCCGACGCCGAGGCCGTCGAGGAGCGCGTCCAGCCAGCCGCTCAGGTCGGCGACCGTACGCAGGGGCCGGTCGCCGGCCGGCGCGCTGCGGCCGGGCGCGCCGATCAGGTCGACGGCGTACACGCGGTGGGTGCCGGCCAGGTCGGCGGCCTGGGCGTACCAGGAGGCGGAGGTCGCCTCCCCGCCGCCCGGCAGAAGCACGAGCGGCGGGGCGTCGGCCGGACCGGCGACGTTGACGTGGGTCTCGCCGAAGGGCGTGGGCACGGTCACCGCCTCCCGCCGCGCCGGCCACTTGGCCATGACCCTGTCGTAGGCGTCGTGGAAACGGGCGGCGTCGTACGCACCGCGAGCGCTCATGAGCCCTGACCCCCTGTTTCTCCGGTTCCCCGGTATTCTCTCGCTCAGCGAGATAATTGTTGAGCGAGATGATAACCGGAGGCGACGCCCATGCAGGAACAGGGACCGGAGATGGAGATCGTCCACCTGCTGCGCGCGGTGGTCGTCGAACTCGGCGCGCACAGCGCGCGGTTCGCGCAGCGCAACGGCATGCACCCCACCGACGTCCGCGCGCTGATCGCGCTCATGGACGCGGAGCGGGCGGGTGAGGAGATGACCGCCGGACGGCTGGGCACCGCGCTCGGGCTGAACTCGGCGGGGACGACGGCGCTGGTCGACCGGCTGGAGCGGGCCGGCCACGTGCGGCGGGTGCGCGACGAGCGGGACCGGCGCCGGGTCACCGTGGAGGTGGACGAACGGGCGGTCGCCCTCGGCCGGTCCCACTTCGGCCCGCTGATCGGGCGGGCGGTGGAGCTGCTGGGCGGGTACGACGAGCGGGAACTGGCGGCGATCAGGGACTTCCTGACCGGGGTGCGGGAAACGGCCGAGGAGGACCGGACCGGGCACCGGGCACCCCGCCCGGCCCCGTGAGAGGCGCCCTCTCCCACGAGTCGCGCCCAGCCCCGTGAGGCGCGCCACACCGTACCCAGGTAACACGGGGTTCACATACGGGCAACGGCCGGGAAACCGCCTGTTGACACGCTGCACGGCAGTAGAAGCGGCGCCCCAGTGCCGCAGCGCCGCAGCACCCGCAAGTGCGCCCAGACCCACCCCGAAGGATGTGGCCCCGTGACCTTCAAGGCTGAGTACATCTGGATCGACGGCACCGAGCCGACGGCCAAGCTCCGTTCCAAGACGAAGATCATCACGGATGCCCCCGCCGGCCTCGACGCCCTGCCGATCTGGGGCTTCGACGGGTCCTCCACCAACCAGGCCGAGGGCAGCTCCTCGGACTGCGTGCTCAAGCCGGTCTTCTCCTGCCCCGACCCGATCCGCGGCGGCGACGACATCCTGGTGCTGTGCGAGGTCCTGGACACGGACATGACGCCGCACCCGACCAACACCCGTGCCGCGCTGGCCGAGCTCTCCGAGCGCTTCGCCGCGCAGGAGCCGATCTTCGGCATCGAGCAGGAGTACACCTTCTTCAAGGGCTCCCGCCCGCTCGGCTTCCCCGAGGGCGGCTTCCCGGCCGCGCAGGGCGGCTACTACTGCGGCGTCGGCTCGGACGAGATCTTCGGCCGCGAGGTCGTCGAGGCGCACCTGGAGAACTGCCTGAAGGCCGGTCTCGGCATCTCCGGCATCAACGCCGAGGTCATGCCGGGCCAGTGGGAGTTCCAGGTCGGCCCGCTGGCGCCGCTGGAGGTCTCCGACCAGCTGTGGGTGGCCCGCTGGCTGCTCTACCGCACCGCCGAGGACTTCGACATCTCGGCCACCCTCGACCCCAAGCCGGTCAAGGGCGACTGGAACGGCGCGGGCGCGCACACCAACTTCTCCACCAAGGCGATGCGCGAGGGCTACGACGCGATCATCACCGCGTGCGAGTCGCTCGGTGAGGGCTCCAAGCCGCTCGACCACGTCAAGAACTACGGCGCCGGCATCGACGACCGCCTGACCGGCCTGCACGAGACCGCCCCGTGGAACGAGTACTCCTACGGCGTCTCCGACCGCGGTGCCTCGGTCCGCATCCCGTGGCAGGTCGAGAAGGACGGCAAGGGCTACATCGAGGACCGCCGCCCCAACGCCAACGTCGACCCGTACGTGGTGACCCGACTGCTCGTCGACACCTGCTGCACGGCGCTGGAGAAGGCCGGCCAGGTCTGATCCGACCCGGACTCGAGCGCAGGGGCGTCCACCACCGCGGTGGGCGCCCCTGCGCGTCGTCCACGGCCGGCCGGGGGACCGGCACGGTGTCCACTTCACGCCACAGTGGCGTCCACGCAGTGAGAGGAGGCTGCTGCCGCGGGCCGGTGTCTGCTTCAATGGGGCCATGGCCAGCTTCCGGAAGTACGCAGCGACGGGTCGCCATGACCTCGAGCCCTTCTGGCCGTCCCGTCAGCACGACGACTTCGACCGGGTGTGTTGCCGCGCGACGACCGCGCCGGCCCGCTAGAAAGCCGTACACCACCCAGGCCTTCGCCCGGCGCGCACGACGTACGTCCCGCGACGCGCCCGACCACCGACTCGCGCCCGTCGCCCCTCCCGACGAACCTCTCGCGCGAAAGAGCTGACGTCTCATGGCGACCACCCGCTCCCTGTCCACCGTCACCCTCGACTCCCCCGCCCCGGCCCAACTCCCGGGCCACCCCGGCCACCCCGGCCTCCCCTCCTCCGGCGGTCCCCGGCACCGGCTGCGTGCCGTCGACCGGGACGAGGTGGTGGGCGTCGCGGACCTCCTGCCGCCGGGCGCCACCTGGCTGCCCGCTCCCCCGCACACCCTGCCCTCGCTGCCGGGCCGGCCGCCGATGGTCGGCTACCTGGTGCTCGTCCCTGCCGACCAGCAGTCGCCGTTCCCACCCGTGGCCGTGCCCGAGCCCGCGGAGCAGGACGCGGTGGACGGCGCCGACGGCCCGGGCGCCCCGCTCGTCCGGATCGACGCCGCGCGGCGCACCGCCGCGGTGGACGGCCGCGAACTCGACCTGACCTACCTGGAGTTCGAGCTGCTCGCCCACCTCGTCCGGCATCCGCACCGGGTGCACACCCGCGACCAGCTGGTCACCACCGTGTGGGGCTACGGCCACGTGGGCGACGGCCGCACCGTCGACGTGCACGTGGCCCGGCTGCGCCGCAAGCTGGGCACTGAGCACCGGCAGACCATCCAGACCGTACGGCGCGTCGGCTACAAGTACACGCCGCCCGGGGGCCGCTGAGCCTCTGCTGTCGGCAGACGGGCGTTCCCGCCGGCCGCCGCACCGGGCACAGTGACCCGCATGAGGCTACTGGTGCTGGGCGGTACGGAGTTCGTGGGGCGGGCCGTGGTGGAGGCGGCGCTCGGGCGCGGCTGGGAGGTGACCGTCTTCCACCGCGGCCGGCACGCGCCACCGCCCGGGGTCCGGTCGCTGCACGGCGACCGCACCGCGCCGGACGGGCTCACCGCCCTGGCCGAGGGGACGTGGGACGCCGTCGTCGACACCTGGTCGGCGGCGCCCCGCGCGGTACGGGACGCGGCGCGGCTGCTGCGGGGCCGCGCCGGCCGGTACGTGTACGTGTCGAGCTGCTCGGTGTACGCCTGGGCCCCGCCCGCCGGTTACACCGAGGACGCCCCGCTCGTCGAGGGCGCCGCGGCGGACGCCGGGCAGACCGACTACGCCCGGGACAAGCGGGGCGCCGAGCTGGCCGTCCTGGACGCCTTCGGCGCGGACCGCTCGGTGCTCGTACGGGCCGGGCTGATCCTCGGCCCGTACGAGAACATCGGGCGGCTGCCGTGGTGGCTGACCCGGATGGCACGCGGCGGCCCGGTGCTCGCGCCGGGCCCACGGGACCTGCCCCTGCAGTACGTCGACGTCCGCGACCTCGCCGAGTGGGTCCTCGGGGCGGTGGAACAGGAGCTGGGCGGCCCGTACAACCTGGTCGCTCCCGCGGGGCACACCACCATGGGCGCCCTGCTCGAGGCCTGCGCGCACACCACCGGCGGCGCGGCGGAGCTGCGCTGGACGGCCCCCGGCACCGTTCTCGGCGCCGGCATCGAGCCCTGGACGCAGCTGCCGGTGTGGGTGCCGCCGGGCAGTGACCTGCACGACGCCCTGCACCGCGCGGACGTCTCCCGGGCCCTGGCGACGGGACTGAGCTGCCGGCCGGTCGGCGACACCGTCCACGACACCTGGACCTGGCTGCGGGGCATCGGCGGCACGGCGCCCCGGCGCCCGGACCGGCCGCCGGTCGGGCTGGACCCGGAGACGGAGGCGAAGGTCCTGGCCACCGACGGGGAAGGGCCGGACGGGCACGGACCCCGCGGGCACGGACCCGGCGGGGACGGGTCCGGCGGGGGTGTGCCTGGCACCACCCCCTGACCGGGGGGCCCGGCCCAGTGCTTCGCGCCGCCGCCTCCGCGAGACTGGCGTCATGAGCATCGAGACGAAGAGCGCGACACGGACGACGCGGACGCGAGGCGTGGCACTGTCGGCCGTCCGGGGACTGGCACTGACGTTCATCTCCCTGCCCGGCGCGGTGCTGGGCTTCTGCCTGACCGCCGTGTCCATCGCCCTCGTCCCGATCGGGGTCGGCATCGTCACCACGCCGTATGTGCTGACCGGCGTGCGGGCGTTCGCGGACTGGCGGCGGCTGCTCGCCGCCGAATGGTGCGGGGTGCGGATCCCGCGGGCGTACCGACCGCTGCCCAAGGACGCCAATCCGTGGGCGCGCACCTTCGGGATGCTCGGCGACCCGGCGACCTGGCGGGACTTCCTCTGGCTGCCGGTCGACATGACGGCGGGCTTCGTCACCGCGCTGCTCGCCTTCGCGCTGCCGCTCTACGCGCTGGAGGGCTTCGTGATAGCGGCCGGGCTGTGGCGGGCCGTGGCCGGCGGGTACTGGTACGGCTTCATCAAGGTCACCGACCAGACCTCGGCCCTCTACGCCGCCGGCCTGGGCGCCGTGGTCCTCCTCGCCGCCGTCTGGCTCAGCCCGCGCCTGCTGCACGCCCACTTCCGGCTCACCGGCGCGCTCCTCGGCTCCGACCAGGGGGAGCTCGCCGAGCGGGTGCGGGTGCTGACCGAGACCCGCCGCGACGCCGTCGACACCTCCGCCGCCGAGCTGCGCCGCATCGAGCGGGACCTGCACGACGGGGCGCAGGCCCGGCTGGTCGCCATGGGCATGGACCTGGGGACCATCGAGGCCCTGCTGGAGAAGGACCCGGCGAAGGCCCGGGAACTGCTCGCGCAGGCCCGCCGGTCCTCCGCCGACGCCCTGACCGAGCTGCGCGAACTCGTGCGCGGCATCCACCCGCCGGTGCTCGCCGAGCGCGGCCTGGGCGACGCCGTACGGGCGCTGGCGCTGCGGCTGCCCGTCACCGTCGAGGTCGACGTGGACCTGCCCGGCCGCGCGGAGGCGCCCGTGGAGTCGGCCGCGTACTTCGCGGTCAGTGAGATCCTCACCAACGCGGTGAAGCACTCCGGCGCCGACCGGATCTGGGTCGACGTGCACCACGCCGAGGGCCGGCTGCGTGTCTCCGTCACCGACAACGGCAGCGGCGGTGCCGTGATCGGAGCGGGGTCGGGCCTTGCCGGGGTGGAGCGCCGACTCGGTACATTCGACGGCGTCCTGGCCGTCAGCTCGCCCGCCGGCGGCCCCACCATGGTCACCATGGAGATCCCTTGCGCGTTGTCCTAGCCGAAGACCTGTTCCTGCTGCGCGACGGGCTGGTCCGGCTCCTCGAGGCCCACGACTTCGAGATCGCCGCGGCCGTCGAGACCGGCCCGGAGCTGTCCCGGGCGCTGGCCGAACTGGAACCGGACGTCGCCGTGGTCGACGTGCGCCTGCCGCCCACGCTCACCGACGAGGGCCTGCAGTGCGCGCTCGAGGCCCGCCGCAACCGGCCGGGGCTGCCGGTCCTGGTCCTGTCCCAGCACGTGGAGCAGCTGTACGCGCGTGAGCTGCTGGCCGACGGCAGCGGCGGGGTGGGGTACCTGCTCAAGGACCGGGTGTTCGACGCGGAGCAGTTCGTGGACGCCGTACGGCGGGTGGCGGCGGGCGGTACGGCGATGGATCCGCAGGTCATCCAGCAGCTGCTCAGCCGGCGTGCGGCGGAGGACCGGCCGCTGGAGCGGCTGACGCCGCGGGAGTTGGAGGTGCTGGAGCTGATGGCCCAGGGGCGGACCAACGCGGCGATCGCCGGCAAGCTCGTCGTCACGGAGCGGGCGATCGCGAAGCACACGGCGAACATCTTCGCCAAGCTGAGCCTCGAGGTCTCGGACGACGACAACCGGCGTGTGCTGGCGGTTCTGGCCTATCTCGACCACGGCCGCTGAGCCGTACCGCTCCCGCGGAACCCGGCGATCTCCGAGACCGGTGAACGCCCCTGGTGCGCCCTCCCGGGTGTTTCAGGCTGCCCGTCGCCGTCCCGGGCACGGCCGCCTCGCCGTGCCCCCCCCCCCCCCCGGATCCGCACCCGTCCGGTGAGGGGCTCACGGTCATCGATACGGGCACGGGGCGCGGAGTACTCACCGAACGCGGGACCCGGAAATGCCGGTGTCCCCCGTGCGCGTCCGTGCGAGAGTGACGCCGTGAACCAGGACTGGGAAGACCGTGTGACCGCCGCATGGGCGACGTTCGACGACCACCCCGAAGACGACGCCGCCGCCTTCCGCGCGGTGATCGACGCCCTCGCCGACGAGTTGCCCCCGGACAGCCCCCTCGGCCTGTTCGAGCGGGCCTGTGCCTGGGACTCCACGGGCCACTCCGACAAGGCCGTGCCCCTTTACCGCGAGGCCCTGGCACGCGGGCTGGGCGAGGTCAGCGGCTACAAGGGCCGACGGGCGAAGATCCAGCTCTCCAGCTCCCTGCGCAACACCGGGCAGCCGGAGGAGGGCGTCAGGCTGCTGACGCCCGAACTGGACGCGCCGTCGGACGAGTTGGACGACGCGGTACGGGCCACGCTCGCGCTCTGCCTGTCGAGCCTGGGCCGCGACCGCGAGGGCCTGTCCCTGGTGCTCGGCGCCCTCGCACCCCATCTGCCGCGGTACCGACGATCGATGGCCGCCTACGCACGGCTGCTGGTGGAGCCCGAGGGGTAACCCGTTTCGGCAGTGACCAACGGCCGACTCGTTCGTTCTGCCGAACGTGCAGCCACAGGATGTCGCCCCGAGCCCAGCACCGGCCTCCGCCTCCCCGGCCGACCCGGTCGTCGACGTCGAGCAGGCCGAGGCCGCGCTCGTCGAGCACTACCCGCGCCTGGTCCGGCTCGCCTACCTGGTGCTGCCACCGGGCCTCGGCCGGAGCCGGCGCGTTCTGACCTCGCACGCCCTCGCCCAGCGCGCGCTGCCCCGCAACCGGACGCCGGCACCCGTGATCCCGGCCCAGTCGACCGGCGGTGCCGTCGACCCCGGCTACGCCCTGGTCCGCCTGCGGGTCGTCCGTACGGCCCTGGAGGCGTGCCTGCCGCTGCGGCGCCGGGCGTGGCCCACATGGTCCCAGCTTCCGCCGCTGCTGCCCCAGGTGCGCGGACTCCAGCTCTACCCGCGCTCCGGGGGCGCCGACGAGCTCGCCCTGGACCAGCGGTTGTCCGCCCTCTCCGCGGCGGGCCGGGCGGCGTACGTGCTGCGGGGCCTGGAGAAGCTTCCCGACGACGAGGTCCGGCGGTTGCTCCACGCCGCCGGGGCCGCCGACGCGGACGCCGCGCTGCGCGAGGCCGACGAGGTGCCCGGCCAGTACGCGCTGCTCGGTTCCGTCGCGTTCGACCCCTGCTCGCTGCAGGCCCGGCCGACCGATCTGTTGCGCCGTCGGCGGCACGCGCGGGCCGCGCTGGTCGCCGGGGCGGCCCTGGTGGTGTGCGGGGCGCTGCTGGGCCTGCCCGGCGACGGCCTGGGGCCGGACGGTGCCGCCGCCCCGCCCTACGCGCAGAACCCGGCGGCGCAGGCCGCCCTCGACCCCGGCCGGCTGACCAAGGCCGGCCCGGCCGCGTGGAAGACCTCCGCGCGCACCGACTTCTCGGTGTGGCCGGCGCGCGGTGACCGCACCGGCGACAGGGCGCTGCTGCGCCGCGCCCTCGCCGTCTGGGCCCGGCCCGGGAAGGCCGTGAGCGTCTCGGCGACGCCGGGCACCCCGACCGGCGGCCCGTCCGGCCCGCCCCGGCTGCTGTACGCCGGTACCGTCGACCACGCGCGGGTGGTGATCCTCCACGACGGTCTGCGCCTGGTCAGGTACGCCGAGCCGAAGGACGGCACGGCCGGTGCCGCGCTGGACTTCACCCGGACCGACGGCGCCCGCCGGGCGGAGGCGAACGCGGTGGTCCTGGGCCGGGCCGACGGCAACATCCGCTATCTGACGGCGCCCTGGGTGACGAAGGCCGCCGCCCGGGACCTGGCCGATCCGGGCGCCGGCACGACGGACCTGACGCTGACCGACGGCGTGACCTCGCCGCTGGCCGGGCCCGGGCAGGAGCGGTCCGGTACGTGCGCGTCCTGGAACGTGCTGCAGCTGACCGACGGCTCGCACACCCGCCTGATGACCGACCTCGGCGAGTTGGTCCCGGCCCGTGTGACCACCGGGCGCCCCGGCTCGGTGAAGGACGCCGCCGGTGCGGAGGCGCTGCGCACCTGGGCGCCGTACGCCTGCTCGCTGGGCTCGGTGCGGGGGCAGGGCGTGCGGTCGGTGAACGCCTGGGAGTTCGCGACGCAGCCGCTGCCCGACGCGAGCGGTTCGGCCGCCTGGGTGTGCACCCGGGCCGAGACCTGGCGGGGCGACGGGGCGAGGGTGCTGGCCCAGTTCCGGACGCCGGGCGGGGACCGGGGCGTGGTGGCGGCGAAGGCGCAGGACGTTCCGGCGTGCGGCAAGCGCGACCCGCAGGTGCTGGCCGGGGTGCTGTGGAAGTCGGAGGGCGGGCACTGGTACCTGCTCGCCGCCGGCGGCAGTGACACCGAGTCGATCAGCGCGACGGGCGGTATCACCGGCTCGGCCGACAAGAACCTGCTGACGGTGAAGGCCGAACAGGGCGCGCGGGCGGAGCTGAAGGCAACCCTGGAGGACGGTCGGAAGATCAGCGGGCTGGGCTGACGACCGACGGGTGGACACCGACGACCGGTCCGGCCCCTTCGGAGGCCGGATTCGATCGGTAAGGTGTTCGTATGACTACCGGGGCGCGCCGCAGAATGGGTGTCGAGGAGCGGCGGCAGCAGTTGATCGGTGTCGCCCTCGAACTGTTCAGCCACCGCTCGCCCGACGAGGTCTCCGTCGACGAGATAGCGTCGGCGGCGGGCATCTCGCGCCCGCTGGTGTACCACTACTTCCCCGGCAAACTCAGCCTGTACGAGGCCGCGTTGAAACGGGCGTCGGACGATCTCGCGGCCCGGTTCGCGGAGCCGGAGGAGGGGCCGCTGGGCGCGCGGCTGCTGCGGGTGATGGGCCGCTACTTCGACTTCGTCGAGGAGCACGGCCCCGGTTTCTCGGCCCTGATGCGCGGCGGCCCGGCCGTCACCGCGGGCGGATCCTGCTCCATGAGCACGTCCTCCACGACGAACGCGCTCGTCGACTCCGTGCGGCAGGCCGCGTACGTCCAGATCCTCGCGCACCTGGAGGTCACCGATCCGCCCGCACGGCTGGAGCTGGTCGTCCGCTCCTGGATCTCACTGGCCGAGTCGACGGCCCTGATCTGGCTGGACGGGCGCCGCGTCCCGCGCGCCGAGCTGGAGGTCCAGCTCGTGCAGGACTTCGCCGCGCTGACGGCGGTGAGCGCCATCCACGACGAGGGGATGGGCGCCCTGCTGCGCCGCGTCCTCGGTGACGAGCCGGCCGACGGTCCCTTCGGGGACCTGACCGGCCGGCTCGGCGCGTTCGCGCGCTAAGACAGGCCTCAGCCCTCGAACTTGCGGTAGGACGGATCCAGGTCGCGGACCTCGGCGGATGCGTGCAGGGCGAGCCCGTCACCCGGCTTGACGTACTGCCGCAGCAGTTCCAGGACCGCCTCGGTGAGGCGGACCTTGGTCTCGTCGGTGCGGCCCGCGAGCAGCCCCAGGGTGACGTGGACGACGGCGTGCCCGTCGGTGTCCGCGCCGACCGTGGTGTCCTCGGTCCGGCGGAACTGCGTCTTGCACGCCGGCGGCTTGGCGGCGGCGATCTCGACGACGGTGGTGTGCAGGGCCCGCGCGAACGCGGGCCGGTCGAAGTCGTCCGCGAGCTGTGCGGAGTAGTCGACGGTGATCTGCGGCATGAGCCCTCCCGTTGCGTGAACAGCAGGGCTCACCCTAACCGCAGTGCCGCGTCCGTCAGCCGGCCCGTTCGAACACGGCGACCGTACGGCCCGGCACGGCGAACGTGCCGGTCCTCTCCGCGTACGAGGACTCCTTCACCACCGGGTCCGCGCCCGCCGCCTGGACCGGATGCAGCCGGTAGCCGGTTCCGGCCGCCGCCCCGATCCGCTGTTCCTGCCGCTCGGGCGTGGCGTTGAAGACGACGACGAGGTCACCGAGGCGCATGGTGATCACGCCGGGGGTCTCCCCCTTCCCGGAGAGCGGGAAGGAGAGCCGGGACTGCACCTGCCCGGCCGTGGCCAGGGAGAAGTCCTGCTCGCTCGCACGGATCCTCAGCAGGTCCCGGTACGCCGCCGAGGCGTCCGTGATCTGCGGGCAGCCGACCTTCACCGTGCCCAGCAGGGGCTTGGCGTAGGGCCACTTGTCCTTGTTGTCGACCGCCGGGGGCAGCCCGCGGCCGAAGCCGTTGCCGTCGGCGCAGTTCCAGTGGATGGCGTTGAACCAGTCGCCGCTGTCGAAGGAGTTGCGGTCCAGCGACTTGGAGCGCAGCAGGTCGGTGCCGGCCTGGGAGAGCGCCGGGCCCTGCGAGAGGGTGGCGGTCGCCATGGCGAGGACCTGCATGCGGGCCCGGTCGTCGGCGGACGTGTCCCCGGGCAGCTTGAAGGCGAGCGTGTCGAACAGGGACTCGTTGTCGTGGGCGTCGGCGTAGGCGAGGGCGTCGCCCGGGGCCTCGGCGTATCCGGCGGCGGCGCCGTTGTAGTCGACCTCGGAGCCCTTGACCTCCTTGCCGCTGGTGTCCGTGAAGCGGTAACCGGCGAGACTGCCGGAGAGACCGACCTTGACCAGGTCCTGGTAGTGCAGCAGGCGGGCCTTCTGCTGGGCCTCGGTGCCGTTCTCCTTCGAGGAGTTGGGGTCGGTGTACAGGCCGGAGGCGAAGCCCTGGACGCCGGGGTCGGCGTCGAAGGGGCTGCCGCCGCGCACGGCGTCGCGGGCCCGGTCGGAGAAGGTGGCGATGCCGGTGCCGGCCATGTTCTTCTGGGTGGCCTGGACGAAGCGGGCGTCGTCGGCGACCTCGCCGAAGTTCCAGCCCTCGCCGTACAGGATGATCTTCTTGCCGTCGACGCCGTCCTTCTCGAGGGTCAGCGCGTCGAGGGCCTCGCGCACGGCGAGGATGTTGGCCTTCGGGTGGTGGCCCATGAGGTCGAAGCGGAAGCCGTCGACCTTGTACTCCTTGGCCCAGGTGACGACCGAGTCGACGACCAGCTTGCCCATCATGGCGTTCTCGGTGGCGGTGCCCGCGCAGCAGGTGCTGTTCGCCACCGAGCCGTCGGCGAGCAGCCGCTGGTAGTAGCCGGGCACGATCCGGTCGAGGACGCTCGTTCCCGCCTGGCCGCTCGCGGCCGTGTGGTTGTAGACGACGTCCATGACGACGCGCAGGCCGTCCTCGTTCAGCGCCTTGACCATCTTCCGGAACTCGACGGTGCGCTCGGTGCCGTCCGGGTCGGTGGCGTAGGAGCCCTCGGGGACCGTGTAGTGGTACGGGTCGTAGCCCCAGTTGTAGGCGTCCTTGGCGGCGGCCTTCGCCACGCACTCCTGCTGCTGGTCGGAGTCGGCCGGGTGGGAGGCGAGGTCGCAGTCGGGCGTGGTCTGGTCGGACTTCCTCTCGGGGATGGTGGCGATGTCGAAGGCGGGCAGCAGGTGCACGTAGGAGGTACCGGCCTCGGCCAGCTCCCGCAGGTGCTTCGAGCCCTCGCTCTTCTTGTCGGTGAAGGCGAGGTAGGTGCCCCGGTGGCCCGCGTCCGCCGTCGGGTCCGCGAGGGAGAAGTCCCGGATGTGCAGCTCCTGGATCTGGGCGTCCCTGAGCGGCACCGCCTCGGGCTTGTCGTAGCCGTCCCAGCCGCGCGGGGCGAGGGACCGGTCGGCCAGGTCGACGACGAGGCTGCGCTCGGAGTCGGTGGTCAGGGCGAGCGAGTACGGGTCGGTGACCTTGTTGGTGACGACCTTGCCCGCGGTGGGCGCCCAGACCTTGACGGCGTACCGGTAGGCCTTGCCCTTCCAGGACTTCGGGCCGGTGACGGACCAGACGCCGGTGGCGTCGTCGCGCCGCATGGGGACGGTGCGGTCGCCGAGCTCCAGCTTCACGTCCTGTGCGGTCGGTGCCCACAGGGAGAGGGTGGGTCGGCCGTGGCGGAAGACCGGGCCCAGGTCGGCCTCGGTGGCGTCGGCCGCGTAGAGGTCGTCCAGGACGCCGGCGGTCTGCACACCCGTCGCCGCCAGGACGGCGCCGTTGGCCGCGCGCTGGGAGGCGACGACCTGGCCGCGCAGGGTCTCGCGGACCCGGTCGCGGTCGCGCGGGTCGACCGACCAGGCGGTGTACTCCTTCAGGTGCGGGAACTTCGCCTTCTGCGCGTCGGTGAGGGCCGTCTTCGTCAGGCGCAGCCACCGCTGGTCGTCGCCGGTGAGCGTGCCGTCCGCGGCGGTGATCGACCCGGTGCGGGAGGCGAGCAACTGGGTGGAGGCGGCGCCCTCGGAGCCGTTCCAGGCGACGGTGTTCCGGTCGATCCAGACCGCCTTGGAGGTGGTGAGGTCGACGGCCGCCGCCGAGCCCGCGGGCTGCGGCAGCAGGTACTCCTGCCGGCCGCTCAGCAGCCACACCTCGTGGCCGTCGGCCTTGAGGTCGAGGGCCTGGTCGGTGGGCAGGTCCTTCTCGTCGCCCTTGTGCACGATGTAGCTCAGACTGCTCGCGCCGTCGGTGAGGGGCACCTCGAAGACCGCGCCGTACGGGTCGGTCCCGACCGGCTGGAGGGGCTTCGCCCAGTCGGTCGGGTTCGCGGCGTCGCCCCAGACGTGCAGGCCCCAGCCGTCGTAGTTCCCGTCGGCGCGGTGGTAGTGCAGGACGGCCTTGGCGGTGTCCTGGGCCGGGTACTCGGGCCGCTCCGTGGCGACCTGCTCCTTGCCCTGCTCGATCCACACCTCGCCGGTCCGCGTGACGTCGATGGTGCGGTCGGTGGCGACGTCCTTGTTGCCGTCCTTGTCGATCACCAGGAAGGAGACGTCGGACGCGCCGGGCTTGAGCTTGACGTGGGCGAAGGCGCCGTAGGCGTCTCGGCCGGTGAAGGGGTGGCTGTCGGGCCAGGTGGTCGCCTCGCCGTCGGCGAGGTCGCCCCAGGCGTACAGGCCCCAGTCGTCGTAGTTCCCGTCCTCGCGTTCGTAGTGGACGATCGCGTGGTCCCGGGAGGCGGCGGTGGGGATCTCCTCGGCGGGCGGGGTCCCGGTGGTGGACGCGGCCGTGGCGCTCGCGGTGCGGCCCGCCGAGTCCACGACGACCGCCTTGTAGCGCAGGGCGGTGCCGGCCGGTGTGTCCTCGCCGATGGTGTGGGTGACCCTGTAGGGGGCGTGGTCGGCGGTGCCGAGGGTGCGCCAGGTGCCGTCGCCGGTCTGGGCGGCGAAGACGACGCGGTTGAGCTGTCCGCCCGCGACGTCGGCACCGAGCTCGACGGTGCCGGTGGCGCCGGGGTCCGGGGCGCGGAGGGTGATCGTCGGCTCGGCGGCGGGCCGGGCGAGGCTGCCCGCGGCCTTGAGGACGACGGCCGATCCGGCGGGGACCGTGACGGTGACCTTGGTGTCGGCGCCCGACTTCACGGTGGCTTCGGTGCCGTAGAGGCCGCGGAAGGTCATGTGCGCCGAGCCGGTCGCGAAGGTGGCGGTCTTCGCGGTGTCGGCGTTGTTGAAGGCGACGACGTACTCGGTGCCGGTCTTCGCGTCGGTGCGGGAGAAGGCGTAGACGCCGGGGCCGTCGGCGGCGTGGCGCTCGGTCTGGACGCCGTCGGCGAGGGCCGGGTTGGCCTTGCGCAGCTTGGCGAGAGCGCTGATCTGCCGGTAGAGCGGTGCGCCCGTGTCGTAGGCGGCCTCGGCGTGGGTGCGGTCGGTGCCGAGCTGGTCGTCGTCGAGGTAGTCCGCGGTACGGGAGGCGAACATCGGCTGGCGGGCGTCCTTGTCGCCGCCGGCGCCGGTGAAGCCCTGCTCGTCGCCGTAGTAGATCACCGGGTTGCCGCGGCTGAGGAACATCAGCTCGTTGGCCAGCCGGTCCTTCTTCAGCAGTTCGGCGTCGGTGGCCTTCGGGTTGTCCTGCTTGAGGAAGGTGCCGAAGCGTCCCATGTCGTGGTTGCCGAGGAAGGTGACCTGCTCGTAGGCGTTGGCCTTGTCGGTCGTGTACTTCCAGTCGTCACCGAAGACGGAGGCGAGCTTCTTCGCGCTGCCGCCCTGGGAGGCGTACGCGCGGGCCGCGTCCTGGAAGGGGAAGTCCAGGGTGGAGTCCAGGCGGCCCTGGGTGACGTACGGGGCGGTGACGGAGGTGTCGGCGGAGTAGACCTCGCCGAACATGAAGAAGTCGTCGCGGCCCCGCTTCGCCGCGTAGGCGTCCAGCGCGGTGGCCCACTGGGTCCAGAACTCCGTGTTGACGTGCTTCACGGTGTCGATCCGGAAGCCGTCGACGGCGAAGTCCTTCACCCACCGCTCGTAGATCTTCTCCATGCCGTCGACGACCTCGGGCCGTTCGGTCCACAGGTCGTCGAGACCGTTGAAGTCGCCGTAGGTGGCCGATTCGCCGGCCCAGGTGGAGTCGCCCCGGTTGTGGTACATCGCCGGGTCGTTGAGCCAGGACGGGACCTTGAGGTCCTTCTTGGCGGACGGGACGACCGGCGTGCGGGGGAAGGATCCGGTGTCGACGCGGGGGAACCTGCCGGAGCCGTCCGCGTAGTCGGCGTCGTCGAAGGGCTCGCCGTCCTTGGTCAGGTACGGGAAGGCGCCCTTGGAGAGGTAGTCGTAGGACTTCTCCTCGTAGTCGACGACGTCGGCGGTGTGGTTGGTGATGACGTCGAAGAAGACCCTCATGCCCTTGGCGTGGGCCTTGGAGATGAGGTTCTTGAGGTCCTGGTTGGTGCCGAAGTGCGGGTCGACCTGGGTGAAGTCGGTGATCCAGTAGCCGTGGTAACCGGCGGAGGCGTCCTTGCCGGTGCCCTGGACGGGCTGGTTCTTGAAGAGGGGCGCCATCCAGAGGGAGGTGGTGCCCAGGCCCTTGATGTAGTCGAGCTTCTCGGTGAGGCCCTTGAGGTCGCCGCCCTGGTAGAAGCCCTTGTCGGCGGGGTCGTAGCCGGTGCTGAGCCGGGTGCCGGTCAGGCCGCCGCGGTCGTTCTTGGCGTCCCCGTTGGCGAAACGGTCCGGCAGGACGAAGTAGAACTGCTCACGGGTCAGGTCGTGGCGTGCGGCGGTCTTCGCCAGCTTCGCGTCGGACGGGGGCGCGGGCGGGGCGTCGGCCCGCGCGGCGAGCGGGGGAAGCAGGGCGGCGGCGAGCGCGGCCACGGTGACGGCCGCGACCCGTCTCACTCGTGCGGTACGGCGCGCGACAGGCACCGGCCATCTCGGTATCACGGTCGTGAACTCCTTGTGCTGACGGCTCGATCGGGTCCGACCCCGGCGAGACCGTAGCGCTGCCGCAAGAGTTGCGGCAAGAGCAATGAAAGCAACGGCAAGAATTTTCACGCCCCTTGCCCAGGTGACTGCCGGGCAAGCGGCACGGTGTCCGCCGCGCAGCGTGAGCACTCGGGCGGGTGTTGTCCTCGTGCCGCTCGGGTGACAGTTGCCCGGTAGGTGCTCAGGCTTTTTGGGCAGGGTGGTCGCTTACGGCGGTACGGAGTCGCCCGGCTCGCCGTATACCGGCGACGAAGGCGGTCCAGGCGGAGGCCGGGAACAGCAGCGCGGGGCCGGTGGGGTTCTTGCTGTCACGGACGGGGACGGTGCCGGCAAGGTTGCCGGCGAGTTCCAGGCAGTCACCGCCCTGCCCATTGCTGTAAGTACTCTTGCGCCATCTGGCGCCGTTCAGGTCGGTTCCTGCGGGGCGCATCGGCTGAACTCCTCCATCGCGACGGCGCGGACGCGGAGCTTGCGCAGCTTCACGCCGTAGAGCGCGGGCAGGGACGCGGACGGGTCGAGTTCCTTCGGCGCGGGCATCGACTGTCCCCCGTTTTCGATCGAGCGCAACGCAAACCATTACCCCTGGTGAGCATAGCGTCACGTACCGATGATCGTGGGGAGAGTCGGGATCGTCACGCAGGAAGGGCACTCACGATGCCACCACAGGAACGCAGAAGGCGGGCGGCCGCGATCCAGGACGCCGGCGCCGCCCGGGACGAACTCCGCCTCGCCCTGGACGAGGTGGGCGTACGCCTGCCGTCGTTGGGGCTGGACAGCGTCTCGCTCGCCGGCGACTACCTGCCACCGCTGGTGGACCTCGGACGCTGCAACCCGGGCACGGCCCGGCAACTGGCGGCGGCGCTGCGGGAAGGTGGCCGTTCCGGCGAGCTGAACGCCCGGGTGCGCGAGGGGAACCGGCGGAGTACGAACCGGCCATGAGCACCCCGAAGGGCCCGCCGCTCCCCAGCGGAAGTGGCGGGCCCTTCGGGGGTCCGGAAGGGGACCGTCAGGCCCGGGTCCACCACACCGTGGTGTCCGCCGGCACCTGCGCCTCGCCGTTCGCCTCGGTCACCTCGCCGCTGGCCAGCAGCACCCGCCCGTACGCGGGCACCGTCACCGACTCGCCGGTGGTGTTGGCGACGCACACGAACTCCCCGCGCCGGAAGGCGAGGACACCCTCGGGCGCGCGCAGCCACTCCACGGCGTCGCCGGCGCCCAGGTCGGCCTGCTCCCGGCGCGCCGACAGCGCGGCGCGGTACAGCTCCAGGGTCGAGCCGGGGTCGCCGGTCTGCGCCTCGATGCTCAGCTCGCCCCAGCCCGCCGGCTGCGGCAGCCAGCTGCCGCCGTCGCCGAAGCCGTACGACGATCCCGTGCGCGTCCACGGGATCGGCACCCGGCAGCCGTCGCGGAAGCCGTCCTGGCCGGCGCCCCGGAAGTACGCCGGGTCCTGGCGCACCTCGTCCGGGAGGTCGACGACGTCCGGCAGGCCCAGTTCCTCGCCCTGGTAGACGTAGGCCGAGCCGGGCAGGGCCAGCATGAGGAGGGTGGCCGCGCGGGCCCGGCGCAGGCCCAGCTCGCGGTCGCCGGCCAGGCGGATCTGGGTGCCGAGGCCCGCCGGGTTGGCGAAGCGGGTGGCGTGCCGGGTGACGTCGTGGTTGGAGAGGACCCAGGTGGCGGGGGCTCCGACCGGGCGCATGGCGTCCAGCGTGCGGTCGATGACCGTGCGCAGCTCCTCGGCGTCCCAGTGGGTGCCCAGGTACTGGAAGTTGAACGCCTGGTGCAGTTCGTCGGGGCGGACGTAGTTCGCGGTGCGCTCGACGGTCGGGGTCCACGCCTCGGCGACGAAGATGCGCTCGCCCGAGTACTCGTCGAGGATGAGCCGCCACTGGCGGTAGATGTCGTGGACGCCGTCCTGGTCGAAGAACGGCATGACATCGTTGCCCAGCAGCTTGAGCTGCTCGTGGTCCCCCAGGTCCGGCAGGCCCTCGGCCTTCACCATGCCGTGGGCGACGTCGATGCGGAACCCGTCGACGCCCATGTCCAGCCAGAAGCGCAGGATGGACCGGAACTCGTCGCCGACGGCCGGGTGTTCCCAGTTGAAGTCGGGCTGCTCGGGCGCGAACAGGTGCAGGTACCACTCCCCCGGCGTGCCGTCGGGCTCGGTGACCCGGGTCCAGGCGGGGCCGCCGAAGATGGACTCCCAGTCGTTGGGCGGCAGTTCGCCGTTCTCGCCCTTGCCGGGACGGAAGTGGTACCGGTCCCGCGACGGGGAGCCGGGGCCCTCGGCGAGGGCGCGCTTGAACCACTCGTGCTGGTCGGAGGAGTGGTTGGGGACCAGGTCGACGATGATGCGCAGTCCCAGCCCGTGGGCGTCGCGGATCAGCGCGTCGGCGTCCAGCAGGGTGCCGAACATGGGGTCGACGGCCCGGTAGTCGGCGACGTCGTAGCCGGCGTCGGCCTGCGGGGAGGCGTAGAAGGGGCTGAGCCACACGGCGTCCACGCCCAGGTCGCGCAGGTACGGCAGGCGGGCGCGGACACCCTCCAGGTCGCCCATGCCGTCGCCGTTGCTGTCGGCGAAGCTGCGCGGGTACACCTGGTAGATGACCGCGTCGCGCCACCAGTCGCGGCGCCTCGTGGCAGTGGCGGTGGCGGAGGTGGGGGCCGGTGCGGCGGAGTGCTGCTGGCTCATGGCGTCCTTGATACGTGACGAGGAGGTTCGGGTCATGGAGTCGCGGTCGTGGTGGTACGACGGCGGGTGTCGACGGGGGTCGGCGAGTGACGGCGGGTGTCGACGAGTGGCGACGAGTAGCGACGGGTGACGAGGCGGCCGCGGTGCCGGCGGGGTCGGATGGGCACCGCGGCCGCCACCCGCGCGCTGGGGCGCGGGGGTCGGTGGGCGTCAGCCCTTCGTGCCGCCGGCGGTGAGGCCGGTCACCAGGTTCTTCTGCACGAGGTAGAAGAAGGCGGAGACGGGTATCGCGACGAGCACGGCGGTCGCCGCCATCAGGTTGCGCTGCGCGTCGTGCTCGCTGACGAAGCTCTGCAGTCCGACGGCGAAGGTGTACTTCGTGTCGCTCAGCATGAACGTCGAGGCGAAGGCGACCTCGCCGAAGGCGGTGATGAAGCTGTAGAAGCCGGCGACCGCGAGGCCCGGCTTCGCGAGCGGCAGGATCAGCCGGAAGAAGGTGCCGAAGGGGCTCAGTCCGTCGACGCGGCCGGCCTCGTCGATCTCGAACGGGATGGTGTCGAAGTAGCCCTTGAGCAGCCAGGCGCAGTACGGCACCGCGGTCGAGCAGTAGACGAGGATCAGGCCGAGGTAGTTGTCGATGAGCCGCAGGTCGGACAGGATCTGGTACATCGGCACGATCAGGACCGCGATGGGGAACATCTGGGTGACCAGGAGGACCCACATGAGCTTCTTGTAGCCCGGGAAGCGCATCCGGGAGACCGCGTAGCCGGTGGTGGCGGCGACCATCACGCCGATGACCGTGGTGCCCAGCGAGACGATCAGCGAACTCTTCAGCCATTCGAAGAAGTTCGTGTCCTGGAGCACGAACGCGTAGTTGTCGAAGGTCATCTTCGACCAGATGCGCCCGGGGTGCAGATAGTCGTCCTTGTCCGGGCCGAGGGACAGGTAGACCAGCCAGGCGATCGGGAAGATCGCGACGAGGCTCGCGACGGTCAGGATGCCGTGGGAGGCGAGGGACGCGGCGCGGCTGCGCTCGGCGCGCCCGCGCGCCGGGCGCGGCCGCGTGGTGGACGCGGTGGCCTGCTCCGCGGGAGCCTCGGTCGGCACGGTGCTTGTACTCATGGGGGCTCCTGCCTCAGTTCGCGAGCTGCTGCTCATTGCGGTTCAGCCAGCGGCGGTAGAAGGAGGTGAAGACGATCAGGATGGCCAGCAGCAGGATGCCGTAGGCGGCGGACTGCGCGAAGTCGCGCGGCTGCTGTCCGAAGCCGAGCTGGTACGCCCAGGTGACGAGGATCTGCGCCTCGGGGGCGGTGTTGCCGAACAGCAGGAAGATCACGGCGAACTGGTTGAAGGTCCAGATGATGCCGAGCAGGACGACGGTGGAGCTGACCGACCTGAGCCCGGGCAGGGTGACGTGGCGGAACCGCTGCCAGGCGTTCGCGCCGTCCATCTCGGCGGCCTCGTAGAGGCTGGCGTCGATGGACTGCAGACCGCCGAGGAGCGAGACCATCATGAACGGCACACCGCACCAGGTGTTGACCATGATCGCGGCGAACCGCTGCCAGAAGACGTCCTCCAGCCACAGCGGGGTCGGCAGGTGCAGCGCTTCGAGCCCGGAGTTGATGATGCCGCTGTCGGCGAGCATGAACCGCCAGCCGAAGACGGTGACGAAGGTGGGCACGGCCCACGGCAGGACCAGGATCAGCCGGTAGAAGGTGCGCCCGCGCAGCTTCTGGTTGAGCAGCAGGGCGAGGCCCAGGCCGATGAAGTAGTGCAGGCCGACGCAGAGCGCGGTCCACACGATCGTCCAGATGAAGTGCGACCAGAAGCGGTCGTACGCCGTCGGTCCCCACAGGATGTCGGCGTAGTTGTCCAGGCCGACGAACTTGTAGGTGGCCGCGATCTCGTTGACGCCGATGGTGCGCGCGGAGTTGAGGCTGTTGGCGTCGGTGAGCGTGAGGTAGAGGCCGTACCCCAGCGGGTACAGCACGAGGACGCCGAGCACGACGGCCACCGGCGCGATCATCGCGTAGGCGTACCAGTGCTTCTGGTATCCGTCTTTCAGACGCCGGCCGAGGCCGGGCCGCGGGGTGCGGTCACCGCGGCGCTTGCCGGTCGCGCGGTCGATGGCGACTGTCATGGTTCGACACCTTCGGGAGCATCAGGAGGATCGACTGGAGCGTCAGCGGAACAGGGGGGGGGGACGACGCGCGGGCCGGTGGCCGCCGGGTCCCCCGCCCCGGGGGAGGGGGACCCGGCAGCCACACGGACTCACTTGCCGAAGTCCGGCACCAGCTTGGCGATCGCGGTCTCGGCGTCGCTCAGGCCCTTGTCCAGGGACTCCTTGCCGCCGGCGATCTGCGGCAGCTCGTCGTCCAGCGGGGCCCACAGGGAGCTGTACTCGGGCAGGGCCGGGCGCGGCTGGGCGGCCGGCAGGACCGTCTGGTAGCCGGCGATGCCCGGGTCGGCCTTGACCGTGTCCGTGTAGGCGTCGTCGCGGGTCGGCAGCGTGGAGTTCTTCAGGGCGACGGTCTCCTGGGACTTCGCCGAGGTCATGAACTTCACGAACTTCAGCGCCGCCTCCTGGTGCGCCTTGTCCGAGCCGGCGTACACCGACAGGTTGTGGCCGCCGGTCGGGGCGCCCGCCTTGCCGGTGGAACCGGCCGGGACGGTGGCGATGCCGAGGTTCTTCCTGTCCTTGAACGCGGCGCCCTTGTAGAAGTTGGTGATCTCCCACGGGCCCTGGATCGTCGAGGCGACCTTGCCGTTGACGAACGCGTCCTGGATGTGCGCGTAGGCGTCGGCGGTGGTGTCGGCCTTGTGCAGGCCCTTGCCGTCGAACAGGCTCAGCCAGGTGCCGTAGGCCTTCTCGGCCGCGGGCGACTTGACGGTGACCTTCTTGGCCTCGGCGTCGACCGTGTCGGTGCCCTCGCCGTACAGGAACGGCTGGGCGTAGTAGCCCGCGGTCGAGCCCCAGAAGCCGTCGACGCCCGTCTTGTCCTTGATGGTGGCGGCGGCCTTCTTCAGGTCGTCCCAGGTCTTGGGGGCCCCGACGCCGGCCTTCGCGAAGAGTTCCTTGTTGTATACGAAGGCGAGGGTGTCGGTGACCAGCGGCACGCCGTACGTCTTGCCCTCGTACTTGGCCTGCTCGATCAGGTTGGGCTGGAACTTGGCCTGGTCGGCGAGGGCCTCGGTGCCGTCCAGCGGCAGGAAGAAGCCCTTCTTGGCGAATGCGGGGGTCCAGCCGACCTCGGCGCGCAGCACGTCCGGGGCGCCCTGGGCGCCGGCGGCGGTGTCGAACTTGTTCTGCGCCTGGTCGAAGGGGACGTTGACGAAGTTGACCTTGATGCCCTTGTTGGCGGCCTCGAACTCCTTGACCAGGGCCTTGTAGGTCGGCGCCTCGTTGGTCGCGTTGGAGGTGTCCCAGTAAGTGATGGTGACCGGTCCGCCCGACTCGCTGTCGCTGTCGCCGTCCCCGCCGCACGCCGTCGCCGCGAGGGCGAGGGACGCCACCAGCGCGGTGGCCGCTATGCCACGCCGCATGAGTTCTCCTTGAGGGTGAAAGCCCGTGTGGTGCAGGGTGCGGGCCCGTCCGCCGCTCCTGCCGACACCGACCGCGTCATTGCCGCCGTCGGGCGACGTGAACGTAACAGCGATGTAAGCGCGGACGAAAGGTCTTGCAGCAAAAAAGTGCAAGAAAGCCTCGAAGTTATCCGCGCGTGACCTCCTGGCGACCGTCATGAGACGCTTGTTTACGGGGAGCGAGCGGTATCCGGCTGGTTGTGCAAGACTCTGCAAGCTCTTGCCGCCACTTTCTCCAGGGAGCCGCGATGTCGCAGCAGCCCGCGCCGAGCCGTCCAACGGGCCGCCCACGGCGCCCGATCGGTGGGCAAGGCGCCGTCCGACAGGTACAGTCCACCCCTGTGACCACACGGCTTGCCGACATCGCCGCCCAGGCGGGGGTGAGCGAAGCGACGGTCAGCCGCGTCCTCAACGGGAAGCCGGGCGTCGCCGCCACCACCCGACAGTCCGTACTCGCCGCCCTCGACGTACTGGGCTACGAGCGCCCCGTGCGGCTGCGGCAGCGCAGCGAGGGCCTGGTGGGCCTGATCACCCCGGAGCTGGAGAACCCCATCTTCCCGGCGCTGGCCCAGGTCATCGGGCAGGCGCTGACCCGCCAGGGCTACACGCCGGTGCTCGCCACCCAGACCCCGGGCGGCTCCACGGAGGACGAGCTGACGGAGATGCTGGTCGACCGAGGGGTCGCCGGCATCATCTACGTCTCCGGTCTGCACGCCGACACCAACGCCGACATGCAGCGCTACGAGCGGCTGCGCGCGCAGGGCGTGCCGTTCGTCCTCGTCGACGGCTTCTCCTCGAAGGTGCAGGCGCCGTTCATCTCCCCCGACGACCGCGCCGCGATGAGCCTCGCGGTCACGCACCTCGTCTCGCTCGGCCACACCCGCATCGGGCTGGCCCTCGGTCCAAAGCGGTTCGTGCCCGTGCAGCGCAAGATCGAGGGCTTCGTCCGCACCGTCCAGGACCAACTGGACGTGAGTCCCGAGACCGTGGAGAAGGAGTTCGTCCAGCACTCCCTCTACACCCTGGAGGGCGGCCAGGCGGCGGCCACCGCGCTCATCGAGCGCAACTGCACGGCGGTGGTGTGCGCCAGCGACATGATGGCGCTGGGCGCGATACGGGCGGCCCGGCAGCAGGGCCTGGACGTACCCAAGGACATCTCGGTCGTCGGCTTCGACGACTCGCCGCTGATCGCCTTCACCGACCCGCCGCTGACGACCGTCCGCAAGCCGGTCCCCGCGATGGGACAGGCGGCGGTGCGCACGCTGCTGGAGGAGATCGGCGGAACTCCCGCGCCGCACAGCGAGTTCGTGTTCATGCCGGAGCTGGTGGTCCGCGGCTCGACGGCGTCGGCGCCGGGCGAGCGCAACCGGTCCTGACCCCTCCTCCGGGGCCACGGGTGCGGGCCGCACCCGGCAGGGGGATGATCGGTGGCGGAAGGCTTTTCTGGCAGACTTCATACCTATGGGTGACGTGACCGTGAGGACTCCGGAACGCCTGGAAGAGGCCGTTCCGCGCCCCGTCACGGAGGAGACGGGGCAGGGCGGGAGCCTCATGCACCGGCTCCGCGCGCCCCGTCGGCCCCGCCTGTGGTTCGAGATCCTGCTGATCGCGCTCAGTTACTGGACGTACTCGCTCGTCCGCAACGCCGTACCGGAGCAGCGGGCACAGGCGCTGCGCAACGCCGACTGGATCTGGCGGGTCGAGCGGCAACTCGGCATCGCGGTCGAGGAGTGGGTCAACCACGCCGTGAACTCGGTGACTTGGCTGGTCGTCGGCATGAACTACTACTACGCCACGCTGCACTTCGTGATGACCCTGGGTGTGCTGGTGTGGTTGTACCGCAGCCACCCCGGGCGCTACGCCGCGACCCGGCTCGTTCTCTTCGCGACGACGAGCATCGCCCTGGTCGGCTACTACCTGTATCCGCTCGCCCCGCCCCGTCTGATGAACGGGGGGCGTTTCATCGACACCGTGATGGTCCATGAGACGTGGGGGTCGATGGCGTCCGGGGACCTGAAGAACATGTCCAACCAGTACGCGGCGATGCCGTCGATGCACATCGGGTGGTCGGTGTGGTGCGGAGTGACGATCTTCGCGCTGGCGTCGGTGCCCTGGGTGCGGGTGCTGGGGCTGGTGTATCCGGTGCTCACGCTGGTGGTGATCGTCGCCACCGCCAACCACTTCTGGCTGGACGCGGTGGGGGGCGTGCTGTGTCTGGGGTTCGGGTACGGGGTGACGGCGGTGTGGTACGGCGCGCTGCCGCACGCGCTGCCGCGGTGGGTGCCGGGGGTTGATGACCGGTGGGGGTCTTGGATGCCTACGCGGGCATAGACGTGCCCGGCGCTGAGGCTGGGCGGTGGCTGGGCTAGGTGTAGAAGAGTTCCTCCACCGCTGTCCGGGCCCGGCGGGCCGTGCGGCGGTACTCGTCCAGCATGTCGCCCGCGTGGCCGGGGCCGTGGCCCAGGTAGCGGCCCACCGCCGCCAGCTCGCGGGGGTCGGTCGGGAAGGTGTCACCGGCCCGCCCGCGCACCAGCATCACCGCGTTGCGCACGCGCGTCGCCAGCACCCACGCCTCGTCGAGTGTCCCGGCGTTCTCCGCCGAGACGAGCCCGGCGTCGGCCGCGGCGGCCAGGGCCTGACGCGTCCGGGTGGTCCGCAGCCCCGCCTCCCGGTGGCCGTACCGCAACTGGAACAGCTGCACGGTCCACTCCACGTCGGACAGCCCGCCCGGCCCCAGTTTGGCGTGCAGCTTGGGGTCCGCGCCGCGCGGCAGCCGCTCGGACTCCATCCGGGCCTTGAGCCGCCGGATCTCCCGTACGGCGTCCTCCCCGAGCCCGCCGGCCGGGTACCGCAGCGGATCGACCAACTCGATGAACCGCCGCCCCAGATCCTCGTCGCCGGCCACGAACTCGGCCCGCAGCAGGGCGTGCGACTCCCACACCAGTGACCAGCGCCGGTAGTAGGCCTCGTACGACTTCAGCGTCCGCACCAGCGGGCCGGACTTGCCCTCGGGGCGCAGGCCGGCGTCGATGATCAGGGGCGGGTCGGCGCTGGGCACCTGGAGGAGGCGCCGCATCTCGGAGACGACCTTGTTCGCCGCGTCGGACGCCTCCCGCTCGTCCACCCCGTCGCGGGGCTCGTGCACGAACAGCACGTCCGCGTCGGAGCCGTAGCCCAGCTCGTGCCCGCCGAACCGGCCCATGCCGATGACCGCGAACCGGGTCGGCAGGGTGTCGCCCCAGCCCTCCCTCACGACCGCCCTGAGCGTCCCCGCCAGCGTCGCCGCCGTCAGGTCCGACACGGCGGCGCCGACCCGGTCCACCAGGGCGCCCTGGTCGGCCTCGACGGGCTGCGCGTCGGTGCCGTAGGAGCCGACGATGTCCGCGGCGGCCGTACGGAACAGCTCGCGGCGCCGCATGCCGCGCGCGGCCGTGACCGCCTGGACGGCGCCGTCGGCGCGGCGGACCGCGGCGAGTGTCTCCTGCTCCAGCTGGGCCCGTCCGCGCGGCGTCAGTCCCCCGGCGTCGCCGTCCCCGAGCAGCGCGACGGCCTCGGGCGCCCGCATCAGCAGGTCGGGGGCGAGCCGCCCGGCGGAGAGCACACGGGCGAGGTTCTCGGCCGCCGCGCCCTCGTCCCGCAGCAGCCGCAGGTACCAGGGCGTGTTGCCGAGCGCGTCGGAGACCTTGCGGAAGTTGAGGAGGCCGGTGTCCGGGTCGGCGGAGTCGGCGAACCAGCCGAGCAGCACGGGCAGCAGGGTCCGCTGGATGGCCGCCTTGCGGGTCACGCCGGACGCCAGCGCCTCCAGGTGCCTGAGGGCGGCGGCCGGGTCGGCGTATCCGAGGGCGACCAGGCGCTCCCGCGCGGCCTCGGCGCTCAGCCGGGCCTCGCCGGGCGCCAGCTGGGCGACGGCGTCGAGCAGCGGCCGGTAGAACAGCTTCTCGTGCAGCCGGCGTACGACGGAGGCGTGCCGCTTCCACGCGCGCAGCAGCCCGGCGACCGGGTCGGTGCGCAGCCCGAGGGAGCGGCCGAGGCGGCGCAGGTCGGCCTCGTCCTCGGGCACGAGGTGGGTGCGCCGCAGCCGGTGGAGCTGGATGCGGTGCTCCATGGAGCGCAGGAAGCGGTACGCCTCGTCGAGCTGGGCGGCGTCGACCCGGCCGACGTAGCCGCCCGCGGCCAGCGCGTCCAGCGCGTCCAGCGTCGTACCGCTGTGCAGGGAGGCGTCCGCCCGCCCGTGCACCAGTTGGAGGAGCTGCACGGCGAACTCGACGTCCCTGAGGCCGCCGGGGCCCAGCTTGAGCTGCCGGTCGACCTCGGCGACGGGGATGTTCTCCACCACCCGGCGGCGCATCTTCTGCACGTCGGGGACGAAGTTCTCGCGGTCGGCGGCCTGCCACACCAGGGGTTGCAGGGCTGCGACGTACTCCGCGCCGAGGTCGGGGTCGCCGGCCACCGGGCGGGCCTTGAGCAGCGCCTGGAACTCCCAGGTCTTGGCCCAGCGCTGGTAGTAGGCGAGGTGGCTGCTCAGGGTGCGCACCAGCGGGCCGTTGCGGCCCTCGGGGCGGAGATTGGCGTCGACGGGCCAGATGGAGCCCTCGACGGTCGTCTCGGAGCAGATCCGCATCATGTGCGAGGCGAGCGAGGTCGCGGCCCTGAGCGCCCTGGCCTCGTCGGCCCCGTCCACCGCCTCCCCCACGAAGATGACGTCGACGTCGGAGACGTAGTTCAGCTCGTGGCCGCCGCACTTGCCCATCGCGATCACCGCGAGCCGGCACAGGGCGGCGTCCTCGGGCGCGTCCGCCTCGGCGAGGGCCAGCGCGGCGCGCAGGGTGGCGGTGGCGAGGTCGGCCAGCTCGGCGGCGGTCTCGGCGACGTCGATGGTCCCGCACACGTCGCGGGCGGCGATGGACAGCAGGCAGCGCCGGTAGGCGACGCGCAGGGAGACGGGGTCGGTCGCCTCGGCGAGGCCGCGCTCGAACTCCTCGACACCCCGGTGCAGGTCGCGCGGCTCGTAGGTGACGAGGGCCTGCCAGTCGCCGGCGTGCCGGGCGAGGTGGTCGGCGAGCGCCTCGGAGGCGCCGAGCACGCCGAGGAGGCGGTCGCGCAGCGGTTTGGCCGCTATCAGGGTGTCCAGCAGCTCCCGGCGGGCGGTCGGGTCGGGCTGTGCCTCCAGCAGCCGGGCCAGGCCGTGCAGGGCGAGGTCCGGGTCGGCGGTGGCGCCCAGCGCCTCCAGCAGGACCGGGTCGGCGCGGACCGGCTCCAGCTCCGCGCCGTCCAGCAGCCGCTCGGCGGCCGAGGGATCGGTGAAGCCGTGCCGCAGCAGCCGTGTGAAGGTACTGCTCCGGCGCCCCGGCGACGTCATCTCGGCCTCCTGTCGGACCTGCGGGACGGACGGGCCGGTGGGATGGGACCCGTCGGATCAAGGTCGTCCGGCCTTGAGCGTAACCGGGGTGCCGCGCCAAGGCGCCGGGCATGCCGGGGGGAGCGGTCCGCGCCGTGGATCCCGGCCTCGGGTGGACCACTCCACACTCGTACGATATCTTGTACAAGCCGCGAAGGGAGGCACCGGTATGTCCATCACCGCCAGCGAAGCCCGTCAGAACCTCTTCCCCCTGATAGAGCAGGTCAACGAGGACCATGCCCCGGTGCACATCACTTCCCGCAAGGGAAACGCCGTCCTCATGTCCGAGGAGGACTTCACGGCCTGGACGGAAACGGTGCACCTCCTGCGTTCTCCCAAGAACGCCCGTCGTCTGCTCGACTCCATCGCCGAGGCCGAGTCCGGCGGCGCCCGGCAGCGTGAGCTGATCGATCCGGACGCGGAGAGCGCGTGAAGATCACTTTCACGTCGCACGGCTGGGAGGACTACGTCCACTGGGCCGAGAGCGACCGGAAGGTGACCAAGCGGATCAACAAACTGATCACCGACATCACACGTGACCCGTTCAAGGGCATCGGCAAGCCGGAGCCGCTGAAGGGCGACCTGTCGGGCTACTGGTCACGACGCATCGACGACACACACCGTCTCGTGTACAAGCCGACCAACGACGCGCTGATCATCGTCCAGGCGCGGTACCACTACTGACGCGGTACCCCTACTGCCACTGCGTTCGACCGATCATTGTGTTCGACCGATCACTGTGCTGACTTACCCGTGTTCGACAACGAAGTCGAAGGAGTCACGCCATGGACTTCACCCTCGAAGTCATTCCCCTGCCCGTCACCGACATCGACCGCTCCCGGGACTTCTACCGGGACAAGGTCGGCTTCCACGTCGACATCGACCAGGAGGTCATGCCGGGGATGCGGATCGTCCAGCTCACGCCTCCGGGCTCCGGCTGCTCGATCGCCCTCGGCGACGCCATCTGGGAGATGGCCCAGGGACAGAGCCGCCCCGCCCCCGGTTCGTACCAGGGCCTGCAGCTGTGCGTCGCCGACATCAAGGCGGCCCACAAGGAGCTGGTGGGACGTGGTCTGGACGTCTCCGAGCCGGTGCAGTACGCACCGGACGACGGGGCCACCTTCATGTACTTCAAGGACCCGGACGGCAACGGCTGGGCGATCCAGGAGTACCGGCGCCGGGAGACGGAGCCCCTGTACCAGGTGCTGGCGGAGCTGAAGCGGCAGCGCTAGCCGCCGGCGCCGGCGGTAGCTCCGGCTGCCGGTGGCAGCAGCGACGGCGGCGGTACGGCGTCCGCGGGGTCCGCGGGCCGGCTCCGGACGGCGGAGTCGGCCCGGGGCCGCGTCAGCCGGTCTCCCGCCACCGGTTGGTGATCGGCAGGCGGCGGTCCTTGCCGAAGCCCTTCGCCGAGATCTTGGTGCCCGGCGGGTACTGCCGCCGCTTGTACTCCGCGGTGTCGACCATCCGCAGCGTCTTCGTCACCAGCTCCCGGTCGTACCCGGCCGCCACGATCTCGTCCGCGCCCCGGTCCCGGTCGACGTACAGCTCGAGGATGGCGTCCAGCACCGGGTAGTCGGGCAGGGAGTCGGTGTCGACCTGGCCGGGGCGCAGCTCGGCGCTCGGGGGCTTGGTGATCGAGTTCTCGGGGATCGGCGGGGTCTGCCCGCGGGCCTCGGCGGCCCGGTTGCGCCACTCGGCCAGGCGGAAGACCGACGTCTTGTAGACGTCCTTGATGGGCCCGTAGGCGCCCACGGAGTCGCCGTACAGCGTCGAGTACCCGACCGCCAGCTCCGACTTGTTGCCCGGCGCCAGGACGATGTGGCCCTCCTGGTTGGAGATCGCCATCAGCAGGGTGCCGCGCAGGCGTGACTGGAGGTTCTCCTCGGCGAGCCCGCTCAGGCCCAGCGAGCCCATGTACGCGTCGAACATCGGCTCGATCGCCACGGTGCGGTAGTTGAGCCCGGTCCGGCGCGCCATCTCCGCCGCGTCGTCCTTGGAGTGCCCCGAGGAGTACTTGGACGGCATCGACACCCCGTACACGTTCTCCGCGCCCAGCGCGTCGCAGGCGATCGCCGCGACGAGGGAGGAGTCGATGCCGCCGGACAGCCCGATCAGCACCGAGCGGAAGCCGTTCTTCGCGACGTAGGCGCGCAGCCCGACGACCAGCGCCGAGTAGACCTCCTCGTCGTCGTCCAGCCGCTCGGCGTGTCCGCCGGACAGCCCGGGGTCGTAGGCGGGCACCGGCTCCTCGGACAGCACCACCCGGTCGATGCGCAGCCCGTCGTCGACCACGCCGGCCGGGGCGTCGGCGTCCGCGGCCGGCAGGTCGAGGTCCAGCACCATGCAGACCTCGGAGAACTGCGGGGCCCGCGCCACGACCTGGCCGTCCCGGTCGACCACGATCGAGTCGCCGTCGAAGACGAGTTCGTCCTGCCCGCCGATCATCGCGAGGTACGCCGTGGTGCACCCGGCCTCCTGGGCCCGCTTGCGCACCAGCTCCAGCCGGGTGTCGTCCTTGTCCCGCTCGTAGGGCGAGGCGTTGACGGAGAGCAGCAGTCCGGCCCCCGCCGAGCGCGCGGCCGGCACCCGGCCGCCGTCCTGCCACAGGTCCTCGCAGATGGCCAGGGCCACGTCGACGCCGCGCACCCGCACCACCGGCATGGTGTCGCCGGGCACGAAGTAGCGGAACTCGTCGAAGACGCCGTAGTTCGGCAGGTGGTGCTTGGCGAAGGTCAGCACCACCTCGCCGCCGTGCAGCACCGCCGCCGCGTTCTGCGGGGCGCCCGCCGGCTGGCCGTACTTCGGCCGGGCCGTCGCCGAGCGGTCGAGGTAGCCCACGACCACGGGCAGCCCGCCGAGGCCCTCGTCCGCGAGCCGCGCCGCGAGGGAGCGCAGGGCGGCGCGGGAGGCCTCCACGAAGGACGGCCTGAGAGCCAGGTCCTCGACGGGATACCCGGTCAGCATCATCTCCGGGAACGCCACCAGGTGCGCTCCCTGCTCGGCCGAGTGCCGGGTCCAGCGGACGACCGACTCCGCGTTCTCGGCGATGTCGCCGACGGTGGAGTCGATCTGGTTCAGGGCGAGTCGTAGTTGAGGCACGCACCCAGTCTAATCGTCAGAACGACGCGATGGGGTGGCGCGCCGCCGGGCCCGGCCTCAGGCCCGCGGCTTCGCGCCCCGCTCGGCCAGCAGGTCCGCCATCAGCCGGATCTCCGACTCCTGCGACTCCACCATCCCCCGGGCCAGCCGCCTCTCCACCCCGACCGTGCACTTCTCCACGCACCCCTCGGCCATGTGGACGCCGCCCTTGTGGTGCTCGGTCATCAGCTGGAGGTAGAAGACCTCCGCCTGCCTGCCGTTCAGGGTCCCGAGCCGCTCCATCTCGGCGTCGGTGGCCATCCCCGGCATCAGCGAGCCCTTCCCGGCGGAGGGCATGTCGCCCATGCCCATCCAGGTCATCGGCGGGTCGGAGGACACCTTGGGCAGCCCCCACAGGTCGAGCCAGCCGATCATCATGCCGCGCTGGTTGGCCTGCGTCTGCGCGATGTCGTACGCGAGCCGCCGCACCTCCTCGTCCTCGGTGCGGTCGCGCACGATGTACGACATCTCGACGGCCTGCTGGTGGTGCACCGCCATGTCCCGCGCGAAGCCGGCGTCCGCGGAGTCGGCCGCCGGGACGCGGTCGGCGCCGTCGTCCCCGGCGACCGCGTAGGTGATCGCACCGGCCGCGACGAGCGCCGCCGCGGCGGCCGCCACGATCCAGCCGGCCTGCTTCGGTTTCACGGTCTCACTCCGACAGTCCGTTGGTGCAGGCGGCTCCCGGCTCGGGGGTCTGCTCGCCCTGGACGAACTTCTCGAAGAACTTGTCCACGTTCGGGTCGTCGGCGCCCGTCACCGTGCGCTGGTGGCCCCAGGCGGTGAGCATGATCGGGTCCTTCTGCGCGCTGTTCGGGCTCATCAGGGAGTACGGCGTCTTCTCCACCTTCGCCGCCAGTTTCTGCACGTCGGCCTTCGGGGCCTTGTCGGTGTACGTGACCCAGACGGCGCCGTGCTCCAGCGAGTGCACGGCGTTCTCCTTGTTGAGCGGCTTGGTGTAGACGTCGCCGTCGCAGTTCATCCAGACCTGGTTGTGGTCGCCGCCGACCGGGGGATCGACGGGGTACGTCACCTTCTTGGCGACGTGGTTGCGGGACAGGTTCCCCTCCCAGGTCTGCACCCCGTCCTGCCCGGCGACGAACTTGCCGGTGCTCTTGTCGTCGGACGCCGTGGCGTCGTCGGAGTCGCCGGACTGCGACCGGACGAGGACGACCCCGCCGACGACGAGACCGGCGACGATCACGGTGCTGACCGCGATCGTGAGGATCCGGTTCCGGCGCTCGCGGGCCTCCTCGGCGCGCCGCATCTCGGCTATGCGTGCCTGTCGCGCCGTGTTGCTGCTCTTCTTGGCGGAACCCATGAGGTGTGCCCTTCTGGGAAAGAAAGAAAAAGAAAGAGGGGGCGGTGAGTCCGCTGATCGTAATGGTGGAGGGGTGGTCCTTCGTAGGGAGGTCACAGGATCCGCCGCCGGATCTGTCCGGTGGGATCCCAGGAATGGCCCGATCGAACACGTGGCCTCTACTCTGCGGGGAGAGCGGTGCACCCGACGTACGTGAGACGTTCAGGCGGGGATCGGTCTGCCGATCGAGGTCCGCAACGCACACGAAACCGTGCTGTGGTGTGATGCTCGAGTGCCCGACCGCCTCCCGCCGTACCGGAGACAGGCGGCCTGACCAGCAAGGATGGGGAAGCGGAAGATGGACAAGCAGCAGGAGTTCGTGATCCGGACGCTGGAGGAGCGCGACATCCGGTTCGTACGCCTGTGGTTCACGGACGTTCTGGGCTTCCTCAAGTCCGTCGCCGTGGCCCCGGCCGAGCTCGAGCAGGCCTTCGACGAGGGCATCGGCTTCGACGGCTCCGCGATCGAGGGCTTCGCCCGGGTCTACGAGTCCGACATGATCGCCAAGCCGGACCCGTCGACCTTCCAGGTCCTGCCGTGGCGCGCGGAGGCCCCCGGCACGGCGCGGATGTTCTGCGACATCCTGATGCCGGACGGCTCCCCCTCCTTCGCCGACCCGCGCTTCGTCCTCAAGCGCGCCCTGGCCCGCACCTCCGACCTGGGGTTCACCTTCTACACCCACCCGGAGATCGAGTTCTTCCTGCTGAAGGACAAGCCGGTCGACGGCTCGGTCCCGACGCCCGCCGACAACTCCGGGTACTTCGACCACACCCCGCAGAACATCGGCATGGACTTCCGCCGCCAGGCCATCACCATGCTGGAGTCGATGGGCATCTCGGTGGAGTTCTCCCACCACGAGGGCGCCCCCGGCCAGCAGGAGATCGACCTGCGCTACGCGGACGCGCTCTCCACGGCCGACAACATCATGACGTTCCGCCTGGTGATGAAGCAGGTCGCGCTGGAGCAGGGCCTGCAGGCCACCTTCATGCCGAAGCCGTTCTCGGAGTACCCCGGCTCGGGCATGCACTCGCACCTCTCGCTCTTCGAGGGCGACCGCAACGCGTTCTACGAGTCCGGTGCGGAGTACCAGCTCTCCAAGGTCGGCCGGTCCTTCATCGCGGGCCTGCTGCGGCACGCGGCGGAGATCTCCGCGGTCACCAACCAGTGGGTGAACTCCTACAAGCGCATCTGGGGCGGCTCCGAGCGCACGGCCGGCGCGGGCGGCGAGGCCCCGTCGTACATCTGCTGGGGCCACAACAACCGCTCGGCGCTGGTCCGCGTGCCGATGTACAAGCCCGGCAAGACCGGCTCGGCCCGCGTCGAGGTCCGCTCCATCGACTCCGGCGCCAACCCGTACCTGACCTACGCCGTCCTGCTGGCCGCCGGGCTGAAGGGCATCGAGGAGGGCTACGAACTCCCGCCGGGTGCCGAGGACGACGTCTGGGCCCTGTCCAACGCCGAACGCCGCGCCCTGGGCATCGAGCCGCTCCCCCAGAACCTCGGCGAGGCCCTCGCCCTGATGGAACACAGCGACCTGGTCGCGGAGACCCTGGGCGAGCACGTCTTCGACTTCTTCCTGCGCAACAAGCGGCAGGAGTGGGAGGAGTACCGGTCGCAGGTCACGGCGTTCGAGCTGCGGAAGTCGCTGCCGGTGCTTTAGGCGCAGGTCGGATCAGGTTTCCAACCTGACGTGCCCCGGGGCCGGAGACAAAGGTCTCCGGCCCCGGAGTCAGGCGGTCCCGCTCGGGCCGTCTGCGGGCCGTCTTCCGGCCGACGTGTTCTGTACCGTCTCGCGTGCTTCGGTGAGGGCTCGCTGCCTGAGGTTGCCGCCGAACAACTGCACCGCGGTGGCGGCCAGGATGTCATCCCTGCCGATGGTTCGACCGTCCCCCCTCCGGACGGACAGGGCCCCGACGGAATCCTTGGGGAACGGGGGTGGGGCCGGTTCGCCCGACATCACCAGGGTGACCGAACCGAAACGTTTGACCCCGCCCTCGCGGACGACCATGGCCGCGTCCCGGGCGAGGTCCGTCAGGAACGCGCTCGCGATTCCGTCCAGGTCGCGGACCATCGCCGGGACGGCCGTCGCCCCCCGGCTCCGCAGCAGCTTCCTGACCCCGGCCTCGAACCTGTGGGCGCCGACCACAGCACTCGGTTTGCGCGACCCGCTGCGCTTACGGGAAGGCACGAGGACACCGTCGGCGTCGTACAGAGCACCGGTCAGGCCTTGAAACGTCGGGCTGTGGTCGTACCACTTGGTCCCCACCTCGAGCTCGACGTTCCGGTCGATCGCCGAGAGCAGGTCCCCGGGAACCAGCTTCTTCCGGGCCTCCTCCGCCGCCGCTCTCCTCGCGCCGTCGATGATCTCCGTCAGCACTGTCCGCGTCACCGACGCGGCGGCCCACGCGGCCGACCGAGAGACGTGCATCGGGGTCACGTCCCTGAACACCGCTTTGACGAGAGAGGGCTTGAACAGCGAGGCATCCATGACCGAGGCGGTCCTGGGACCACTGCGCTCAGGGCGTACGGGCTGTGCGGTCATCGGAAGAAAAGCTCCTTGCTGTCGGTCAAGGGCCTGACGGGCATATCCCGGCGGCCGGGCCGATGATGAGTAGGCGCACCAACGTCACAAGTCCCCCGCTGACGCTGACACGGGGGACTTGGCGCACTCACCGAAAGGCGGTATCGGAGTCTCTACGGCAACGAGGTCACCAGATCACCAGCGACGTCAAGTGGGCGGTGGCATTGAACGCCAGGCCGCGCTCCTGCCATTTTTCCAAGGTGATGGCGTTCTGATAAGTTCCGCCTTCTATGGTGTAGAAGAACGTGACCTTGTTGTTGCCCGAATGGAACATTGAGACCCCGTGAACATTCACGTTCATCGCACCGGCATTGGCGAAACACGTCGGCAAGCCGTACGATTCCACTCGTGCGTACTCGTTGATCGTCGAGGGCCATCGGCAATCAACGGAGCTTACTGCAGCGGCAGGTGTCGCCGGAATTGCGACCGTAAATCCGGCAGCGACTGCCGCCGTGACGGCAATCTTCTTGAATAATACCTTAGCCCTGACGGGGCGGTTCTTTTTCACGCCAGACACGCTACTTGAACCCTCTAGGGGATTCAACTGCTCCGCCCGTCCGAATCGGGGAGTTGTCCGAATTGCTGGAGTCCTTCATGTGGATTGAGACGGCCGGCAGACGGGATTCAGCCATCGGCATGCCTCTACCGGCAAAGACATCGCACACCTCACTGTCGTTCATTTCATTGATCGCGATCCGGCGGTCTACTGCTTCCCTCACGACAGTCATTCGCTGATTAACCTCAGGGGGTTTGTGCAATTGGTTCGCGAGAGCAACAGCCATGTCGAACCATCCGGCCATCTCTCCCGTTACCTGATGATGCTTGAGTCGTGACAGGCGTGTCGACGAGGTCGGGGCCACGAGCAAGCCAGTCGTGCCAGGGCGCCCACGCATCAAAGGCGTCCATCTGGCCGATGTGAGTACGGAAGGCGGGGCCGTCCGTGGACCGCCGGAGGACGGCCCACGGTGTCCGCTGAACGACCAACACCGACCACCCGACCGTTGGGTCGACGCTGCATGTACGGCGTCCACCGGAGGCCACTTGCTGTAGCGCTCCGCCGGGTGCGGGTGGGGGGTCAGCCCCCACCCGCACCGGCGACGAACCCCGCCCACGCCGCCCGAGTGACGGCGAGGCGGGGGCCGTGGGGGTGCTTGGAGTCGCGGACGTGGATGGCAGCCGAAGTTACCGCCACCTCGACGCAGTCACTGGGCTCGCTGGTGTCGCTGTAGCTGCTCTTGAACCAGGCCAGGTCGGCGAAATGTCCGGATGGGCCCTTACGACTCATGTCTCCCCCAGCAGTTGTTCGATGAAGGCCACTGATTCCCGGGCGGGCAGGGCCTCGGCCCGGATACTGCCATAGCGCAGTTCGAGGATGCGCAGTTGCCGGGGATCCGTGACGGGCCGACCGCCGAACAAGTCGTCGGCCCGGCCGACCGCCGTGCCGTCGTCGAACTTGAGGACCTGCATCCGACCTCCTCCCGGATGGTCACCGCGAGACGTCGGCATCACCTGGATCTCCACGTGCCGCAATTGCGCGACCTCCAGCAGGTGCTCCAGCTGCCCGCGCAGGACCATCGTGCCTCCCACAGGCCTTCTGAGAGTCGCCTCTTCCTGGACGAAGCTGAGTTCCGGGGCCGGGGCACGCTCGAAGATCGCTTTGCGCCCCATACGCGCGGCGAGCGCACTCTCGACCTCGTCCTCCGAGAGAGCCGGCCGACGCGTACGAAGAAGTGCGCGCGCATACTCCTCCGTCTGGAGAAGCCCGTGCAGGCTGTAGCTGCCGTAGGAAAGCGACTCGACGGCCCGCGACTCCAGCTTCGCCAAGTCCCGCACCTGCTTGGGGTACCGGACCTTCTTCACGTCCTCCCAGGTGGCCGCGAGGAGCCCGCCCGCGTCCAGCACCTGGTCCGCCTTCTCCAGGTACTCCCGGCGGGGAATCCGCTTGCCGCCCTCGACCTTGTAGACCAGGTCCTCCCCGTACCCGACCGCCAACCCGAAGTCGGCGGCCCTCATGCCCACCGCCTCGCGGCGCAGCTTCAGCTGCCGTCCCACCGTGGCGATGACGGCCACGCCCCACTCGTCATCCGGGTCGACTTCCCAACCCGCCTCGTCCGCCCCGCCGTCCACCGACATCCGCACCCCTCCGTCGTACGCGTCGTATCGCGAGGTGCCTCACGGTAGGCGGGTGGGTCGCACCCGGGGACGGGAACGGGATTCCGGGCATGCCTACGGGTGACGTGCGAGCAGTGTCGTCAGGATCTGCTCCGCATGGGTCCACAGCAGGGCGCCGCCGATGCCGGGGACGACGTGGCGGCGGGCGCCGGGGAGGCGGGTGGCGAGGAGGACGCCGTGGTCGGGTGAGTGGCTGGTGTCCTGCTCGCCGTACCAGATGTCGACCGGGACGGTGACGCGGTCGAGCGCGAAGGGCCAGCGGCCCATGGCCAGGACCGTGTCACGGGCGTATCCGGCGGCGGCGCCCTGCGCGAAGCCCTCGGCCAGGGCGCGGCGGTACGCGGCCGAGAAGTCCGGGTCCCGGTAGACGGCGAGGTCGCAGTCGGGGCTGCCTCCCATGACCAGCTCCCCCATCGCGTCCGCGTCGAAGCCCGCGAAGAACTCCTCGGCGGCGGCCGGGTCGCGCACGGCCCGGTCGGTCAGGGCGCGCAGTTCCGGCGGCAGGACGTCGGCGAACTCGGGCGCGGCGATCTCGTCGGCCGCGGACACCAGCGCCAGCGCGGCGGCCGGGCCCGCCTCGGCGCAGGCGAGGGCGAAGGGCGCGCCCTGCGAGTTGCCCACCACGGCCGGGCGCCCCAGGCCCCGCCGCGCGCACAGACGGCGGACGTCGGCCGCGAAGTCGGCGAGGGTCCGGCCGGGGGCCGGGGTCGAGGCACCGAGTCCCGGGCGGTCGACCGAGACCAGGCGTACGCCGAGCCGGTCCACGACGCCCGCGCCGAAGCCGAGCCGACGGCTCGTGGCCGCGCCGGGGCACAGCAGGACGGGCACCCCGTCCGGCGGCCCCCACTCGGCCCAGCCGAGCAGGCGCCCGTCCGGCAGGCGGGTCTCACCTAGGCGGAGCGGGTCGGACACGAGGATGGTCATGCACCGCATCCTGGCGGCCGGGCCGTCGGCCGCGCACGGAATTTTCCGCTGCCGCATTCTGCGCTGCCGCCGGGCGGGCCGGGGAACGTGCCGGCGAGTCCGGCGGCACGACGGATGGGAGCGGATGTCCCGGCGACACGCCGCGTACGCGGTGTTTCGCCGGGACATCCGCTCCCCTCATGCCCAGGGCAACGGCTGAACCGGGGCCAGGGCCGGGACCAGGGACCGGGGCCGGGGACCAGGGCCCGACGGTCGAAGCGCCGCAGGCCCCCGCCGCCGTCACCGTCGCGCCGGCTGCGAGGCCTCCGGCACGTGCGCCGCGACCACGCGTTCCCGCCCGGTCGCCGGAGCGGCGGCGGCCCGGCGGCGGTCCACCGCGTACGCCGCGACCGCGACCGCCAGGCCGAGGACGGCCAGCCCCGCGCCCGCCGTCGCCGGGGACGTCACGCCGAAGCCCGCCGCCAGGGCGAGGCCCCCGATCCAGGCGCCGCCGGCGTTGGCGAGGTTGAAGGCGGCCTGATTGGCCGAAGAGGCCAGGGAGGGGGCCGCGGAGGCCTTCTCCATGACCATGAGCTGGAGCGGGGAGCCGGTGATGAAGGCCGCCATGCCGAGCAGCGCCACCGCCACCGCCGCCGTGACCTCCGTGCGCATCAGGAGCGGGAAGAGGGCGAGGACCACGACCAGGGAGGTGAGCCCGCCGAAGAGGGTGCCCCGCAGGGAGTGGTCGGCCAGCCGCCCGCCCAGCAGGTTGCCCGCGGTGGCGCCGACGCCGAACAGGGCGAGCAGCAGTGTCACGCTGGCCTCGGCGAACCCGGCGGCGTCCGTGAGCATCGGCGTGATGTAGCTGTACGCGGCGAAGAGCGCGCCGAAGCCGGCGACCGTCGTGCCGAGCGCCAGCCAGACGGGGACGGAGCGCAGGGCGGCCAGCTCGCCGCGCAGGCCCGTGGCGGGGGCGGGGGCGTGGTCGCGGGGGATCAGCACCGCCAGCGCCGCTATCGCCGCGACGCCGATCGCGCTCACGCCGAGGAACGTCGCCCGCCAGCCCAGTTGCTGGCCCATGGCCGTCGCCGCGGGCACGCCGACGATGTTGGCGACGGTGAGGCCCAGGAACATCAGGGAGACGGAGCGGGCCTTGCGTTCCGGCGCCACCATGCCGGTGGCGACCACCGCGCCGACGCCGAAGAAGGCGCCGTGCGGCAGACCGCTGACGAAGCGGGCGGCCAGGAGGGAGGCCTCGCCGGGGGCGACGGCCGAGAGGGCGTTGCCGACCACGAACAACGCCATCAGGGTGATCAGGACCGTGCGGCGGGACATCCGTGCCGTCGCCGCCGCGAGCAGCGGGGCGCCGATGACGACGCCCAGCGCGTACGCCGAGACCAGGTGGCCGGCGGTGGGGATGGAGATGTCCAGGTCGTCCGCGACGTCGGGCAGCAGGCCCATCATCACGAACTCGGTGGTACCGATGCCGAAGGCGCCCACGGCAAGGGCGAGCAGGGCCAGGGGCATGAAGGGGTCTCGCCTTTCGAGAGCGGGGGTGCGTACGGGAGGAGCGTCTGTATGTTCCCGTACGGAACAAAGCCTCTCAGGGCGAGTATTCCGCCGACGAATCTCAGTCGGTCGTTGTGTCGACCCTCACACGCGCGGCGATCGGCAGATGGTCGCTGCCCGTCGCCGGGAGGGTCCAGCTGGTCATCGGTTCGACGCCCCTGACCAGGATCTGGTCGATGCGGGCCATCGGGAACGACGCCGGCCAGCTGAAGCCGAAGCCGCTCCCCACGGCGCCCTGCGGGGAGCGCATCTGGGAGGTGACGGCGGTGAGCGCGCGGTCGTTCATGGTGCCGTTGAGGTCGCCGAGCAGGATCGTGCGGGGCAGTTCCTCGTCGGCGATCGCCTCGCCGAGGGCGTCGGCGCTCTTGTCCCGCTGCCGGGCGGTGAACCCGGCCTCCATCTTCACCCGAACGGAGGGCAGGTGGGCGACGTAGACCGCGAGCGGTCCGGACGGGGTGGCGACGGTGGCGCGCATCGCGCGCTTCCAGCCCAGCCGGATGTCGACGGCCCTCACGTCGCTGATCGGGTACGTGCTCCACAGCCCGACGGTGCCGACGACCGCGTGATGGGGGTACTTCGCCGCCAGCACCTTCTCGTACGTCGGTACCGCGGCCGCCTTCAGCTCCTCCAGGGCCAGCACGTCCGCGCCGGACGCGGCCACGGCACGGGCGGTGCCGGCGGGGTCGGCGTTGGCCGCGTTGACGTTGTGCGTGACCACCGTGAGGTCGCCGCCGGTGCCGGTCTTGTCGAAGAGCAGGCCGCCGAAGAGGTTGAGCCACACGCTCACCGGCAGCACCAGCGCGATCAGCGCCGTCGCCGACTTGCGGACGACCGCGATCACCAGCAGGACCGGGATCAGCAGGCCGAACCAGGGCAGGAACGTCTCCGTGAGGCTGCCGAGGTTGCCGACGGCGTTCGGGATGCGCGAGTGGGCTGCCATGACCACGGCCAGGAGGACGGCTACCGCGGCGGTGATCACGCCCCGGCGCCAGATCCCCCGGTCGCCGCGCCAGCCGGTGACCACACGGTCGAGCAGGCGCCGAATCCGGGTCTCCCGGCGCTCGGGATCCGAGCCGCCGCCGTCCGTCTCCGTCGCGTACGCCTGCTGCGCCATACCGTTGCCTCACTGCCTGCCGTGCATACCGTCGCCCCCCGTGACTCAGCACCATAGGGGATGATCGGTTCCGATCCCGCCGTCCCATGACGGCCGTACGGGCACGAGGACGAACGATTCGGAGTGCAGAGTTCCGCTCACCACCCGTGCACGCCACTCTGTGACAAAACGGGCACATTCTCTTCATGGGCGCGCCCCCTGGGTGCGGGGCACGGGCGCCCCCACGGGTGCGGCGGCTCATGACGAGGGTCCCCTAGCCGTCGGCAGGCGCGAGGTGCCACCATGGGAGGGATCCGGGGACGCCGTCAGGGTGCCTCGAGATGACATGAAGGAGCCGTTGCCATGACGCAGCTCTCGGCTGCCCAGACGCCTCAGCGCAAGCCCTCCGACGGGAGCAAGGCGCTGTACGGGGGCAAGAGCAACCGTCGCATCACCGTCCGGGACATCACCGCCGCCAAGGAGCGCGGCGAGAAGTGGCCCATGCTCACCGCGTACGACGCGATGACCGCGTCCGTCTTCGACGAGGCCGGCATCCCGGTCATGCTCGTCGGCGACTCCGCGGGCAACTGCCACCTCGGCTACGACACCACCGTGCCCGTCACGCTGGACGAGATGACCATGCTCTCGGCCGCGGTCGTACGGGGCACCCGCCGCGCCCTGATCGTCGCCGACCTGCCCTTCGGCTCGTACCAGGAGGGTCCGGTGCAGGCGCTGCGCTCGGCGACCCGGCTGGTCAAGGAGGCGGGCGTCGGGGCGGTCAAGCTGGAGGGCGGCGAGCGCTCGCACCGGCAGATCGAGCTGCTGGTGGAGTCCGGCATCCCCGTGATGGCGCACATCGGCCTCACCCCGCAGTCCGTCAACGCCATGGGCTATCGCGTGCAGGGCCGGGGCGAGGAGGCGGCCCAGCAGCTGCTGCGCGACGCCAAGGCCGTGCAGGACGCGGGCGCCTTCGCGGTCGTCCTGGAGCTGGTGCCGGCCGAGCTGGCCGCCGAGGTGACCCGGACGCTGCACATCCCGACGGTCGGCATCGGGGCCGGACCGGACACGGACGCCCAGGTACTGGTGTGGACCGACATGCTCGGGCTGACCGGCGGCCGGATGCCGAAGTTCGTCAAGCAGTACGCCGACCTGCGTCAGGTCATCGGCGACGCGGCGAAGGCGTTCGCCGACGACGTCGTCGGCGGAACGTTCCCGCAGGAGGAGCACTCCGTCCACTAGCCACCACGGCACCACCGGGCCCCGCCGATCGTCCCCCGTCGGCGGGGCCCCCCTTTGCGCCTGAGCCGGCGCCGCTCTCGCGGACCTGGTTGCTCGTCTCCCTTTTGCGCCTGAGCCGGCGCCGCTCTCGCGGACCTGGTTGCTCGCCGTCGTGGTTGCTCAATGGGTGGTTGCGGTGCTTGTCGGGGGGGGTGTCGGTGCTCCGGGGGCGCTGTCGGTGGGCTGTCGGTGGTTTGTCGGTGGTTCCTGACACTGTCGTCGGCATGAAGCGAATCGACGACAACCCCCCGGCCGCGGGCAGCGCGGTCACCGTGCGGGGGCTGGTCAAGCACTACGGCGAGACCAAGGCGCTGGACGGCGTCGACCTGGACGTACGCGAGGGCACCGTGATGGGTGTGCTCGGGCCCAACGGCGCCGGCAAGACCACCCTGGTGCGGATCCTGTCCACCCTCATCACGCCCGACGCCGGGCACGCCCACGTCGCCGGCTACGACGTCGTACGGCAGCCCCGGCAGTTGCGGCGGGTGATCGGGCTCACCGGACAGTACGCGTCCGTGGACGAGAAGCTCCCCGGCTGGGAGAACCTCTACCTGATCGGCCGGCTGCTCGACCTGCCCCGCAAGGAGGCCCGCCACCGGGCCGACGAACTGCTGGAGCGGTTCTCGCTCACCGAGGCCGGCAAGCGGCCCGCGGGCACCTACTCCGGCGGCATGCGGCGCCGCCTCGACCTGGCCGCCTCCATGATCGGTCGCCCGGCCGTCCTCTACCTGGACGAGCCCACCACCGGCCTGGACCCGCGCACCCGCAACGAGGTGTGGGACGAGGTCAAGCGCATGGTCGGCGACGGCGTCACCGTGCTGCTCACCACCCAGTACATGGAGGAGGCCGAGCAGCTCGCCTCCGAGCTGACCGTCGTCGACCGCGGCAAGGTCATCGCGAACGGCGGGATCGAGGAGCTGAAGGCGAAGGTCGGCGGGCGCACCCTGCGCGTCCGCCCCGCCGACCCGCTGCAACTGCGCCCGCTCGCCGCCTTCCTGGACGAGCTGGGCATCACCGGGCTGGCCAGTGCCACGGTGGACACCCAGCGGGACGCCGTCCTGGTGCCGATCCTCAGTGACGAGCAGCTGACCGCCGTGGTCGGCGCGGTCACCGCGCGCGGCATCACGATCGCCTCCATATCCACCGAACTGCCCAGCCTGGACGAGGTCTTCCTGTCACTCACCGGCCACCGCGCCAGTGCCCCGCAGGACCCCGCGCCCGCCCCCGACGCCCGCGAGGAGGTCGCCGTATGAGCGCCACCACCTATACTCCCGACGCCCGCATCACCCCGCGCGCCCATCTGCGGCACACCGGCGCGCTGGTCCGCCGCAACCTGCTGTGGATCAGACAGGACCCGGAGTCGATGTTCGACGCCATCCTCTTCCCGGTCGTCTTCACCCTGCTGTTCGTGTACGTCTTCGGCGGCTCCATCGGGCAGTCGCTGGGCGGCGGTCAGCAGGCGTACGTGCAGTACGTCGTCCCCGGCCTGATGGCCATGATGGGCATGAACATGGCCCAGGGGGTCGGCACCGGCTTCAACCAGGACTTCAACTCCGGTGTCATGGACCGCTTCCGGTCCCTGCCGATCGGCCGGGGCTCGGTGCTGTTCGCGAAGATCGCCGTGGAGCTGCTGAGGATGCTGTTCGCGACGGCGGTCCTGCTGATCGTCGGCGTCCTCGTGGGCTTCGACATCACCAACTGGGGTGGTCTGCTGGCCGCCGTGGGGCTGTCGGTGCTGTTCGGCTCGGCCCTGATGTGGATCTTCCTCACCCTCGGCGTGATGATGAAGAACGCCCAGTCCGTGCAGGCGATGGGCTTCCTGGTGCTGATGCCGCTCCAGTTCGGATCGTCGATCTTCGCGCCGCCCGGGTCCATGCCGGGCTGGCTGCAGGCCTTCACCGACTACAACCCGCTGTCGAGCCTCGCCGACGCCGCGCGCGGCCTGATGGTGGGCGGCCCCGTCGCGCACGACCTGTGGCTGACCCTCGGCTGGTCGGTCGCCCTGACGGCGGTGATGGCCCCGGTGGCGATCCACAAGTTCCGTACGAAGGCCTGACCGGGCGAAGAGCCCGTCGGCCGGGACACCTTCACACCAGGGCGGTGGCCTCCTCTCCGGAGAGGCCGCCGCCCTCGGCGTACGCGGCCTCGTACGCCTCGTCGCCCAGCGCCTGCCGGGCCCGCTCGACGGCCCGGGCCCGCGCGGCCCGCTCCGGGCCGCTCGGGACGTGCTCCGGCGCCAGCAACGCGTCGGCGGCGCCGATGCACCGGGCGGCGTCCCGGGCCCGGCGTCCGCCGTCCACCCGGGCCAGCGCCATCGCGGCGATGACCAGGTACGAGGGGCGCATGTGCGGGGCGACCGCGTCGGACAGCGGGGCGTCGGCCCGTTCCAGTGCCTGCCGCGCCTTGGTCAGGCCCTCCTCGTGCCGGCCCTCCAGTGTGTCGATCCAGGCCTCCACGCCGAGGATGAAGGCGTCGAAGACGACGAAGTGGGCGAGGCTGAACTCCTCGCGCAGCCGCCGCAACTGCTCGCCGGCCTCGGCGGTCCGGTCGGTCATCCCGAGCCAGCCGGCCAGGAAGAGCCGGGCGGCGGGCATCGCGCCGTTGTGGGACGTCCCCTCGGTCCGCTCGACCACCTCGCGCAGGATGCGCTCACCGCGCTCGCCCTCACCGGCCTCCAGCAGCGCGCTGCCCCTGCGGGCGTCCAGGATGTCCAGCTGAGCGTGTGCGCCGAGCCGTTCGGCGTGCTCCGCCGCCGTCTCGTAGTCGGCGGCGGCCAGGCGGAACTCACCCTTGCGCTCGCGGGCCTCGGCGCGGGCGGACAGGGCCTCGGCCACGCCCCAGGCATCGCCGAGGCGCTGGTAGATCTCCAGCGCCTCGTCGGCGTCGCGGGCCGCGTCGCCCGCCCACTTCGGGCGGTTGGCCAGCACGTTGGCACGCATCTGGAGGCTGCCGGCGAGCTCCCACTCGTACCCCGGGGTCGCACGGCAGGTGCGCACGGCGGCGTCCATGATCTCGCGCAGCCGGCCCACGTCGCCGGTCAGCATCACCGCGAAGAACCAGAGCAGGCCGGGGCTGACGCAGGTCTGCGGCATACCGGGCTCGTAGGTGTCGGCGATGACCCGCAGCTTGCGTTGGGCCTGGGGCTCCTGCCAGGCGTCCAGTTCGGTGTCCATGCAGGCCAGATGGGCCAGGTGGACGCCGCGCCGGGCCTCGGCGAGGAGCTCGCCGGTCAACGGGGGCGGCACGGACGTGCACCGCTCCCACACCGGCTCGGCACGGCGGACGGGCTCGGTGAAGGGGTCCGGGCCGAGGGCCATGACCTCGCTCAGCCAGTTCCGGGCCTCCACCCGCAGGTCGCGCATCTGCCAGTACCAGACCAGCGACAGCGACAGGCTCAGGGCCTCCTGCTCGTCCCGTTCGTTGATGGCGTGGCGCACGGCGGTACGCAGGTTCTCGTACTCGCGTTCCAGCCGCTCGACGGCGGCGAGCTGCCGCGAGCCGCGCAGCAACGGGTCGGTGGTGCGGGCGAGTTCCCGGTAGTACGTGAGGTGCGCGCGCTCGGCGTCGGCGCGCCCGCCCACCTCGTCGAGCCGCTCGGCGGCGTACTCGGCGACGGTCTCCAGGAGCCGGTAGCGCATCTCCCCGTCGCCCGCCGGGGCGGCGACGACCAGGGACTTGTCGACCAGCGAGCCGAGCACCTCCAGCGCGGCCGGCCCGCAGACCGCCTCTGCGGCGGCGAGGTCGCAGCCGCCGGCGAAGACCGACAGACGGCGCAGGACGTCCCGCTCGTCGTCGTCGAGCAGGTCCCAGGACCAGTCGACGACCGCGCGCAGCGTCTGCTGGCGGGGCAGGACGGTGCGGCTGCCGGAGGTGAGGAGGCGGAAGCGGTCGTCGAGGCGGTCGGCGATCTGGCGCGGGGTGAGCATGCGGAGCCGGGCGGCGGCCAGTTCGATGGCGAGGGGCAGGCCGTCGAGGCGGCGGCAGATCTCGGCGCAGGCGGCCGCGGTCGCCCCGTCGGCGTCGGGGCGGAAGCCGGGGCGGGCGGCGGCGCCCCGGTCGGCGAGGAGCCGGAGCGCGGCCGGCTCGGGCAGCGGCTCCACCGGGCGCAGCGACTCCCCCGGTACGCCGAGGGGTTCGCGACTGGTGGCGAGGACGGTCAGGTGGGGGCAGCGGGCGAGGAGTTCCTCGGCGAGGCGGGCGGCGGCGTCGACGACGTGCTCGCAGTTGTCGAGGACGATCAGCATGCGGCGCCGGCCGCAGTGTTCGACGAGGCGCTCGACGGCGGTGGCCTGCCGGTCCGACACGGCCCGCATCTCCTCGGCGCCGGCGCCGTACAGCACGGTCTCGCGGGCGCCGACGGCGGTCAGTACGGCCTCCGGTACGGCGTCGGGGTCGTCGACGGGGGCGAGCTCGGCCAGCCACACCCCGTCCCGTGCCGTGTCGCCGGCGCCCTCGGCGGCCTCCTGCGACAGCCGGGTCTTGCCGGCTCCGCCGGGCCCGAGCAGGGTGACGAGACGTGCGGTCGCCAGGTCGGCGCGGAGGGTCTCCAGGTCGTCGTCGCGGCCGACGAAGGAGGTGAGCCGGGCCCGGAGGTTGCCACGGCGGCGGGAGGCCGCGGCGGCGGGAGTCTCGGACGTCGCGGGGGTCACGGGCTCCGCCGGGGCGCCGGCTGCGGTGGGCGTCACGGGCGTCGGCGCGGGCGTCGCGGGAGTCGTCGGCGGCCCGGGATCGAGCAACCGCCCGTGCAGTTCCCGCAGTTCCGGCCCCGGATCGACGCCGAGCCGGTCGGCGAGCAGCCGTCGTACGGCGTCGTAGGCGGCCAGCGCCTCGGCGGGGCGGCCGGTGTCGCGCAGGGCGCGCAGCCGCAGCACCTGGAGGGGCTCGTCCAGGGGGTGGGCGTCGCACAGGGCGGTCAGCTCGGGCAGGGACTGCTCGGCCTGCCCGAGGTCGAGGGCGGCGGTGTGGCGGGCGCGCAGGACGTCCAGGTGCCGGGTCTCCCAGCGGGCCGCCTCGGCGGTGCGGTCGGGCAGGTCGGCGAGGGCGGGGCCACGCCACAGGGCGAGGGCGTCGTCGAGCACGACGGCGGCCTTGGCGGGGTCGCCGTCGGCGAGGGCGCGGGTGCCCTCGCCGGCCAGCCGGTCGAAGCGGTGCAGGTCGACGTCGTCGGGTGCGGCCGTGAGCCGGTAGCCGCCGTCGGCCGAGGCGACCGCGTCCGCGCCGAGCGCCCGGCGCAGCCGTCCGATCAGCGCCTGCAGCGCGCCCGGTGCGTCGGCGGGCGGGTCGCCGTCCCACACCTCCTCCACCAGCAGCCCGGCGGGCACGGTGCGGCCGGGCCTGAGGGCGAGCACGGTCAGCAGCGCGCGCAGCCGCGCCCCGCCGACCGGGACGACGGTGCCGTCGGAGCGGAGTGCCTGTGTGGTGCCGAGGATGCGATAGCGCACGGGCCCATTGTCCCTGGTGCCGCCGGGACCGGTCACGGGGATTGTTCGGTGCGGCACCGGGGCCGGGGAACCGGCGACCGGTGACGAGACGTTTGGGTCACAGACCGGTACGGTCGGGCAGTCCCCCGTCGGTCGGGCCGTCCCCCCGGTGCCCCGCCGTGTGTCGAGAGCCAGGGAGTCCCATGACCACCGCCACCGCCCGCCCCAGTGACCGGCGGATCAGTCCCGTGTTCGTGGGGATCGCCGCCGTCACCGCGGTCACGGGCTGGGCCACCTGGACCGGCTTCGCCGAGCAGCCGGGCGTGGCCGTGTTCCTGTTCGTGACGGCCGCGTGGATCGTGTCGCTGTGCCTGCACGAGTACGCGCACGCGCGCACCGCGCTGCACAGCGGCGACATCTCGGTCGGCGCGAAGGGCTACCTCACGCTGAACCCGCTGAAGTACACGCACGCCCTGCTGAGCATCGTGCTCCCGGTGGTGTTCGTGATCATGGGTGGCATCGGTCTGCCGGGCGGTGCGGTGTTCATCGAGCGGGGGCGCATCCGGGGCCGCTGGCGGCACAGTCTGATCTCGGCCGCGGGCCCGCTGACGAACGTCCTGTTCGCCGCGGTGTGCACGGCGCCGTTCTGGCTGGACGCGCTGGACGGCGTGCCGCGCGACTTCCGGCTCGCGCTGGCCTTCCTCGCGCTGCTCCAGGTCACGGCGGCGATCCTGAACTTCCTGCCGGTGCCGGGACTGGACGGCTACGGGGTGATCGAGCCGTGGCTGTCGTACAACGTGCGTCGGCAGGTGGAGCCGCTCGCGCCGTTCGGGCTGCTGATCGTGTTCGCGCTGCTGTGGATCCCGTCGGTCAACGGTGTGTTCTTCGACGTGATCGACGCGATCCTGCGCGGGCTGGGGATCAGCGACCTGGACACGTACTGCGGCTTCGAGCTGTTCCGGTTCTGGCAGACCGACGAGTTCTGCTCGGTCGGCTCCTGACGCCCCTCAGCCGGTGACGGTCTCGCGCCGGGCGTCCCGGCCACGCTTGACGTAGTACCAGCACATGTTGGACGACAGCCCCGACAGCAGCACCCACACGACGCCGATCAGCACGCTGCCCTGCACGAAGGAGACGACGGCGGCGGCCACGGCGAGTACGCAGACGATCAGGGCGTAGAGGGCGAGGCGGGGCATGGGGCGGGCTCCTGTCGGGGGACACGTGCGGGTGCCGCTGCTGAGGGCACCGCGGGTTTTTCCGGCACCCACCAGTGTCCCCCATCGCCTCATACGTCCGTGACGCGGAGCCCGGCGTGTGCCTTGTAGCGGCGGTTGACGGAGATCAGGTTGGCGACCAGCGACTCGACCTGGTGGGCATTGCGGAGCCGTCCGGCGAAGACGCCGCGCATGCCGGGGATGCGGCCCGCGAGGGCCTGCACGATCTCCACGTCGGCGCGTACCTCGCCGAGCACCATGACGTCGGTGTCGATCTCGTCGATCTCCGGGTCCTGGAGGAGGACCGCCGAGAGGTGGTGGAAAGCGGCGGTGACCCGGCTGTCCGGCAGCAGGGCGGCGGCCTGCTCGGCGGCGCTGCCCTCCTCGGGCTTGAGCGCGTAGGCGCCCTTCTTGTCGAAGCCGAGCGGGTTGACGCAGTCGACGACGAGCTTGCCGGCCAGCTCCTCGCGCAGGGACTGAAGGGTCTTGCCGTGGCCCTCCCACGGCACGGCGACGATCACGACGTCGCTGCGGCGGGCGGTCTCGGCGTTGTCGGCGCCCTCGACGCCGTGCCCGAGCTCCTCGGCGGCGGCCCGGGCGCGCTCGGCGGCGCGCGAGCCGACGATCACCTTCTGGCCGGCCTTGGCGAGGCGGTACGCCAGGCCCTTGCCCTGGGGGCCGGTGCCGCCGAGCACGCCGACGACGAGCCCGGAGACGTCGGGCAGGTCCCAGGGGTCCTTGGCGGGGGCCTTCTGTGCAGCACTGTCGGTAGAGGTCATGGGCCGACCCTACGTCCGTCCGGGCCGCCCCACCGGTCGGGGTGTCGGGGCCGGACGCCGTACCCAGGTCGGGCGAATCGGGGGCGAACGCCGGGCCGCGCGTCGCCGGTTGCGGCAGGATGCGGGCGCATGGACGCCGTACGGGTCGCGCTGCTGCGGGACGTGCTCGCCGGGACCGAGTGGCTGGGGGCCACCCGGCGGTTCGCGGGCGCGCTGCGGGGGTCGGTCGTGCCGCACGGGGGCGGGCTGCTGCTGGTGGGCACCGCCGGGCACGAGCCGTGGCACCTGGCGGCTCACCTGGTGGACGAGGCCGCCTGGTCGGGAACGCCGGAGCTGGCGCCCACCCTGGTCCGGCACGACGCACGCCCGTCGGACCCCGCGCATCTGGCGGTGGGGCTGGGGCGGCTGGCGGCGGCCCGGCGCGGGGAGACCCTGCTCGTGGTGACGCCCGACGCCCCGGGCGCCCCGCTCCTGGAACGGGTGCACGACGCCCGCCAGGCCGGCGCGACGGTGCTGGCGCTGGGCACCGGCGAGCGGGAGCTGACGGCGATGGCGCACGAGACGCTGACCGTGCCGGACGGGGCCGAGCTGGACCTGGACACCGTGCAGCACCTGGTCAGCGCGGCGGCCGGGGAGAACGCGGTGCCGCCGCGGCGCCGCCACCGCTTCCGCGACCGCCTGTCCCGCCTGGCCGACCGCCTGACGGCCCCGCCACCCCCGCCGCACTGGTGACGGGCGCCGGAAGAACGAGCTGTGCGGCCGGCTCGCCGGGGCCGAACTGCTGTCGCACCCGGTGGGCCCGCAGCCCGGTCAGGTCCGGGCGGGCGGGACGGCCGCGCTCGCCGGGGTGCGGGCGTCGGTGTGGTCGGGCGGCCCGCCGTGCGCGGGCGCCGTGGGGTTGCCGGCGCTGTGCCTGCCGACGATGACGACGTACGACGCGCGGACCGACGAGCACCCGGTGCGGCTGCGCGAGAAGCGCACAGCCGCAGCGGCGACGGTGCAGGAGCGACCGGTCAGTCCTCGTCCGGGCGCCCGGCGGAGGAGGCGTCGTGCCACCGGGGGTCGTTCTCCCACTCGAGGTTCCGCTCGCGGGCCGTCTGCATCGCGTGCTCGGCCTCCGTGCGGGAGGCGTACGGCCCGAAGCGGTTCTTGGCCGGGCACTCCGGGCCCTCCTCGACCTTCCTGTGCTCCAGGCAGTAGTACCACTCGCCCGGCTTTCCGACCGTGCGCTTCTTGAACAGGGCCATGAGCGGCTCCTTTCGCCAGGGACATGGTCTCCTATGCCCGCTGGTTAGACTCGCTGGCATGTCTGGCCAGTCGCTGCTCGTACCAGGGGAGCTGTCTCCCACCCGTTCCGTACCCGGAAACATCCGCCGGCCCGAGTACGTCGGCAAACCCGCGCCGGCGCCGTACACCGGGCCGGAGGTGCAGACGCCCGAGACGATCGAGGCGATGCGCGTGGCCGGGCGGATCGCGGCGCGGGCGATGGAGGAGGCCGCCAAGCTCATCGCGCCCGGCGTGACGACGGACGAGCTGGACCGGGTGGCGCACGCGTACATGTGCGACCACGGCGCCTACCCCTCGACGCTCGGTTACCGGGGTTTCCCCAAGTCGCTGTGCAGCTCGGTCAACGAGGTCATCTGCCACGGCATCCCCGACTCCACGGTGCTGCGCGACGGTGACATCGTCAACCTCGACGTGACGGCGTACATCGGCGGCGTGCACGGCGACAACAACGCGACCTACCTGGTCGGCGACGTGGACGAGGAGAGCCGGCTGCTGGTCGAGCGCACCCGGGAGGCCCTGGCCCGCGCGATCAAGGCGGTCAGGCCGGGCCGGCAGATCAACGTCATCGGCCGGGTCATCGAGTCGTACGCGAAGCGGTTCGGGTACGGGGTGGTGCGGGACTTCACCGGCCACGGGATCAACTCGTCGTTCCACTCGGGGCTCATCGTCCCGCACTACGACAGCCCGCACGCGACGACCGTCATGCAGCCCGGGATGACCTTCACCATCGAGCCGATGCTCACGCTCGGCACGCACGAGTACGACATGTGGGACGACGGCTGGACGGTCGTCACCAAGGACCGCAAGCGGACCGCCCAGTTCGAGCACACGCTGGTGGTGACCGACGCGGGGGCGGAGATCCTGACCCTTCCGTAGCGGTGGCGGGCGCCGTCACCGCTCCAGGCACACCCGCCCTCCGATCTCGACCCAGCCCCCGGGCTGCGGGGCCGTGAGGATCTGCGAGCCGACGCCCTGCGTGATGTTGAGGGCCCGGCCCAGCCGCTCGGTCAGCAGCAGTGCCGCGGCCCCGGTCGCCTCGTCCTCGTCGATCCCGTCGTCGCGGCCGGGGAAGGCGCGGGCCCGCACCCGGCCCGCCGCCTCGTCCTCCCACGCCCAGGCGTAGATCCACTCCCCCGGCGGCGGCACCGGCAGGTCGTCGACCTCGGCCACGGTGGCGTACTGGCGCAGGGTGCGCGGCGGCGCCCACTCGGGGCGGGCCTCGATCCAGGTGAACTCACCGTCCAGCCGGGCGCCCACCACCCCGGCCGGGGTGACGAGTTCGGGCACGTCGAGCAGCCAGGCCGTGCCGACGCAGGGGTGGCCGGCGAAGGGCAGGCGCAGGGTGGGCGTGTAGATGTCGACGACGCCGCGCTCGGGGTCGTCGACGAACACGGTCTCGCTGAAGCCGAGTTTCGCGGCGAGCTCCTGCCGCCCCGCCGGGTCCGGCAGCACGGAGCCGTCCCGGACGACGCCGAGTTCGTTGCCGTATCCGCCGTTCGGCGCGCAGAAGACACGCAGTACGTCGTAGTCAGTCACCGGGGCATTCAAGCACCGCTCGGGCGGCGAGGCCGCCTCGGCCGGAGGTCACGGTGTGGCCGCTGTACCCGGTCCCGGCGCTCGAACGCCACCTGGCGCCGGTAGGGTTCGCCTCCGGGAAGGGGAAGGTGAAGGAACCTGATGAGCAGGGATCGCGGCCCTCGTAGGCCCCGCAGGCTTGGCAAGTGCGCGCTCATAACCGCCTCGGCGACCGTCGTGTCGTTGACGGCGAGCGGATGCGTGGTGGTGCACGGCGAGCGCGAGGTGCTCCCGGCGACCACCCGGGCCGAGGCCGCGAAGGCACTCCAGCAGTTCACCTCCGCGTACAACGCGGCGGACAAGGCGTACGACGCCTCCCTGGACGCCGAGCACACCACCGGCGCCCTCGCCGCCATCGACTCGGCGCGGCTGAAGGCGGGCCGCACCAACAGCCCGGACGGCAACCCGGCGCACACGCCGCTGAAGCTGACGGACGCGAAGTTCACGATCCCGAAGAAGGCGGGCTGGCCGCGCTGGTTCGTCGCGGACGCCAAGGCCAACAAGGGCGGCGAGACACGCTGGTTGCTGGTGTTCACCCGCCACGGCCTGGAGGAGACCTGGCAGGCGGCGTACCTGACGCTGGTCGCCCCCGGCAAGGTGCCCGAGTTCAAGACCGACGGTGACGGCTGGGCCGAGGCCGTGCCCGCGAACTCCACCGATCCGGCCGTCCCGCCGGCCGACCTGAGCAAGGACTACACGGCGTATCTCAAGGGCGGCGGCAAGACCTTCGCGGACGGCGCCCACACCAGTGCCTGGCGGCAGTTGCGCGAGGAGCGCGCGGTCCGTCCCGGGCTGGTCACCCAGTACATCGACGAGCCGCTGAACAACGGCGACTACGCGCCGCTGGCGCTGCGCACGAAGGACGGCGGGGCGCTGGTGTTCTTCACCTCGCGGCACTACGAGAAGCAGACGGCCGCGCAGGGCGCGTCGGTGCCGACGCCGAACAAGGCCGTGCTGGCGCTGACGGACGGCGAGATCAAGCAGTCGCTGACGATGGAGTTCATCTCCAACCAGGTCGCTCTCGACCCGGCGGACGGGCAGGTGTCGGTGCTGGGGCGGGTCCAGGGTCTGACGTCGGGCAAGGGCGAGTAGGCGGGGGCCCGGGCGTGGCGCCGTGGCCTGCGGTCAGCGGCGCAGGGGCCAGGCGGTGCCGGCGGGGTCGGTCTCCTCGCCGGTGTGCCGGGCGCAGGCGTCGGTGAGGGTCTCCAGCAGGGTCAGCGGGTCCGGCAGCGGGTGCTCGGGGCCGCGTACCCAGTGCACCGTCCGGTGCTCGCCGGGCAGCCGGGCGGGCGGTACGAGGACGTAGGAGCCTCGGCAGTGCCAGCGCAGGCCCGGATGCTCGTCCATCGTCTCGGGATGGCAGTCCAGCTCGCAGGGCCACCACTCGTCCTCGTCCTCGGGCGTGCCGCGGGTGAGGGTGAACAGCAGCATGCGGCCGTCGTCGCTCTCGGCGACCGGGCCGACCTCGATGCCGGAGTCGAGCAGCCGCTGAAGCGCCTCGCGACCGGCCTGGAGGGGGACGTCGAGGACGTCGTGCACCATGCCGGTCGCGGTGATGAAGTTGGCCTCGGGCTGGTGCCGGGCCCAGCGCTCGATCTGCGCGCGGTCGGTGGTGGACTGCGTCTGCCAGGCGAACGACACCGGGTGCCGGGCGGGGGTGGGGCAGCCTACGCGGTCGCAGGAGCAGCGGTATCCGGCCGGGTGCGCGGCGGGCGCGAGCGGCAGTCCCGCACCGGCGGCGGCGAGCAGCAGATCCTCCCGGCCACCGTCACCGGCGGCCTCCTTGGGGCGGCGTCCGCGCAGCCACGAGGAGAGTTTGCCCTGCAGACCGCTCCGACCGCCGAACTCCGCGCTCATCTATCCCCTCGCCTCGCCATCGTGCGCACCAGCATGCCCTATGGTCGCACCATTCCGCGCTTCGGGGTCGGGAAGGGACAAACTTCCCCGGCCTGTCCGGTCACCGCGGAGCGAGCCCGTGGAGCGCGTAGTCGACGAGCGTGTCGGTGTAGGCGTGGGAGATCGGGGCCGTGTGCTGCAGCCAGCGCTGGGCGAGCGGGGAGACGAAGAGCTCCAGCGCGATGCGCGGGTCGACCTCCGCTCGCACCTGGCCGGCGTCCTGCGCGGCGCGCAGCCGGTCGACGTAGAGCTGGAGCGAGGGCTCCAGGAGTGTGGCGACGAACTCCCGGCCGAACTGTTCGTCGACGATGCCCTCCGCGGCCAGGGCGCGGGAGGGGGCCTCGAACGTCGGGTCGCGCAGTTCGTCGACGGTGGCGCGCAGCACCGCCTTGAGGTCGGCGGCGAGGTCGCCGGTGTCCGGGATGGCGTACGTCTCCTGCCCGGCGGCCTGCGCGGCCTGGGCTCCCAGGTCGAGGAAGGCCTCCAGCAGGACGTCCGCCTTCGAGGACCACCAGCGGTAGATCGTCTGCTTGCCGACGCCGGCGCGGGCGGCGATGCCCTCGATGGTGGTCTTGGGGTAGCCGACCTCCGCGACGAGCGCGAGGGCGGCGTCGTAGATGGCCCGGCGGGACCGCTGGTTGCGACGGCTGGTGTCGGGGTGCGGCCTCTCGGAGGCGGGCGGCTGGGCGTGGGCGGATTTCTGGGCGGCCATGGTCCGAATTTATCAGGTTGACAAGACGGTACGTCTCGCCGGACAGTGGGGAGCACGACCGAACCGAGACGGAACGTCTCGTACCTGGAGGGGAGGACCTCATGTCCCGAGGCGGAGCCGGAAACATGCTGGGCGTCGGCGGCACGCGCCGGAATCTCGGCCGCAACGCCCTGCGCGGCGGCGGCCGGAACGGCCGGGTCGGCGGCGGACTGGACCCACAGGCCCAGAAGCGCGAGCTGCTGCGCAAACTGCAGGAACAGCAGGAACAGCAGGAACAGCAGCGAAAGGCGAACGCCGACGACGAGGAGTCGTGAGGACTGCTCGACGTACGCGGGGGCGGGCGGTGTCCGTCACGCCTCCGGGGAGGGCCACGGGTCGCCCCAGGCCGCGTCGCGGGCCTCCTTGTACAGGTCGCCGTGGCGCTTGGTGACCGTCCGGCGGCGGAGCTGCTCGTCCGGCTCGCACAGGTCGAGCAGGACCTGACCCTTGCGGATCTGCGGTCGCCGGACCACCCGGGAGGGGGCCGGAGCGACCGGGAAGCGGGCGGCTGCGACGTAGCTGAACTTCTCGTCCTCGTAGGCGAGGGACCCGCTCTTGACCTGCCGGTGCAGGGACGAGCGGCTGACCCGGGCCGCGAAGTGGCACCAGTCCGTGCCGGGCACGATGGGGCAGGCGGCGCTGTGCGGACAGGGGGCGGCGACCTGGAACCCGGCGGCGATCAGCCGCTGCCGGGCCTCGATGACACGGGCGTAGCCGTCGGGGGTGCCGGCCTCGACGATCACGACGGCCTGCGCGGCGGCTGCGGCGGCGTCGACGAGGGCGGCGCGGTCGGGGCCGGTCAGCTCGTTGAGGACGTAGGAGACGGTGACGAGGTCGGTGCTCTCGACGGTGAGCGCCGCGCCGATCCGGGAGCGCTGCCAGCGGACGTCGCGCAGGGCCGGGTTGGCGGCGGCGATCTCCCGGCCCAGGGTGAGCGCCGGTTCGGCCCAGTCCAGCACGGTCACCGGACGGCCGCCGTCCCAGGTGGCACTGACGGCCCAGGTCGCGGCGCCGGTCCCGCCGCCCACGTCGACGTGGCTCCCCGGGGCCCATCCGGGCACGGCCTCCGCGAACGCGGCCAGCGCCGACCGCACCGCCGCGAAGGTCGCGGGCATGCGGTAGGCGGCGTAGGCGACGACGTCCGCGCGGTCGCGCAGGATCGGGGCGTCGGTCGGGGTGTCCCCGCGGTAGTTGGCGATCAGCCGCTCCACGGCCTGGGCGGCCTGCCGGGGCGGGAGGCCGTCGAGAAGGTCGGCGAGGGCTGCGCGCAGGGTGTCGGTGGGGTCGGCGGGGGCGTTCACCCGGCGATTCTACGGGCGGCGACGGGGTGGACCGGCGGTGCACGGGGTTGCGCGGTCCGGCGCCGGTGAGGTGGGCGTGGGCTGCGGAGTGGGTGCGTTGCGCAGCCCGGCGCGCGCGAGGTGGGCGTGGGCTGCGGGGGGTGGGTCGCGTGGCCCGGCGCTACGGGGTGCCTCCCCCACTCTCGGCTTCTCCCCCACTCTCGGCTTCGCTCGAGCGGGGGGACCCCCACCGCCCACCCGTGCCGCCCTGGGGTACCTCCCAGGCCGTTCAGGCACTGGGGGAGGCACGACTGCCCGCAGCTACGCGCTACGCGGCACGGGCTGTCCGCAGCCAGGCAGCTACGGCGGGAGAGCCGGGTACGGCGGGAAGGGGGCGGGTCGGGGGGTGTCCGCCCGCAGCGGTTGGCGCGTCAACGCCGTCACTTCCGTGGCCGACCGATTCCGCGCCGTTCCGAGG
>NZ_JAVRFH010000466.1:0-216 GCF_031845825.1 Streptomyces lancefieldiae | reverse complement strand
TGTCGGCGGTCTCTGAACCTGGACCCCTTTGGGGTCGGTGACTTTTGACCCCGCATGTGCAGTTGTTCACCCGGTTGCCGCGCTTGGTGTGCGGCCGATGTCGCGGTTCTTGAGCCGGTAGGAGTCTCCCTTCAAGGAGAGCACATCGGCGTGATGGACGAGGCGGTCGATCATGGCGGCGGCGACGGTGTCGTCGCCGAAGACCTCTCCCCAGCG
>NZ_JAVRFH010000465.1:0-221 GCF_031845825.1 Streptomyces lancefieldiae | reverse complement strand
GAAGCGTCCGTTCCTTGAGAACTCAACAGCGTGCCAAAAGTCAACGCCAGATATGTTGATACCCCGTCTCCGGCCGCACGGTCGGGACGAGGTTCCTTTGAAAAAACACAGCGAGGACGCTGTGAACGGTCGGATCATTCCTCCGACTGTTCCGCTCTCGTGGTGTACGCCGGATTACCGGCAAGCATTCACGGAGAGTTTGATCCTGGCTCAGGACGAAC
>NZ_JAVRFH010000464.1:0-221 GCF_031845825.1 Streptomyces lancefieldiae | reverse complement strand
TGGATGTGGTGGAGGCGCATGGGACGGGGACGCGTCTGGGTGAGCCGATCGAGGCGCAGGCGTTGCTGGCGACGTATGGGCAGCGGGACGGGGAGCGTCCGTTGTGGCTTGGTTCGCTGAAGTCGAATGTGGGTCAGACGCAGGCTGCTGCGGGTGTGGCCGGTGTGATCAAGATGGTCATGGCGATGCGGCACGGTGTGGTGCCGAGGACGTTGCATGTG
>NZ_JAVRFH010000463.1:0-228 GCF_031845825.1 Streptomyces lancefieldiae | reverse complement strand
TCATGGGTGGAACGTTGACTACTCGGTCCAGTTTTCGGGCCGGTGGCTGCCAGTACTGCTCTTCGGAGCGTGGAACGCATGATCACCGGACGGGGCTTGGCCGGGCACGCTGTTGGGTGTCTGAGGGCACGGCCGTATGGCTGGGTCTTCGGTTGCCGGCCCCAGTGCACTCGAGCTCTGGCTCGGGGTGATGGGTGGTTGGTCGTTGTTTGAGAACTGCACAGTGGA
>NZ_JAVRFH010000462.1:0-242 GCF_031845825.1 Streptomyces lancefieldiae | reverse complement strand
TCCCGCTGCCCATACGTCGCCAGCAACGCCTGCGCCTCGATCGGATCACCCAGACGCGTCCCCGTCCCATGCGCCTCCACCACATCCACATCACCCACACCCAACCGCGCATCCCCCAACGCCTCCCGGATCACCCGCTGCTGCGACGGACCATTCGGCGCCGTCAACCCATTACTCGCACCGTCCTGATTCACCGCCGAACCACGCACCACCGCCAGCACCCGACGCCCATGACGCACCGC
>NZ_JAVRFH010000461.1:0-244 GCF_031845825.1 Streptomyces lancefieldiae | reverse complement strand
GACCCCCCTCACCACGGCGCAGCGAACCCACCGCACACACCTGCCGGCCCACGGACTCCGCCGTCTCCTGCACCGCACCCGTCAGCACCGGATGCGCGCCGGCCTCCACGAACACCCCGAAACCATCAGCCAGGAGACGCTCCACCGTCTCCTGGAACCGCACCGGCCGACGCAGATTCCGGAACCAGTACTCCGCATCCAACGACGCCGTATCCACGACACCGGCCTCCACCGTCGAATAGAA
>NZ_JAVRFH010000460.1:0-250 GCF_031845825.1 Streptomyces lancefieldiae | reverse complement strand
GGTGGGGGCGGAGCTGGATCCTGCGTAACTCGCGGCGAAGGGTGCGGTCGAGGTCTTCGGATGTGTCGAAGGCGGTGTTGGCCATCGCCCTGCGTACCAGCGACCAGACGGCCTCGACTGGATTGAGACGTCATCCGCTTACCGATCAGCGGGTTTGTGGGGTCGAACAAGGGTCTTGTTCGGGTGATCGGGGTGCGGTCGGTGCATGAAGGCAGGGCCTCGCGGTAGCTCGGGGTTGTCTAAGCCAACG
>NZ_JAVRFH010000459.1:0-250 GCF_031845825.1 Streptomyces lancefieldiae | reverse complement strand
TGATCATGTACTCCGACCAAGGTGCACCGATCAGAACGAAGGCCGTGAGGGTGAGTCTCCTGCCTGAAGCCGTTCCTGGGGAAGCGTTTGCGGAAGCGTCACGCTTCCGGGACGAGTTGTACGAGTGTCTGACCGTTCGGGGCGACGAGCTGTTCGAGCTGACGGACGCGTTGCTGTGCGCGGATGGGCCGGTGCGGGCACCGGTGGACCTGACGCTGGTGGCCGAGCACAGGCGAGGGCACGGCGCTAT
>NZ_JAVRFH010000458.1:0-251 GCF_031845825.1 Streptomyces lancefieldiae | reverse complement strand
GGTGATTCGACACCAACGAGCTGTTCAGGAGGCCCTGTTCGTATGCGTCCAGCGCCCCGCGATCACCCGATCGGGACTCCCGTTCGACGCACATCTCTCAAGATCGAAAAGAGAACAGCTTCTTAGCTTGTCTTTTAACCTCCGAGGCTGTCGCGCTCGATGATGCTCTGGGGTCGCCTGGTCGTTTTCCCGACGTCATAGCGGGTCGTGGGACGGCGATTCTTGGAGCCAAGCGGCCTTCCAGGACCGGG
>NZ_JAVRFH010000457.1:0-252 GCF_031845825.1 Streptomyces lancefieldiae | reverse complement strand
ACCGACGGCATCCGTGACCTCCCCGGGAACGACGACCCGACAGGCCACCACTCCCACGGAACCACCACCCCTATCCCCGACCAGCGGAAACGCGTCGATCACGTCCGGAAAGACAACAGCTTCTAAGCTTGTCTTTTAACCTCCGAGGCTGTCGCGCTCGATGATGCTCTGGGGTCGCCTGGTCGTTTTCCCGACGTCATAGCGGGTCGTGGGACGGCGATTCTTGGAGCCAAGCGGCCTTCCAGGACCGGG
>NZ_JAVRFH010000045.1:0-62972 GCF_031845825.1 Streptomyces lancefieldiae | reverse complement strand
GTCCTCGCTGTGTTTTTTCAAAGGAACCTCGTCCCGACCGTGCGGCCGGAGACGGGGTATCAACATATCTGGCGTTGACTTTTGGCACGCTGTTGAGTTCTCAAGGAACGGACGCTTCCTTTGTACTGACCCGATACTCTCGGGCTTTCCTCCGGGCGCTTCCCTTCGGTCTTGCGTTTCCGACTCTATCAGATCCTTTTCCGATCCGATTTCCTCGGTGCTTTCCAGGTTCCCGCTTCCGCGTTTCCCTTTCCGGCGGTTCCGACTCTATCAGATCCTTTCGGGCCCTGATTCCCCGTCAGAGGGGGTCGTCTTTCCGGCTGTTGGGCCGTTCCGACGAGTGAGACTCTAGCGGATTCCCGGCTCCCGAGCTAATCGGGGGCCGCGTCCTTTCGAACGTGGATTCCTGCATTCCGTAAATACACGCGCCCATGACACGACGACGCCGAACAGTACGACTGCTCGTCGAGAAGTGGTTGGTACCTGCGGAATCGCTGTCCGGGGACCGACCGGGGTCGGCGCTCACGTCGGACAACTCGGAGAACACTACGAGTGCGGACCTGGCGTGTCAACTCCAGGGCGGCCTGCCCGCTGGAGACGTACTCTTGGACGCGTGATGACGCGTACGTGTGACCAGCTCTGGTGGGCCGCCTGACGGCGGCCGTACTCACGTATGCACTCGACGGCCGCCGCTTCGGCGGCCGTTCTCGTATCTCCCTCCAGGAGGGGCGGCCGGCGGGTGGCGGCGGCCCTGACCAGGAGGTGGAGAGATGACACGGGTCTTCAGTGGGGTCAAGCCGACCGGGCACCTGACGCTGGGGAACTACCTGGGAGCCATGCGGCAGTGGGCCGCGGAGGACCAGCACCGATCGGACGCGTTGTTCTGCGTCGTCGACCTGCACGCGCTGACCGTGGACCACGATCCGGCGCGGGTGCGCAGGCTGAGTCGGCAGACGGCGTCGCTGCTGCTGGCGGCAGGGCTGGACCCGGAGCTGTGCACCGTGTTCGTGCAGAGTCACGTGGACGAGCACGCCCGGCTGTCGTACGTACTGGAGTGCGTCGCCACCGACGGGGAGATGCGGCGGATGATCCAGTACAAGGAGAAGGCCGTCCGGGAGCGGGAGCGGGGCGGGAGTGTGCGGCTGTCACTGCTGACGTATCCCGTGCTGATGGCCGCCGACATCCTGGCGTACGGGACCGACGACGTGCCGGTCGGGCATGACCAGACCCAGCATGTGGAGCTGGCGCGTGATCTCGCGGTGCGGTTCAACCAGCGGTACGGGCACACGTTCGTCGTGCCGCGGGCCACGAATCCCGCGGTGGCGGCCCGGGTGATGAATCTGCAGGACCCGGCGTCGAAGATGGGCAAGAGCGATGACGTCGGTCCGGGGATCGTCTATCTGCTGGACGAGCCGGACGTGGTGCGGAAGAAGGTGATGCGGGCCCTGACCGACAGCGGGCGCGAGGTCGTGTACGACCGGGAGGCGCGGCCGGGGCTCGCGAACCTGCTGGAGATCCTCGCCGCCTGCACGGGGGTGGATCCGGAAGAGCTGGCGGGTGCGTACGACTCGTACGGCGCCTTGAAGAAGGACACCGCCGAGGCCGTCGTCGAGGTGCTGCGGCCCGTGCAGGAGCGGCACAAGGAGCTGTGCGCGGATCCCGGGTACGTGGAGGGCGTGCTCCGGGAGGGCGCGGAGAAGGCCCGGGCCATGGCCCGCCCGACCGTGGATGCCGCCTACCGGGCGATCGGGCTGCTGCCGCCCGTGAACGCGGCCCGGTAGGCGCGGGGGCTGGTGGCGAGGCGCGATGCGAAGTGCTGGCGCATCGTGACCTCGCTGCCGAACCCGGCCCGGCGGGCGACCTCGGGCATCGGCAGGTCGGTGCGTTCCAGGAGCTTCTGGGCGGCGGCGACACGCTGGTCGAGGAGCCAGCGCAGTGGGGTGGTGCCGGTGGCCGCGGTGAAGTGGCGGGCGAACGAGCGCGGGGACATGCCGGCGCGGGCGGCCAGGTCGGCGACCGTCAGGGGCTCGTGGAGGTGGCGCAGGGCGTGTTCGCGGACGGCGGCGAGGGTGTCGGCGTCCCGGTCGGCGCGGGGTGTGGGGTGCTCGATGAACTGGGCCTGGGTGCCGGTGCGGAAGGGGGCGGTGACCATCGAGCGGGCGATGGTGGCGGCGGCTTCGGCGCCGTGGGCCAGGCGGACCAGGTGAAGGCAGAGGTCGATGCCGGCCGCCGTGCCGGCGGCGGTCCAGATGTTGTCGTCCTCGATGAAGAGGGCGTCGGGGACGACCGTGACGCGAGGGTGCCGGGCGCGCAGGAGGTCGATCAGCCTCCAGTGGGTGATGGCGCGGCGGCCGTCGAGGAGTCCGGCCTGGGCGAGGGTGAAGGCGCCGCCGCACAGGGCGGCGACGGTGGTGCCGCGGGCGTGGGCGCGGCGGAGGGCGTCCAGGACGGGGGCCGGCGCGGGGGTGAGGTGGTCGTCGAGGCCGGGCACCACGACGAGGTCGGCGCGGTCCAGCCAGCCGAGGGCGCGGTCGGGGTGCAGGGCGAGGCCGCCGCGCATGGGGACCGGGGTCGTGCCGTCGGCGGTGGCTCGGCGGAGGTCGAAGGCCGGGGCGCCGCGGTCGGTGCGGTCGGTGCCCCAGACCTCGGTGATGACGGAGACGTCGAAGGCCCGGACACCGGGGAAGGCCACGAGGGCGACGCGGTATGGGGCGGGGGCTGGGGTGATGGCTGTCGCTGTCGCTGCCATGGTGGCAGTAAACCATCGATCGCTGACTTTCCTCCCTCTGGGGAGTGGAGGCGCCCGGCGGCACGATCGGGGCATGGACATCGCGGAGAACGCAGCATTGGTGGTCGTGGACGTACAGCGGGGGTTCGAGGAGGTCGACTTCTGGGGGACGCGCAACAATCCGGCGGCGGACGACAACATCGCCGCTCTCATCGACGTATGGCAGTCGACCGGGCGGCCGGTCGTGTTCGTGCGGCACGACTCGGTCAAGCCCGGGTCGCCGCTGCGGGTCGGGTACGAGGGGAACGGGTTCAAGGAGTACGTGGAGCGGCGGCGCGGGAAGGGGAGCGGGGCCGAGCTGCTGGTGACGAAGAGCGTGAACTCGGCGTTCCTCGGGACGCCGGACCTGGGGGCCTGGCTTCGGGAGGCGGGGATCTCGCAGGTCGTGCTGGCCGGTATTCAGACGAACATGTGCGTCGAGACGACGGCGCGGATGGGCGGGAACCTCGGGTACGAGGTCGTGGTCGCCCTCGACGCGACGTACACCTTCGGTCTGGAGGGGCCCTTCGGCTGGCGGCGGAGCGCGGACGAGCTGGCGCGGGCGACGGCGGTGTCGCTGCACGGGGGCGGATTCGCGGAGGTGGTCACGACGGAGGACGTCGTGACCTCGGCGAAGTGAGCCCGCGCGCGGGGTGGCCGGGGATCCGGGAGGTCAGTCCTTGGTTCCGGAGGCGAGTTCGCGGCTGCGGTCGCGGGCGGCTTCCAGGGCGGCGATGAGGGCCGCGCGGACGCCGTGGTTCTCCAGTTCGCGGATGGCGTTGATCGTGGTGCCGGCGGGGGACGTGACGTTCTCGCGGAGCTTGACCGGGTGTTCGCCGCTGTCGCGGAGCATCTTCGCGGCGCCGATCGCGGACTGGACGATCAGGTCGTGGGCCTTGTCGCGGGGCAGGCCGAGGAGGATGCCGGCGTCGGTCATGGCTTCGACCAGGTAGAAGAAGTACGCGGGGCCGGAGCCGGAGAGGGCCGTGCAGGCGTCCTGCTGGGACTCGGGGACGCGGAGCGTCTTGCCGACGGCGCCGAAGATCTCCTCGGCGTGGGCGAGGTGGGCGGCGGTGGCGTGGGTGCCGGCGGAGATGACGGACATGGCCTCGTCGACGAGGGCGGGGGTGTTCGTCATGACGCGGACCACCGGGGTGCCGGTGGCGAGGCGGTCCTCGAAGAAGGAGGTCGGGATGCCTGCGGCGCCGCTGATGACCAGGCGGTCGGCCGGCACGTGCGGGGCGAGTTCGTCGAGGAGCGTGCCCATGTCCTGCGGCTTTACCGTGAGGATCAGGGTGTCGGCGGTCTTGGCGGCCTCGGCGTTGGTGACCGGGGTGACGCCGTAGCGGGTGCGGAGTTCGTCGGCCCGCTCCTGGCGGCGGGCGGTGACCAGGAGGTCGGCGGGTGCCCAGCCGGCTCCGATCATTCCGCTGAGCAGGGCTTCGCCGATCTTTCCGGTGCCGAGGACTGCGACTTTCTGGGTCATGGCTTTCGGTGCCCTCCGGTGCCCTGTCTCGGGTGCGTCGTCCGTCGGCGTCATCCTCGCACCCTGGGAGCGGGCGCGGGCGGGGCGTCCGGTGGGCGGGATGCCGGTGGGGCGGCCGAGGACGTCCAGGGTGCCGGTGACTTGGCCTGGGTGCCGACGACCGCGCGCATGAGGGGTCGAATTGCCGCAGCCGGAGGGGCCGCGAAGGCCGGTGATCCGGCCGCGCGGGACGGTGACCTCGAAGGCGCGCAGGACGGGGCGGGGGCCGCGGACGACGGTGAGGCTATCCGCGTGGACGGCGGGGGTGCCGCCTTGGCCGCCCTGGCTGTCGGGGCTATCGGGGCTGTCGGGGCTGTCGGGGCTGTCGGGGCCGTTGGGTGGGCCGGGGGGAGTAATCCGTCAGATGGTGAATTACTCCTCTCCCGCCCGGGTGCCGTCAAGCGCTCGCCGGTGTCCTGGCGAGCAGGAGCAGGACGTCGTAGGTCTCCTCGACCGTGCCGTCGGGGAAGACGGCCAGGAGGTGCTTCCGCTCCTCGGCCAGGAAGGCCGCGCCGCGGTCCGCGCCGTGGGTCAGGAAGACCGAGTGGCTGCCGAGGTTGGCCAGGTGCGTGTCGAGGGGGACCCGGCGGCTCCAGCGGATCCGGCGGAGGGCGAAGTCGAGGCGGCCGGTGGGGTCGGCGACGCGGGGGTGGACGTTCCGCTTCTCGGCGGAGACGTCCAGCCCGAAGTGGTGCTCGACGCGCTCGGCGGCCGCCGCGATCCACGGCACGTCGAGGGCGTCGGTGTTCCACCACAGTGCGAGCGCGCCGCCCGGGCGCAGCACGCGCAGTGCCTCCGGGACCGCCAGGGCGGGGTCGGTCCAGTGCCAGGCCTGGGCGTAGGTGAGGAAGTCGGCGCAGTGGCCGACGAGCGGGAGGGCGTTGCCGTTGCCCTGGACGATCGGCACGTCGGGCAGGGTGCGGCGGAACTCGGCCGCCATGCCGGCGCCGGGTTCGACGGCGACGACGTCGGCGCCGCGCGCGTGCAGGCGGGCGGTGGCGATGCCCGTACCGGCGCCCACGTCCACGACGCGGGAGCCGGACAGGGGGCGGCCGGCCAGTTCCTCCAGCGCGTCGAAGAGGGCGGGCGGGTAGGAGGGGCGGCTGGCGGCGTACTGGGCCGCGGCGGCGTTGAAGGAGTGGGCGCGGGCGGTGTGGGAGGCGGGGGAAGGTGTGGTCCGGGATGTCGTCATACGGCCATCGTGGCCGGACGGCGGGGCTGCGCACCGGGGGTTTTCACGGGCGTTGACCATCGGCCGACCGGTCGGGCCGACGTGCCGAGCAGGTGGGGCGGCGTGGACCCGGCCGTTGCACGGGCGGCCGGCGGCGGCTAGTGCCGCGGCAGGCAACGTTTGCCCGGTAAGGAGCGGCGTCCGGTGCGTGCTCTCGGCGTGCCGGCCGGAAGCCCTCGTACTGGACGTACTCGGGCTTTCGGCCGGTGCGGCGAGAGTGCGTGCCGGGCGTCGCGACGGGGCGAACGTTGCCTGTTGCGGCACTAGCGGCGGCGTTTCTTCGACGGGTTGCCCGAGCGGCGGGTGGTGCGCTTCTCGTAGTCCTCGCGGGCCTTGTCGTACTCGGCGCGGTGGAGTTTCTCGCCCGGGGCCTCGGTGAAGGTGCGGAAGAAGTAGGCCAGGAGCGAGCCGACGAAGCCGACGGCCAGCAGACCGCGCAGGGAGGCCTGGCGGTCGGGGTCGGGCCGGCTGGTGAAGCCCGACCAGGTGTGGCGGAAGGCCAGGGCGCTGCAGATCGCGAACATCACGATCATCAGCAGCGAGACGAAGCTGCCGATGTCGGCGATCTGGAGGCCCTGGTAGGCGATGCGGAGCACGAAACAGGCGGCGGCCGCCGCGGCGAGGGAACCGACGGCCAGGCCGGCCCGGCGGGCGGCGTAGCCGTTGTCGTGGTTCACCCAGGTCGTGCCGTAGAACCGGAGGGGTTCGGGGCGGGGGCCGGTGGGGGGCGTGGAGCCCGCGGGGGTGTCCGGGGTGCCGTTCTTGCCGTTCTCTGCGCTCACGGGTCGATTATGGCGCCGGAGGTGCCGCGGGCTCCGGGTGGGCTCGGGGCCGGGTGGGCTCGGGGCCGGGGGCCCTAGGAGCAGCGGGGAGCGACGTAGCCGTCGCTGCCGGTGCGGACGTACGCGTCGGAGATGTACTGGCCGTTGCCGATCTTGTCCCAGATGGACGAGGTGCCGTACGGGCCCGACACCCTCGTACCCGGCGTCTGGCAGCTGATCACGACCGAGGAGCCCTCGGGCAGGACCCGTACGACGGAGTAGCCGGTGCCGGGACCGCTGCGGACGTTGACCCGGTAGCCCGGCGCGACCGGGTAGGAGCGCAGGGCCGTGGCAGCCGCCGTGGTGACGGCCTCCGCGGTCGCGTCCTCGTCCCCGCCTCCGGATTGCGCGATCTGGTCGACAGACATGAGAAGACCTCCCCCGTTGAACCCCACGGCTGTCGTGGGGCCACGTTGATTCCCCTGTAACGGGAAGTGAAACGCGAGTTCGCAACTCGCACGCGGAGGCTAGCAAGCCTCCTCGGCCCCGTACGACTCATCGACTAGGCTCCGAGCGTCGCGCGCGCTACGGAACAGCACGGGGGTGGTCCCATGGCGCCACAGGAGAACGCCGGAGCGGGCGCGGAAGCGGAACTTCCGGAGTACGCCGGTCACTACCACCTGGAGTCCTGCCTGGGCTCGGGTGGCATGGGGGTCGTGCACCTGGCCCGGAGCACCTCCGGGATGCGGGTCGCGGTGAAGGTCGTGCACGCCCGGTACGCCATGGACCCAGAGTTCAGAGGGCGGTTCCGGCAGGAGGTGGCCGCCGCGCGGCGGGTGAGCGGGGCCTTCACCGCGCCGGTCGTCGACGCCGACCCGGATGCCGAACGGCCGTGGATGGCCACACTGTTCATTCCCGGGCCGACGCTCTCGGAAGAGGTGAAGCGGAACGGGCCGATGGACCCGGCCCAGTTGCGCCGGCTGATGGCCGGGCTCGCCGAGGCGCTGCGGGACATCCACCGGGTCGGGGTCGTCCACCGGGACCTCAAGCCGAGCAACGTGCTGCTCGCCGAGGACGGTCCGAAGGTCATCGACTTCGGCATCTCCCGGCCCAAGGACAGTGAACTGCGGACCGAGACCGGGAAGTTGATCGGTACGCCGCCGTTCATGGCGCCCGAGCAGTTCCGGCGGCCCCGGGAGGTGGGCCCCGCGGCCGACGTCTTCGCGCTCGGCTCGCTGATGGTGCACGCGGCGACCGGGCGCGGGCCCTTCGACTCCGACAGTCCGTACGTCGTCGCCTATCAGGTGGTGCACGACGAGCCCGACCTGACCGGCGTGCCGGAGACGCTCGCGCCGCTGGTGCTGCGGTGCCTCGCCAAGGAGCCCGACGAGCGGCCCACGCCGGACGAGCTGATGTTGCGGCTGCGGTCGGTGGCGGCGTCGTACGACACGCAGGCGTTCATACCCGCGCAGCGGACAGGGGACGCCGACACTCCGGAAGCCCCGGAAGCCCCGGAAGCCCCGGCGGGCGACTCGCCCGAGCCCAGGGGGGACGCGCCGGCCAGGCGGCCCGTACGGCGTCTCAGCACGCGGGCGTCCCTGGTGGCAGGGGCGCTCTTCCTCGCCGTGACCGGCGGCCTCGCCTCGGTCCAGGTGCTCGACAGCGCCGAACCGGCGCGCAGGACCGCCGCCGCGCAGAGCACGTCGGGCGGCTTCGGCGCGTGGGAGACGGTGGCTGACGCGGAGGGTGGTGGCATGCCCCAGTGCTCGTACGGGCCCGAGAGGCTGCTGTGCGCGCGGCCCGGCCTGGTCTTCGCGCTGGATCCGGCCGACGGCCGCACGCTGTGGCGGCACGAGGTCGTGGAGGCGACGCGGAACGAACCACCGGTCGTCTCGGGCGGGCTCGTGCAGCCCGAGGTCGGCCTGATCGGTGACCTGGAGGCGCTCGACCCCGCCACGGGCAGGCCGGTGTGGCAGGAGGACATGCCCGAGTACGACGGACTGCGGTGCGTGGGCGACATGCTGCTGCTCACCCGCGCGGACGGGACGGTCACCGGCGTGGACAGCGCCTCGGGCCGGACCAAGTGGTCCCACCGGATCCCGGGGCAGTCCGTGCCGTACTTCACCTCGTTCGCCGGGGACCCTTCGGCGTACGCGACGACCGTGTCCGGGGACGGGGCGAGCACGCACGTCACCGCGGTGGACCCGGTGACGGGCGAGGTGCGGTGGAACGCCGATCTGGAAGGGGCGCTGACGCCCGTGGGGGCGGCGGACGGGTCCGTGTACTTCCTCGGGGGCGGCGCCGTCCACGGGAACGCACAGGCCGTGGTCCGCCACACGCCCGGCACCGGATCCACCCGCCGGGTGACGCTGCCGGTGCCGGTCGAGCAGGCGGAGGCCGGCGTGCACGGGGCCACCGTGTACCTCATGGGCGCGGGCGGCTCACTGGTCGCCGTCGACATGGCCGCGGGATCCCAGCGTTGGCGGCTGGAGACGGGCGTGAGCCGGGGCTCGGTGCCCGTCTCCGACGGGCGGCACGTGTACGTCACCGCTCCCGACGGGCGGCTCCTCGGCGTGGACGCCCTGAAGGGCAGGCTCCTCGGGCAGACGCGCCCGCGTCTCGGTGCCGACTCCGACCGTGTCCCCGCTGCGCTGCCCGAGCCCGTGCTCGCGGGCGGCCACGTCTACGCCGGGGCGCCCGACGGGACCGTGTTCGGCGTGGCGGGAGGGGACCCGGCCGCCTGGTAACGGCCGCGGGCCCGCGAGTCCGGGCCAGGCCGGGACCGGGCCCAGCCGGACCGGAGCCAGGCCGAGGCCGGTCAGCCCAGCTTGGTCACGTCGCGCACCGCGCCCTTGTCCGCGCTCGTCGCCATCGCGGCGTACGCCTTCAGGGCCGCGGAGACCTTGCGGTCGCGGTTCTTCGGGGCGTACACGCCGTTCAGGGCCTGCTCGCGGCGGGCCAGCTCGGCGTCGTCCACCAGCAGCTCGATGGAGCGGTTCGGGATGTCGATGCGGATGCGGTCGCCGTCCTCGACCAGGGCGATGGTGCCGCCGGCCGCCGCCTCCGGCGAGGCGTGGCCGATGGACAGGCCCGAGGTGCCGCCGGAGAAGCGGCCGTCGGTGACCAGGGCGCAGGCCTTTCCGAGGCCGCGGCCCTTCAGGTACGAGGTCGGGTAGAGCATCTCCTGCATGCCGGGGCCGCCCTTGGGGCCCTCGTAGCGGATGACGACGACGTCGCCCTCCTTGACCTGCTGGGTGAGGATCTTCTGGACGGCTTCCTCCTGCGACTCGCAGACGACCGCCGGGCCCTCGAAGGTCCAGATGGACTCGTCGACGCCGGCCGTCTTCACCACGCAGCCGTCCACGGCGAGGTTGCCGCGCAGGACCGCGAGGCCGCCGTCCTTGGAGTAGGCGTGCTCGACGGAGCGGATGCAGCCGCCCTCGGCGTCCTCGTCCAGGGAGTCCCAGCGCTCGGACTGGGAGAAGGCCTCCGCCGACCGCACACATCCGGGAGCGGCGTGCCACAGCTCGACCGCCTCCTGCGACGGGGAGCCGCCGCGCACGTCCCAGGTCTTCAGCCAGTCGGCCAGGGACGGGCTGTGCACGGAGTGGACGTCCTCGTTGAGCAGGCCCCCGCGGTGCAGTTCACCGAGGAGGGCGGGGATGCCGCCGGCGCGGTGCACGTCCTCCATGTAGTACGTGCGGTCCTTGGCGACGTTGGGCGCGACCTTGGCGAGGCACGGGACGCGGCGCGAGAGGGCGTCCATCTCCGTGAGGCCGAAGGGGACCTCCGCCTCCTGGGCGGCGGCCAGCAGGTGCAGGATCGTGTTGGTGGAGCCGCCCATCGCGATGTCCAGCGCCATGGCGTTCTCGAAGGCCGCTGCGGTCGCGATGTTGCGGGGCAGGACCGAGTCGTCGTCCTGCTCGTAGTAGCGGCGGGTCAGGTCGAGCACCGTGTGCGCGGCGTTCTCGTAGAGCGCCTTGCGGGCGGTGTGGGTGGCCAGGACCGAGCCGTTGCCCGGGAGGGAGAGACCGATGGCCTCGGTCAGGCAGTTCATCGAGTTGGCGGTGAACATGCCGGAGCAGGAGCCGCAGGTGGGACAGGCGTTCTCCTCGATCCGGAGGATGTCCGCGTCGGAGATCTTGTCGTTGACCGCCTCCGACATCGCGTCGACCAGGTCCAGCGTGCGGACCGTGCCGTCGACCAGGGTGGCGCGGCCGGACTCCATCGGGCCGCCGGAGACGAAGACCGTCGGGATGTTCAGCCGCAGGGCCGCGTTGAGCATGCCCGGGGTGATCTTGTCGCAGTTGGAGATGCAGATCAGGGCGTCGGCGCAGTGGGCCTCGACCATGTACTCCACGCTGTCCGCGATCAGGTCGCGGGAAGGCAGGGAGTAGAGCATGCCGCCGTGGCCCATGGCGATGCCGTCGTCGACGGCGATCGTGTTGAACTCGCGGGGGATGCCGCCGGCCGCGACGACCGCCTCGCTGACGATCCGGCCGACCGGGGCGAGGTGCGTGTGGCCCGGCACGAACTCCGTGAAGCTGTTGGCGACGGCGATGATCGGCTTCCGCCCGATGTCCGCGCCGGGTACACCGGAGGCGCGCATAAGGGCGCGGGCGCCCGCCATGTTGCGGCCGTGGGTGACTGTGCGGGACCTCAGTTCGGGCATCGTCGCTCGCTCCTTCGGAGAGTTATGACTGCCGTCGAGCGTACGCCGGTCATCCAGGGATCGGGACGGGGCGTCCGAAATACGGGACGCGCGTCTCGTGGACGGCTCGGCTCCGCCGAAGGCGATCTCAGGGGCCGGTGAGGTGTTGCTGTACGACCGGTGCCACCCGCGCGATGATCCGCTCCGGGTCCGCCGAGGCCAGGTGCTCCACCTCACTTAGCGGAGCATCGCGCACCCCACCAGCTGCGCCGCCGTCGGCTCGGCGACCTGCTCCTTGGTACCGAAGCAGTGGTGCGCGAGCGCCGGGTCCACCCCGGCCGCCTTGGCGATGCCGCGTACGGACGTCTTCTCGTAGCCGCGCCCGGAGAACTCCTCACGGGCCGCGGTGAGGATGCGGTCGCGGGTGCCGGCGGACTCCGTGCGGGGGGGCGACCGCGGCGGCGGGTACCCCCGACGGCCTCGCTCACCGCCGGTGCGCCTTCGCCGACGGGGCCGCCGACGCCAGGTGCAGGCGGGTGAAGGCCAGCGCCTCGGCGAGATCGGCCTCACGTTCGGCGCTCGACATCGCGCGTCGGGTGTTGACCTCGATGACGACATGGCCGTCGAAGCCGATGTGCGCGAGGCGCTCCAGCACCTCCGCGCAGGGCTGGTCGCCGCGACCGGGGACGAGGTGCTCGTCCTTGGCGGAGCCCTTGCCGTCGGCGAGGTGGACGTGGCCGAGGCGGTCGCTCATGCGGTCGAGCATGTCGAGGGTGTCGGTGCGGGACGTGGCGGCGTGGCTGAGGTCGATCGTGAAGTGGCGGTAGTCGTCCTTGGTCACGTCCCAGTCGGGGGCGTACGCCTGCATCTCGCGGTCGCGGTAGCGCCAGGGGTACATGTTCTCGACGGCGAACCGCACGTCCGTCTCGTTCGCCATCCGCCAGATGCCGTCGACGAAGTCCCGGGCGTACTGCCGCTGCCAGCGGAACGGCGGGTGGACGACGACGGCGGACGCGCCGAGCTTCTCGGCGGCGGCCCGGGCGCGCTGGAGCTTGACCCAGGGGTCGGTGGACCAGACGCGCTGCGTGATGAGCAGGCAGGGGGCGTGCACGGCCAGGATCGGCATCCGGTGGTAGTCGCTGAGCCTGCGCAGCGCGTCGAGGTCCTGGCTGACCGGATCGGTCCACACCATGACCTCGACCCCGTCGTATCCGAGGCGTGCGGCGATCTCGAAGGCCGTCGCCGTCGACTCCGGGTAGACGGAAGCCGTCGACAGGGCGACCTTCGCGTCCGGGATGCGGACAACGTCCCTTGGTTCTGCCACGAGGGTCAGGTTACGGGGTGAGGGTTGGGGGGTGCGGAGTACCTGCTGGCCGTTGTGGTGATTGCCATACGCGCGGGTGCGGGTTTGCCGTGGTCGCTCGCGCCCACGCGGCGGAGCCGACAGTGACACGGCCGCCCCGCGTTCTTTTCGGGGTGGGTCATCCCTGACCCATGTGATCCAGGCTGCGCAGGATCACGCCCTCGCGCAGCGCCCACGGGCAGATCTCCAGGTTCTCCACGCGCAGGAGGTCCATCGCGGCCTCGGCCACCAGGGCGCCGGCCAGGAGCTGGTTCGCGCGGCCGTCCGAGACGCCGGGGAGCTCGGCGCGCTCGCCGGCGGTCATGGCGGCCAGGCGGGGCACCCAGGCCTCGAGGGAGACCCGCTTCAGCTCGCGCTGGACGTAGAGGCCCTCGGCGGAGCGGGCGGCGCCGGCGATGCGGGCCAGCTGCCTGAAGGTCTTGGAGGTGGCGACCACGTGGTCGGGGGCGCCGAAGCGGCTGAAGTCGCCGACCGTACGGGCGATCTCCGTGCGGACGTGGCGGCGCAGCGCCCTCACGTCGTCCGGGTGGGGCGGGTCGCCGGGCAGCCAGGAGGCGGTCAGCCGGCCCGCGCCGAGCGGCAGCGACACGGCGGTGTCGGGTTCCTCGTCGATGCCGTAGGCCATCTCCAGGGAACCGCCGCCGATGTCCAGGACCAGCAGCCGGCCGGCGGACCAGCCGAACCACCGGCGGACGGCCAGGAAGGTGAGCCGGGCCTCCTCGGCGCCGGAGAGGACCGTCAGCTCGACGCCGGTCTCGGCCCGCACGCGCGCGAGGACGTCGTCGGCGTTGCTCGCCTCGCGCACGGCGGAGGTGGCGAACGGCAGGAGGTCCTCGACGCCCTTGTCCTCCGCGGCCTGCAGTGCCTCCTTGACGACCGCGACCAGCCGGTCGACGCCGTCGGGGCCGATCGCCCCGGCGTCGTCGAGGAGTTGGGCGAGGCGCAGCTCCACCTTGTGCGAGTGCGCGGGCAGCGGGCGCGCGCCCGGGTGCGCGTCCACCACCAGCAGATGCACCGTGTTCGAACCCACGTCGAGGACACCGAGTCTCATGTACGGAACGCTACTGCGAGCGGGGCGGGCAGCGGTGCCCTCCCGCGGTCCGGGCGACTTACCCTGGACTGGTGCCAAAGACGAAAAAGGCGAAGGACGAAAAGCCGACCAAGAAGGACAAGGGCAGCAAGAAGACCAAGAAGGACAAGAGGGACGTGCTGGGCGGTATGGCGGCCACGGGTCCTTCGGCGCGCTCTTCTGCGGGGTCTCCTGTGGGGTCTTCGGCGGGTTCTTCGGGGGTTTCTTCGGGGGGCGACGAGAAGGGTCTCGACTTCGCGCGCGCGTGGGTGGAGTTTCCGGATCCGGCGGACGACGAGCAGGTCTTCCGGTGCGATCTGACCTGGCTGACCTCCCGCTGGAACTGCATCTTCGGCAGCGGCTGCCAGGGCATCCAGGCGGGCCGCGCGGACGACGGGTGCTGCACCCTGGGCGCCCACTTCTCCGACGAGGACGACGAGAAGCGGGTCGCCGGGCACGTGGCGCGGCTCACGCCGGACATCTGGCAGCACCACGCCGAGGGCACCGAGCACGGCTGGGTCTCCGAGGACGACGAGGGCTCCCGCCAGACCCGCCCGTACCAGGGCTCGTGCATCTTCCAGAACCGCCCCGGCTTCTCCGGCGGCGCGGGTTGCTCGCTGCACATCCTGGCCCTGAGGGAGGGCCGCGAGCCCCTGGAGACCAAGCCGGACGTGTGCTGGCAGCTTCCGGTCCGGCGGACGTACGAGTGGATCGACCGGCCCGACGACACGCGTGTGCTCCAGGTGTCGATCGGTGAGTACGACCGCCGCGGCTGGGGGCCGGGCGGGCACGACCTGCACTGGTGGTGCACGTCGGCGACCTCGGCGCACGGCGCGGGCGACCCGGTGTACGTCTCGTACCGGCCGGAGCTGATCGAGCTGATGGGCAAGGCGGGCTACGACCGGCTGGTCGAGCTGTGCGAGGAGCGGCTGGCCTCGCAGCTGCCGCTGGTGGCGCCGCACCCGGCGGACCCGGCCCGCTGAGCCCGGCGCCAGGGCCTGCCTGACCATTCCCGTCGTCCGCCCGCAGCGCGGCAGGCGGCAATGGTCAGACAGGCTCTGGCTAGGCCGGGGACCGGCTCGGGTCGCCGCTGTCGCCCGGCGGCGGTGACGAGCCGCCCGTGCCTCCGGTCGGGGACGGTTCGGTGGACGTCGGGCCCGGGTCCGGCGACGTGGGCGGCGGGTCGCCGGTGGGCGTGGGGTCGGGGGGTGCCGAGGCCGTCGGGGACGGGTCGGGGCCCGGGGCGGACGGGGACGGGGAGACGTCCGGCGTGCCGGGGCGGGAGGCGCTGGGCGCGGTGCCGTAGCCCTCGATGGAGACGACGGCGCCGACGGGCGAGACGGCCACCCGTGCGCTCCAGTGGCCGGACGGCTCGCGCAGGTGGTCGACGTACACCCTGATCGTCAACGCCTCGCCGGGGCGGAGGGTGCCCGACGCCTGGCTCAGGTAGAGCCAGGCGGCGTCGACGGACGCGGACCAGTGCACCGGTGCGTCGCCGGTCGCGGTCAGGGTGACGAGCGTGGTGTCGCCGTCGTGTCCGGCCGTCACCCGCAGGTGGCCGGCGCCCTTCTCGCCGGCGCCGGAGACGCTGACGACCTCCACGGAGACGTCGGCCTTGCCGTCCTCGCCGAAGCGGGCGCCGGGTCTGGTACTCGCGTTGCCGGCGTTCTCGTAGCCGTAGCCGCCGCCCGCCGACTCGCCCTCCAGACCGCCGGGGCCCTGTGCCTCGGGGGCGCTGGCCGAGCGGCCGTCCTCGCCCTCGACGACCGGGGTGCCGCGGTAGGCCGCCCACAGGGCGAGCACGGGGGCCGCGACGACGGTGGCCACGACGGTCGTGGTGACGGCACGCGCGCGGAGACGGTCCCGCCGGGCCGCGCGGTCCTTGGGGTCCATCGGGAAGCCGCGCCGGTCGAAGCGGGGGGCCGCGCCCCGCGCGCGCGGGGGGTGCGCCATGGCGAGGTGCAGTGCCGCGCGGGGTGCCTCCAGGACGGGCAGTTCGGCTGGCGTCACGCTCGTACCGGGCCAGCGGCCGGGGATCGCCCGCTCGGCGCCGCGGCGGCAGCGGGGGCAGTCGTCGACGTGCCGGACCAGCTCGCGGCGCAGGGCGGCGCTCAGCACGTACCGGTTGTCGCCGGTGAGGCGGGCGACGCCCGGACAGGTGCCGGACTCGACGACGGCGAGGGCGGCGCGGGTGCGCTCGACCTCACAGGCGGCCGAGGCGAGCAGTTCCCGCGCGGCGGCCAGGTCCATGCCGAGGACGGCCGCCACCTCGTGGGCGGCCAGGTGGTGGCGCACGGCGAGTTCGAGGGCCTCGCGCTGCTCCGGGGTGGTGCCGGCCGCCTCCGGCCAGGCGAGCTGGGCCAGCCGGCGGCGCTGCGCCTCCTGGTCGGTCCCGGCCGACGGTGCCGGGGGCACGGGCGGGATGGCGGGCTGCCGCGCGGTGCGCCGACGGCCGGGGACGGGGCGGCCCGCCGCGTGGCTGCTCGTACGTTTCTGCTTGGCCTCGGCCAGCTTGCGCAGGCATGCCCAGCGGGCCAGCGCGTACAGCCAGGCCCTGCGGTCCGCGGCGGACGCGGGTCCGCGGTGGCCGCGGCGCTCGGCCAGCGCGAGGGCGTCGCCCAGGGCGGCGGTCGCGGCGTCGTGGTCGCAGAGCACGGACAGGCAGTACGTGAACAGACCGTCCAGATGCGCGTCGTACGCGGCGTGGCGCGCGGGCGGCCGCTGCGCCAGCGTGCGCGCCGCGGCGCGGTCACGCGCCTCCCGGTGTGTCCGGTGTGTGCCGGTCGTGCGGGTCATGGTCTCCGGACTGCTCCTCATCACCCGGCGACCGTAGGGGGCCATGGGTGGCGCGGACTGGCGCGTTGGGCAGTTTTAATCCGTACGGGTGAAACGATCGCTCATAAGGGGACAGGAAGCCGGTGTTCCGCTGGCTGGTTCAGGGTGCCGGGTGGCCCGTTCGGGGGTGTGGGGCCTGTCGGGGGGCGGTCCGGGAGGTCCGTGTGGGGCTCCGATCGTCCGGGGCGGGCCGGCCGGAGGGCGGGCCGGTCGAGGTGGCGGCGGGCGGGCCGGTCGAGATGGCGGCGGGGCGGCGGAGCGGGGCGGGCCTCGTCGCCGTGGGACGGGCTGTCAGTGGGGGCGGTTACGGTTCGTGCATGGCTGCCCGTACGAAGACCACCAAGGAACGGCCGTCCTACCGCTGCACCGAGTGCGGCTGGCAGACGGCCAAGTGGCTCGGCCGCTGCCCCGAGTGCCAGGCCTGGGGCACGGTCGAGGAGTACGGCGCGCCCGCGGTCCGTACGACCACACCGGGGCGCGTCACCACCTCCGCGCTGCCCATCGGCCAGGTCGACGGCCGTCAGGCGACCGCTCGCCCCACCGGCGTGCCCGAGCTGGACCGGGTGCTCGGCGGAGGGCTGGTGCCCGGTGCCGTGGTGCTCGTCGCGGGCGAGCCCGGTGTCGGCAAGTCCACGCTGCTGCTGGACGTGGCGGCCAAGTCGGCCAGTGAGGAACACAAGACCCTGTACATCACGGGTGAGGAGTCGGCCAGTCAGGTGCGGCTGCGCGCCGACCGCATCCACGCCATCGACGACCATCTGTACCTGGCCGCCGAGACCGACCTCGCGGCGGTCCTCGGCCACCTGGACGCGCTCAAGCCGTCCCTGCTGATCCTCGACTCCGTGCAGACGGTGGCCTCCCCAGAGATCGACGGCGCCCCCGGCGGCATGGCGCAGGTGCGGGAGGTGGCGGGCGCCCTGATCCGCGCCTCCAAGGAACGCGGCATGTCCACCCTCCTCGTGGGCCACGTCACCAAGGACGGGGCCATCGCCGGCCCCCGCCTGCTCGAGCACCTCGTGGACGTCGTCCTGCACTTCGAGGGCGACCGCCACGCGCGCCTCAGGCTGGTGCGCGGCGTCAAGAACCGCTACGGCACCACCGACGAGGTCGGCTGCTTCGAGCTGCACGACGAGGGCATCACGGGCCTGGCCGACCCCAGCGGGCTGTTCCTCACCCGCCGCGCCGAGCCCGTCCCCGGCACCTGCCTGACCGTCACCCTGGAGGGCCGCCGCCCGCTGGTGGCCGAGGTGCAGGCGCTCACCGTCGACTCCCAGATCCCGTCCCCGCGGCGCACGACGTCCGGCCTGGAGACGTCCCGCGTGTCCATGATGCTGGCCGTCCTGGAGCAGCGCGGTCGCATCAGCGCCCTGGGCAAGAGGGACATCTACTCCGCCACGGTCGGCGGCGTGAAGCTGTCCGAGCCGGCCGCCGACCTCGCCGTCGCCCTCGCGCTGGCGAGTGCGGCGAGCGACACCCCGCTGCCCAAGAACCTCGTCGCGATCGGCGAGGTCGGACTCGCCGGTGAGGTGAGACGGGTCACGGGCGTGCAGCGCAGGCTCGCCGAGGCGCACCGCCTGGGCTTCACGCACGCTTTGGTACCGACCGATCCGGGCAGGGTCCCTGACGGCATGAAGGTCCTGGAAGTCGCGGACATGGGGGACGCGCTGCGGGTGCTTCCGCGGTCGCGTCGGCGAGAGGCCCCACGGGAGGCGGAGGACCGCCGGTAGACTTTGCCCTGGTCTCGCCCGTCCGTACGAACCGAGTACGCGAAACGGGGGCGCCCAGAACCTGCGACCGGAGGAGTGCAGTGGCAGCCAACGACCGGGCAGCAGCTCCCGGAAAGTCCGGTGGGAGTGCCGGTGCCGATGGCCTGATGCGCGCCTCGCTGAGCGCCGTGGCGCCCGGCACGCCCCTGAGGGACGGCCTGGAGCGGGTCCTTCGCGGCAACACCGGCGGCCTGATCGTGCTGGGCTCCGACAAGACCGTCGAGTCGATGTGCACGGGCGGCTTCGTGCTGGACGTCGAGTTCACCGCGACCCGGCTGCGCGAACTGTGCAAGCTGGACGGCGGCATCGTGCTGTCCTCGGACCTGTCGAAGATCCTTCGGGCCGGCGTGCAGCTGCTGCCCGACCCCACGATCCCCACCGAGGAGACGGGCACCCGGCACCGTACGGCGGACCGGGTCAGCAAGCAGGTCGGCTTCCCCGTCGTCTCCGTCTCCCAGTCCATGCGGCTCATCGCCCTCTACGTCGACGGTCAGCGCCGCGTCCTGGAGGACTCCGCGGCGATCCTCTCCCGCGCCAACCAGGCCCTGGCCACCCTGGAGCGCTACAAGCTCCGCCTCGACGAGGTCGCGGGCACCCTGTCGGCGCTGGAGATCGAGGACCTGGTCACCGTCCGGGACGTCTCGGCGGTCTCCCAGCGGCTGGAGATGGTGCGCCGCATCGCCACCGAGATCGCCGAGTACGTGGTGGAGCTCGGCACGGACGGACGCCTGCTGGCGCTCCAGCTCGACGAGCTGATCGCCGGCGTGGAACCCGAACGCGAGCTGGTCGTGCGGGACTACGTGCCCGAGCCGACGGCCAAGCGCTCCCGTACCGTCGACGAGGCGCTCACCGAGCTGGACAAGCTCAGCCACGCCGAGCTGCTCGAACTGATCACGGTGGCCCGCGCGTTGGGATACACCGGCTCTCCCGAGACCCTGGACTCCGCCGTGTCGCCCCGCGGCTTCCGGCTGTTGGCGAAGGTGCCGCGGCTGCCGGGGGCGATCATCGACCGCCTGGTGGAGCACTTCGGCGGCCTGCAGAAGCTGCTCGCCGCCAGCGTGGACGACCTCCAGACGGTGGACGGTGTCGGCGAGGCCCGCGCGCGCAGTGTGCGGGAGGGACTGTCGCGGCTGGCGGAGTCGTCGATCCTGGAGCGTTACGTCTAGAGGGTCCTGCCCGGACCCTCACTTCTGGAGCGTTGTGCGTCACGTCCGGCGCGGGTGCGGCCTCGGCGGTCGCGCCCGCGCCGTGTCGTCTCGGCCGTCGCCGTCGCCGTTCGCCTCGGTCGCCTCAGTCGCTCTTCAGCACGAACGACGTCTGCACCTTCGCGAAGCCCGCCGCCTCGACCTCCACCAGGTACGTCCCCGCCCCGGCCGACCCCGCCCCGGGCGTCCCGCACTCGGCGGCGCTCGGCTTGCGGTCCCACTTCACGGTGTAGGTGATGCCGCTGCCGGCGGCCACCCGGTACTGCAGGCTCCCCGTGCCCTTGACGCAGTCGTCGGACGACCAGTACGCGTCGTCGCCGCCGGTCGGCGTGATCGTCAACACCGCGTGCTTCGGGCCGAGATCGACCTTGCAGTCGCTGCCGGAGGTGTTGCGCGCGGTCAGTTCGAAGGTGGGCGTCTGGCCGGGCGCGTAGTTGTTGCGCACGCTGCGCAGGCTCAACTCGACCGCCCCGGGGGTGCAGTTGGGCAGGCCGGAGCCGCTCGGCAGCGCGTCGCCCGCGCCGACGCCGGTCGCCGCACCGCCCGCGGAGCCACCTCCGTCGCTCCCGCCGGAACCGTCGCCGCCCCCGGACCCACCGTCACCGGAACCGGATCCGTCGCCCGTACCGTCCCCGCCCCCGGACCCCGCGCTCGACCCCGAGCCGCCGGAGCCTCCGCTCCCCGACTCGTCCCGCCCGCCCGGGGCCTGACTGATCGCCGGCCCGGAACCCGAGGGCCCGGGAGTGATCGAGGGCGCGGGGTTCTTGCCGTTGGCGCCGTCCTCGTGGCCCTTCCCGCCGCCCCCGCCGCCGGAGACCACGACCCACGTGATCAGCAGCGCCAACAGGGCGAAGAGAGACAGCAGTACGGCCCTCCGTCGCCAGTAGATGGTGGAGGGAAGCGGCCCGACCGGATTGCGCAGAGATCCCACGGCGCAAACTGTACGAGAGATCGGCGCGTTCCCTTGTCCCACCCACCGCTTGGAGCGGCAACTTTTACGGATCATCATCCCGGAGACAGGCCCGGCACCCCTGTCGATCGTCAGGTGCCGTACGTGTCGATCGCAGGGTGTGACCGCACCACGGCTCTGACTACCGTCCGTGACCATGACCTTCGAGGACGACGAGCTCTACCGCGACATCACCGGCTTCGCCCACGACACCCCGACGTGGGTGCAGCACACGGCGGAGGTGTGGACGGAGGCGGGAATCCTGTTGTTCGGCGCGCTGTTCGTCGTCGCCTGGTGGCGGTCGCGCCGCGGCAGCCACCGCGCATTCGCGATCGCGGCCCTTGCACCCGTGGCCACAGGTGTGGCGTACGTGTGCAGCGAACTGCTCAAGTCCGGTTTCACGCAGGAGCGTCCGTGCCGGGCGGTCGCCGGGGCGGTGCCGTCCCTGGTGGAGTGCCCGCCGACCGGTGACTGGTCCTTCCCGAGCAACCACGCGACGATAGCGGGCGCCTCGGCCGTCACCCTGGCCCTGGTCCGGCGGGCGGTCGTCTGGCTGACGGCCCCGCTCGCCCTTCTGATGGCCCTGTCCAGGGTGTTCGTCGGCGTCCACTACCCGCACGACGTCGCCGCCGGGCTGTTGCTCGGCGCCCTCGTCGCCGCCGTGGCCGTACGCCTGGGCACGCGGCCGGTGACCCGGCTGACGGAGGCGATGCGTGCGTCGTCGGCGCCCGCGGTGCGGTGGCTGACCGGGCCGGGTCCGGCCGCCGTGCCCGCGACGGCGTACGTCACCTCGCACCGGCGCCGCTGACCGCGCTCAGGCGCCCGCCTCGACCAGTCCCGCCTCGTACGCCACGATCGCCGCCTGGACCCGGTTGCGTACCTCCAACCGGTCCAGGACCGCGCTCACATACGCCTTCACGGTGCCCTCGACGAGGTGCAGTCGGGCGGCGATCTCCGGGTTGGACAGGCCGGCGCCGACGAGGCCGAGCACCTCGCGTTCGCGGGGGCTCAGGCGCGCCACGCGCGCGCGTGCGTGCTCCTCGCGGGCGAGCCGACCGCCGCCACCGCCCCTGCCGAGGTCCTCGATGACGTACCGGGCGACCTTCGGCGACAGGAAGGCGGCGCCCTCCGCCACGGCCCGTACGCCGGCCATCAGTTCATAGGGGTCCCCCGACTTGAGGAGGAAGCCGGTGGCGCCGGCGGCCAGCGCGCGGGCGACGTAGGCCTGTTCGGAGAACGTGGTCAGCATGGCGACGGCGGTGCCGGGGACGGTCCGTACGATCTCCTCGGCCGCCGCGAGGCCGTCCAGGCGGGGCATGCGGATGTCCAGCAGGGCGACGTCGGGGCGGTGCGCGCGGGCCAGTTCGACCGCCTCGCGGCCGTCACCCGCCTCGGCGACGACCTCGCTCTCACCGCCGCTCGCCAGGATGGCGCGCACGCCGGCCCGCACCATCGCCTCGTCGTCGGCCAGCAGTACCCGGATCACCGTGCGGACTCCTCGTGTTCCTCGTGTTCCTCGTGTGGTCGGCCGACGCCGGGGACGACGTCCTTGGTGAGCAGCCGTCCCCGCTCGTCGAAGCAGAGCCGGAAGTGGTCGATGGAGGTGAGGAGTTCACCGCTCGCCCGGTAGTAGCGGCAGTCGGCGTCCGCCGGTGGTGCGGGGGCGCGTTCGGTGGGCGGGTCGTGGGCCTCGCGGTCCGGCAGTACGGCCGCGGCCTCGTCGTACGGCGTGCCCGGGCGCAGTTTCGCGTACGCGCTCGGGGTGAGCACCGAGTGCGTCTCGGTGTACGCGTACCAGCCGAAGGCAGCGCCGACCAGCACGGCGCCGACGCCGGCGGCGGCGCCCAGGCCGAGGGCGACGCGGCGGCGGGCGGCGGCGAGGGGTGCCACCGGGGCGGGCCGGGGGACGGGAGCGATCGTCTGCTGTGCGGGGACGTGCGCCCGCACCCGGAATCCGTCCCCGTGCGGGCCGGCCCGGAAGTCGCCGCCGACCGAGGTGACGGCGGCGCGCAGCCCGAGCAGGCCCGAACCGCCCGACGACGGGGGCGCCTTCTCGGTGGCAGGTCCGTTGGTGACGGTGACCGTCGTTCCGCGGGCCTGCCCGGTGACCGCTACGACGACGGGGGCGCCCGGCGCGTGCCGGGCCGCGTTGGTCAGCGCCTCGCGCACGATCCGGTGCAGCAGCCGTTCGGCGATGCCGCCGGGCTCCGGGGCGGGGGTGGCGGTGGCGGTGGCGGTGTCCGGTGCTTCCCAGCGGACGGGGAGTCCCGACTCGGCGGCGCGGGCGACGAGCTCCTCGACGCTCTCGCCCGCCGGGGTCAGCGGGACGGGCTCGTCGTCCTCGCGCAGTACGCCGATGATGCGGTGCAGGTGGTCGGTGGCGTCGGCGGCGGCGCCGCGCAGGTCGGCCGCGGCGGCCCGGTGGCCGTCGGCGAGGCCGGGGGCGACCTGGAGGGCGGCGGCGCGCAGGGCGAGCAGGCTCAGTTCGTGGCCGAGGGAGTCGTGCATGTCCTGGGCGATCCTGGCCCGTTCCCGGAGCCGGGCCCGTTCCTCGGCGTGCCGCTGCTCGTCCTCCAGCCGGGCCGCCCTGAGCCAGCCGGCCTCGGCCAGCGCGCGACTCTGCCGCCAGTAGCGTCCGCCGAGCCACGGGAAGACACAGCCGAAGAGCAGTGTGCAGGTCAGGACCAGGCACTCGGGGGGCGGGTCGACTCCCACGAGCACGATCCGCGCCGTGCCGACCGCGCCGACGGCGACGAAGCCGGCCACCGCGGGGCGCGCCCGTTCCGCGCGCAGGCCGAGCAGCAGGGCGAAGGTGCCGAGCGCCGGGCCGTAGGACACGGTGAACAGGGCCGGGGCGGCGGTCAGGCCCAGGCCGGCCGTCACCAGGAAGGAGCCGAGGGGCTGCCGCCGGGCCAGGGCGACCGCCACGCCGAGCACTCCCAGGCCGGCCAGCTGCTGCCAGAGGGTCCGCGGCTCGTTCAGCCCGATCCGGTCGGCGGAGACCGCCGGGAGGACGAGGACGGCCCAGAGCAGGGCACCTCTGCCCAGGGAAGCGAGCCCCGCGACGCGGGCGCGCCGCGGGGTGGGGGCAGTGCCGGGGATGGGGCCGGGGATGGGGGCAGTGTCGGGGGCGGGGCCGGGGATGGGCACAGCGTCGGGGGTGGGACCGGGGGCGGCACGGCGACCGACGCCGGTATCGCTGCCGGGGACGGCACCGGAGGCGACGCCGACGGCACCATGACCGGCGGCGCTGTCGCTCCCGGGGGTGGGACCGGGGGCGGCACGGCGACCGACGCCGGTATCGCTGCCGGGGGCGGTACGACGACCAGGGGCGAGGCCCGCACCGCGCACCGCGTGCCCATCGGTCCCGGCCGCATCGGCCGAACGGGTACCTTCCATGCGGCCGACGGTACAAGCGGCCGGCAGGGCGGCGCTCCTGCCGATCGTCAGGTGTCGTGGCCTCCTCCGGGTGGCGGTGCGCCCGTGCGGTGGTCCTCCCGTGGCAGGATCGGAGGGTCATGACTGCGCCCACTAAGCCCTCGCACAACGGCCCCTCCGACCCCGCCGCCGTCTCCGCGATCCCGCCCGCCACCGACCGGGCGACCGCCGCCACCGGCACCACCGGCACCACCGGCACCACCGGCACCACCGGCACCACCGGCACCGACCGGGTGTCCCTCGTCCCTCCGGCCGGCGAACGGGCCGTGTCCGGTGCGTCGCTGCACGCCCCCGTCATCGACTGGTTCGACGAGCACGCCCGCGATCTGCCGTGGCGGCGTCCGGAGGCCGGCGCATGGGGCGTGATGGTCAGTGAGTTCATGCTCCAGCAGACGCCGGTGAGCCGCGTCCTGCCCGTGTACGAACAGTGGCTGGCCCGCTGGCCGCGCCCCGCCGACCTCGCCGCCCAGGCGCCCGGCGAGGCCGTCCGTGCCTGGGGCCGGCTCGGCTACCCGCGCCGCGCCCTGCGCCTGCACGGCGCCGCCGCGGCCATAACGGAACGGCACGGTGGCGACGTACCGGCGGACCACGCCCAGCTGCTGGCGCTGCCCGGCATCGGCGAGTACACGGCCGCCGCGGTCGCCTCCTTCGCCTACGGCCAGCGGCACCCCGTGCTGGACACCAACGTCCGCCGGGTCTTCGCCCGCGCGGTCACCGGCGTGCAGTACCCGCCCAACGCCACCACCGCCGCCGAACGGAAGCTGGCGCGCGCCCTGCTGCCGCAGGACGACGCGAGTGCGGCCCGTTGGGCCGCCGCCTCCATGGAGCTGGGCGCACTCGTCTGCACGGCGAAGAACGAGTCGTGCCACCGCTGCCCGATCGCCGGCCAGTGCGCCTGGCGGCTGGCCGGCAAGCCCGCGCACGACGGGCCGCCGCGCCGCGGCCAGACGTACGCGGGTACCGACCGGCAGGTGCGCGGCCGGCTGCTCGCCGTGCTGCGGGAGTCGCACGGGCCGGTGCCGCAGGCGGCCCTGGACCAGGTGTGGCACGAGCCGGTGCAGCGCGCCCGCGCCCTGGACGGACTCGTCGCCGACGGTCTGGTGGAGCCGCTGGCGGACGGGCTGTACCGGCTGCCACTGAGCTGACCCACAGCCGGAGTGCAGGCGGAGCACAGCGGCGGGGTGCCCCCGTGACGGCTTCCGTCACAGTGACATCGTCCGGCACGGCCGCCTCCGCCGGACAAATCACCCCTTACCGTCTTCAAGTCACCCAGCGGTTCAGCCCGTTGCCGCCTCCGTTACACAACCGACGGACAGCCGAATGCTTGCCGCAGGCTGCTTCGCACAGCGCCGTGACAACGCTTCCCTACCTTCGTTCACGTGCCCCGCAGGCACAGGACGACTACGGACCACAGGCAGTGGGCCGACGGGGATCGGAAGGCGGTTGACCATGGCGCAGGGCGAGGTGCTCGAGTTCGAGGAGTACGTCCGCACCCGGCAGGACGCGCTGCTGCGCAGCGCCCGACGCCTGGTCCCGGACCCCGTCGACGCCCAGGACCTGCTGCAGACCGCGCTGGCGCGGACGTACGGCCGCTGGGAGACCATCGAGGACAAGCGGCTGGCGGACGCCTACCTGCGCCGGGTGATGATCAACACGCGGACCGAGTGGTGGCGGGCGCGGAAGCTGGAGGAGGTGCCGACCGAGCAGCTCCCGGAGTCCTGCGTGGACGACGCCACCGAGCAGCACGCCGACCGCGCCCTGCTGATGGACGTCATGAAGGTGCTCGCCCCGAAGCAGCGCAGCGTCGTGGTGCTGCGACACTGGGAGCAGATGTCAACGGAGGAGACGGCCGCCGCCCTCGGCATGTCGGCCGGAACGGTCAAGAGCACGCTGCACCGGGCGCTCGCCCGGCTCCGCGAGGAGCTGGTCGCCCGCGATCTGGACGCACGGGCGCTGGAGCGTGAGGAGCGGGAGCGTTGCGCGGCCTGACCGGCGGTCGGACACCCGGGGACCCCGGGAAGAACGTGCAGGCGACGAGTACGGCGGTGGCCGTGTTCGTCGCCCTCGGCGTTTCCCTCTCCGGCTGTGGCGCCGGCGGCACCGGAGCCCGTGACGAGGGGCCGGCCCACGCGGACGCGGTGGGCGGCGCCGCCTCCTCCTCGCCCGTGGCGTCCCCGTCGAAGGTCCCCGACCGCGTGGACGCGGTGCGGCTCGTCAAAGCGGACCCCAAGGTCTCCGCGGAGGTCAAGCGCGAGCTGAAGCCGTGCGTCGGGGACGAGTATCCCGTCGACGTGTCGTACGGGGAGCTGACCGGAGGTTCCGCCGAGGACGTGGTCGTCAACGTACTGACGTGCAGTGACGCCGTGGGTGTGGGCAGTTACGTGTACCGCGAGAAGGGCGGCGCGTACCAGAATGTGTTCAAGGCCGAGGAGCCTCCGGTCTACGCGGAGATCGACCGCGGCGACCTGGTGGTGACCAACCAGGTCTACGAGAAGGGCGACCCGGTGTCGAGTCCGTCCAGCGACAACGTGATCACGTACCGCTGGTCCTCCGACCGGTTCACCGAGGCGTTCCGCACCCACAACGACTACAGCAACTCGGTCGGGACCGCGCCGACGCCGGTTCCGGAGGGCTGACGCGCGCGTGAACCGATCGGGCCGTCCGCACCGATGGAGGAGCGACGGAGACGCGACGGGGGAAATGAACGCGGCGCGCGATCCGCGCGTCTGACGAGTGACCGCACACGAGGACTGAGAGCACCGGGATGGCAGAACAGACCCACGTCCTGTTCGTCGAGGACGACGACGTCATCCGCGAGGCCACGCAGCTCGCCCTGGAGCGGGTCGGCTTCGTGGTCACCGCGATGCCCGACGGGTTGTCGGGCCTGGAGGCGTTCCGGACCGACCGCCCCGACATCGCGCTCCTCGACGTCATGGTCCCCGGCCTCGACGGCGTCAGCCTGTGCCGCAGGATCCGGGACGAGTCCACCGTGCCGGTGATCATGCTGTCGGCGCGGGCGGATTCCATCGACGTCGTCCTGGGCCTGGAGGCCGGCGCCGACGACTACGTCACCAAGCCCTTCGACGGGGCCGTACTGGTCGCCCGTATCCGCGCGGTGCTGCGCCGCTTCGGCCACGCGGGCGGCGGCGACCGGGCGGACGCGGGGCTCGACGCGGACCACGGCGGGGTGCTGACCTTCGGCGAGCTGGAGGTCGACACCGAGGGCATGGAGGTGCGTCGGGCCGGGCGGCCGGTGGCGCTCACCCCGACCGAGATGCGGCTGCTCCTGGAGTTCTCCTCCGCGCCGGGCACGGTGCTCTCGCGCGACAAGCTCCTGGAGCGCGTGTGGGACTACGGCTGGGGCGGTGACACCCGGGTCGTCGACGTCCATGTGCAGCGGCTGCGCACCAAGATCGGCCAGGACCGGATCGAGACGGTCCGCGGCTTCGGCTACAAGTTGAAGGCCTGAGCGGGGACACAGGGATATGCGGGGGTTCTGCAGAGCCGCGCGGGAAACGCTGCGACGCCTCACCACCACGCCACTGCGGCGCACGGGCATCCGTACGGGTCTGAGGTGGAAGCTCAGCGCGGCCATCGCGCTGGTCGGCGCGCTGGTCGCGGTCGCGCTCAGCCTGGTCGTGCACAACGCGGCCCGGGTGTCGATGCTGGACAACGCCCGCGACCTCGCGGACGACCGGGTCGTGATCGCCCAGCGCAACTACGAGCTGTCGGGGCGGCTGAACTTCCCGAACGCCCAGATCGACGATCCGGGGCTGCCGGCGGAGCTGCGCCGGAAGATGGAGGCCGGGCGGCGGGCGACGTACGTGGCCGAGCGGTCGAACGGAGTGACGGACATCTGGGCGGCCGTGCCGCTCAAGGACGGGCACGTGATGTCACTGCACTCCGGGTTCACCGACCGCAGTGCCGACATCCTCAAGGACCTCGACCAGGCCCTGGTCATCGGCTCCATCGCGGTCGTCCTCGGCGGCAGCGCGCTCGGCGTGCTGATCGGCGGCCAGTTGTCGCGCCGGCTGCGCAAGGCCGCCACCGCCGCGAACGAGGTGGCCAGGGGCGAGCCGGACGTCCGCGTACGGGACGCCATCGGCGGAGTCGTCCGGGACGAGACCGACGACCTCGCGAGCGCCGTCGACGCGATGGCGGACGCGTTGCAGCAGCGGCTGGAGGCCGAGCGCCGGGTCACCGCGGACATCGCGCACGAGCTGCGCACCCCGGTGACCGGCCTGCTCACGGCCGCCGAGCTGCTGCCGCCGGGCCGGCCCACCGAGCTGGTGCTGGACCGGGCGAAGGCCATGCGCACGCTGGTGGAGGACGTCCTGGAGGTGGCCCGGCTGGACGGGGCCTCGGAGCGGGCCGAGCTGCAGGACATCATGCTGGGTGACTTCGTGACCCGGAGGGTGGCGGCCAAGGACCCGACCGTGGAGGTGCGGGTGATCCACGAGTCGGAGGTCACCACCGACCCGCGCCGCCTGGAACGCGTGCTGTTCAACCTGCTCGCCAACGCCGCCCGGCACGGACGGTCGCCCATCGAGGTGAGCGTCGAGGGCCGGGTGATCCGGGTCCGCGACCACGGCACCGGCTTCCCCGAGGCCCTGCTCGCCGACGGTCCGAGCCGCTTCCGCACGGGCAGCACGGACCGGGCCGGGCGGGGGCACGGGCTCGGCCTGACCATCGCGGCCGGCCAGGCCCGGGTGCTGGGAGCCCGCCTCACCTTCCGCAACGTCCGGCCCGCCGGAGCACCCGCGCACGTGCCGGCCGAGGGCGCGGTCGCCGTGCTGTGGCTGCCGGAGCACGCGCCGACGAACACCGGGAGCCACCCGATGCTGCCGGACCGGGCGAGCGGCGGGGCGTCGCCGTCCCGGGAGGCTTCACCGGAGACGTCCCGGAAACGGTGACATCCGGCTCGGCGCCCACCCGCCCGTAGCCTGAGGCGCCGGTTCCGGCAGTTGCCGACACGCTGGGCGAGGGCGAGGGCGGGCGCGGGCGCGGGCTCGTGATCGTCGCGGCGGTGGCCCACCGGTGGGGCGTCACGCCGTACGCGGACGGGCGGGGCGAGACGGTGTGGTTCGAGTGCGCCGGCACAGCGGCTCCGTCGTCGGCTCGTCCGTGACCGGCCTCTCGTCCCGCCGTGTGCCGCGCCGCAGCGAGCGTACGACGAAGGCCCCCGGGTGGCCGAGACCACGCGGAGGCCCTGTGGGCGAGGCAGGCGTCAGACCGCCTCGGTCACCGGCGCCTTCGCCGTCGCCGCGTCGTCGCCGTCGACCGGGGCGTCCGCCGCCTTCGGTCCCGCCCCCTTCAGCGGGACCTCCTTCACGAAGACCGCCGCGACGAGCGCGACCAGCGCCACCACGGCACCCAGCAGGAACGCCCCGTGGGTGCCGGAGGACACCGCGTGCTGGTAGGCCTCGCGCGCCGCCTCCGGCAGCTTGGCCAGGCTTGCCGCGTCGAGCTGCGCCGACTGCTCGGTCACCTTGGCGCCCACCGCCCCGGCCTGCTCGGCCATGACGTCCTGGACGCGGTGGTTGAACAGGGCGCCCATGATCGCGACGCCGAAGGAGGAGCCGAGGGTGCGGAAGAGGGTGGTGGACGAGGACGCGACGCCCATGTCCTTCATCTCCACGCTGTTCTGCGCCACCAGCATGGTGATCTGCATCAGGCAGCCCATGCCGAGACCCACGACGGCCATGTACACCCCGGAGGTGAAACGGCTGGTGTCGGTGTCCATCAGCGACAGCAGGTACAGGCCGACGACCATCAGCGCCCCGCCCGCCACCGGGAAGATCTTGTAGCGGCCGGTGTTGGTGGTGACCCGCCCCGCGACCATCGACGTGACGAGCATCGCGCCCAGCATCGGCAGGAGCAGCAGCCCGGAGTTGGTGGCGGACGCGCCCTGCACCGACTGCTGGTACAGCGGCAGGAAGAGGGTGGCGCCGAACATCACGAAGCCGGTGATGAAGCCGATGACGGACATCAGCGTGAAGTTGCGGCTGCGGAAGATGTGCAGCGGCACGATCGGTTCGGCGGCCCTGGTCTGCCAGAACACGAACCCGACCAGCGCGGCGACGCCGATGCCGATCAGCTCCATGATCCGCGCGGAGGTCCAGGCGTACTCGGTGCCGCCCCAGGTGGTGACGAGCACGACGGCGGTGATGCCGACCGTGAGCAGCGCGGCGCCCAGATAGTCGATCCGCGCCTGGCTGCGCTTCTTCGGCAGGTGCAGTACGGCGCTGATGGCCACCAGCGCGACCGCGCCGAGCGGCAGGTTGATGTAGAAGGACCAGCGCCAGCCCCAGTGGTCGGTGATGGTGCCGCCGACCAGCGGACCGCCGATCATCGCCAGCGCCATGACGCCGGCCATCATGCCCTGGTACTTGCCGCGCTCCCTGGGCGGTATCAGGTCGCCGATGATCGCCATGACGCCGACCATCAGACCGCCGGCGCCCAGGCCCTGGACGGCGCGGAAACCGATGAGCTGGCCCATGTCCTGGGCCATGCCGCTGAGCGCGGAGCCGACCAGGAAGATCACGATCGACGTCATGAACGAGCCCTTGCGCCCGTACATGTCGCCGAGCTTGCCCCACAACGGGGTGGAGGCAGCGGTCGCGAGGGTGTAGGCGGTGACCACCCAGGAGAGGTGTTCCAGGCCGCCCAGCTCGCCGACGATCGTCGGCATCGCCGTGCCGATGATCATGTTGTCGAGCATCGCGAGCATCATCGCGATCATGAGTGCGAGCAGGACCACCCGCACGCTCTTCGGCTGCTTGGCCCCGCCGGTGTCGACGACCCCTGCCACCGGTTCGTCCGCCATGGCTTCCACTCCCCCAGCTTCCGTGCTTACTTGCCGACCGGCAAGTTGACTACACTCGGGAAGGTAGACGCGTAACTAGCCGGTCGTCAAGTAAGTTTTTCGGAAAGTGCGCGGAGCAGGAGGTGCGTAGGAAGATGGGCGGCACGATGGACGGCACCAAGCAGCAGCGACGCCGCGGGGACACCCGCCAGCGCATCCAGGACGTGGCGCTCGAACTCTTCGCCGAGCAGGGGTACGAGAAGACCTCGCTGCGCGAGATCGCCGAGCGCCTGGACGTCACCAAGGCCGCGCTCTACTACCACTTCAAGACCAAGGAAGAGATCCTGGTCAGCATCTTCGCGGATCTCTCGCGACCGATGGAGGACCTGATCGCGTGGGGGCGCGAGCAGCCGCACACCCTGGAGACGAAGCAGGAGATCATCCGCCGTTACAGCGAGGCGCTGGCGGGCGCGGCGCCCCTGTTCCGCTTCATGCAGGAGAACCAGGCGACGGTGCGGGACCTGCGCATCGGAGAGATGTTCAAGACCCGCATGCTCGGCCTGCGCGACACCCTCATCGACCCGGAAGCGGACCTGGTCGACCAGGTCCGCTGTGTGAGTGCGCTCTTCACGCTGCACGCCGGGATGTTCGTGCTGCGGGACCTCGAAGGCGACCCCGAGGAACAGCGTGCTGCCGTTCTCGAGGTCGCCACCGATCTGGTGACCCAGGCACACCGGGGCACCGCGGGCGCGTAGCCCGGATCCTTAGACGGTCACGCCGTTGGAGCGCAGGAAGGCGACCGGGTCGACGGCCGAACCGTAGTTCGGGGTCGTGCGGATCTCGAAGTGCAGGTGCGGCCCGCTCGAGTTACCGGTGTTGCCGGACTTGGCGATGGACTGGCCGGTCTGCACGATCTGGCCGATCTTCACGTTGATCTGGGACAGGTGCGCGTACTGGGAGTACGTGCCGTTGCCGTGCTTGATGACGATCGCGTTGCCGTAGGCGGGGCCGTCACCGGCGCCGTTGCCGCCGGCCTTGACGACGGTGCCGCCGTGCGCGGCGACGACGTTGGTGCCGATCGGCACCGCGAAGTCCTGGCCGCTGTGCTTGTGCGCCCACATGCCGCCGTTCTGGGCGAAGCTGGCGCTGAGCGTGTAGTTCTTCACCGGGTCCACCCAGGAGGCGGCCTTCTTCTTGGTGGCCGTCTGCTTGGCGGTGACAGCCTTCGCCGCCTTGGCCTGCGCCGCGGCCTGGGCCTCGACGGCGCTCGCGACGGTGGAGGTGGTGGAAGCCGCCGTGGTACCCGTGGCGGCCGCGACCCCGGCTCCCAGTGCGACCGAGGCTCCGATGCCTGCGGCCATCACCGCGGCGCGAGTGCGGATGGTCGTACGGGAAGAACGGGACGTGACACGCGAGAACATTCGAACCTCATGGGGACGGGAACAGAGGGATGCCCCTCCGGCGTGACGCCGAGGCGCTCACCGGGCGGGCTCCACCTTGGTAACCCGAAGACCCCGAACCGCACAAAGGTGTGACCTACGACGATATTTAGTACATACCTGCGCAACTTCATGACCCCTGACAGAGCTCCCATTCTGGACAAAACCAGCTCAGAGCCCCGGAAATCGGCCGACACCGGGGTCCGATGTGTCCGCTTTCGTAGTTCTTGCGGCTTCCACTATTCCTTCTAGTAGGGGCCGGATCCCCTGTGCGGCACGTCACCGGCGGCCCCGGCCGAAGGGCCGGTGAATGTGACGGGGGCTACTCCCCTCGCGGCCGGTCCGACCCCCGCACAGGGCGGTTCACCTGCGCCCGAACCGTGGCCCACGCCACAGCGAACGGGCGTGCTCCACCCGACTACCGACCGGTAACCCGGCCGTCGCCTCCCCGCCACCTGTTCCGGTGAGCATGCACGCGACAACCTGATGCCGTCAGGCATCCGCGCAGGCATGAGAGGACCCCATCCCCCATGACCGGACAGACCGGACAGGCCGAGCAGACCGACCGGACGGGACAGGCCCGGCGTACCTGGAAGCGTGCCGCCGGCACGGCCGCCGTCACCGCGGCGGCGCTCACCGCGACGATCACGCCGGCCGTCGCCGCCCCGGCCGGGACGCCGCACGCCACGGTGGCGACGTCCGCTGCGGCGGACGTCGACCGCGAGACCTGGCAGAAGGACTGCCGGGCCGTGATGGACCAGGCGCTGCCGTACCTGAAGGAGCGGATCGCCGACGCCCGGCCCGGCGAGAAGCAGGTGATCGTCCTCGACATCGACAACACCGCCCTGGAGACCGACTTCGGCTTCAGCTACCCCCAGCCCGCCAACCGGCCGGTCCTGGAGATCGCCGAGTACGCCCAGGAGCACGGCGTCGCCCTGTTCTTCGTGACCGCCCGCCCGGGCGTCATCAAGGCGCCCACCGAGTGGAACCTCGCCCACGCCGGCTACGAGTCCTCCGGCCTGTACGTGCGCGGCTTCCTCGACCTGTTCCGGGACGTCGCCGAGTACAAGACCGCTCAGCGCGCCGGCATCGAGGCGAAGGGCTACACGATCATCGCCAACATCGGCAACAGCCCCACCGACCTGTCGGGCGGCCACGCCGAGAAGACCTTCAAGCTGCCGGACTACGACGGCCAACTGTCCTGACGCTCGATAGGCTCCCCCCGTCGATCGACCACGGGGGTGGCGCATGGAACCGGCGGTACTCGGCGGGAAGTTGGCGTCCAGCCTGGTCGCCCCGCTGGTGAAGAAGCTGTTCGTGACGGGCGGACCGGGCGCCGGGCTGGTCGACCGGCCGGTCCGGCTGACGCAGCTGGTGTCGTTCAGGGGCGAGCAGCGCCACCTCGGCGAGGCGGAGGTGCGCAAGCTCGCCGGGCGGCTGGTCGGGGCGTCCCTGGACTCCCCCGGCGAGCCGCCCTTCCCGCCCGATGAGGCGGACGCCGTCACCGCCGCCCTGACGTCCCGTCTGCTCGCCCTCGGGGAGCTGGACATGGACGACGTCCAGGCGGTCCGGCTGGGCCACCAGGAGCTGGCCAAGCAGTTGCGGGTCCGGGCGCCCTCGGCCACCGGGGGCCTGTCCGCCGACGCCTGCCACCTCCTCGACTCGGTGACGGAGTGGGCCTGCCTGCACATCCTGGAGTTCTTCACCCGGCGCTCCACCTTCGTCGCCCGGACCCTGGTGACCCAGACCCGCGGCCAGGCCGAACTCATCGCGAAGGTCGACGAACTGATCACGCGCACACCCCGGCCGGACGCCCGGGACACGGCGTTCGAACGCCGGTACCTGCCCTATGTGGCCGAGCGGCACAACCACCTCACCATCTACGGCATCGACCTGCGCGACTCCCCCGACCGCTGGCCCCTCGAAGTCGTCTATCTGACGCTGGAGGCGACCACGGGCGAGGAACGCGCCGCGCTCCCGGGGGAGTACGCCGAACCGGAGCGCACCGTCCGCCTCCCCGCCGAGGACGCCCTCCTCACCCACGACCGCGTGCTGCTGCGCGGCGACGCGGGCTCCGGCAAGACGACCCTCGTGCAGTGGCTGGCGGTGACCGCGGCCCGGGACGGCGACCGGGTCCCGTACGTCCTCCCGCTGCGCACGCTGATCCGCACGGGGGCCGTTCCCTCCCCCGCCGCCTTCCTCAGCGCTGTCGGCTGCCCGCTGACGCCACCCGACGGCTGGGCCGAACGCGTCCTCACGGCCGGCCGGGGCCTGCTCCTCGTCGACGGCCTGGACGAGATCCCCGCCGCCGAGCGGCACCGCACCCGCGACTGGCTGCTCGCCCTGGTCCGCGCCTTCCCCGGCAACCGCTGGCTGCTCACCTCCCGACCCACCGCCGTACGCCCCGACTGGCTGGCCACCGAGGGCTTCCGGGAACTGGCCCTGACCCCCATGGGCCAGGCCGACGTCACCACCTTCGTGCGGCGCTGGCACACGGCGGCGCAGGCCCCTGAGTACGAGGCGAAGCTGCTGGACGCCCTGCGCACCAAGCGCGACCTGGCCCGCCTCGCCACCAACCCGCTGCTGTGCGGCCTGATCTGCGCCCTGCACCGCGAGCGTCGCGGCTATCTCCCCACGGGCCGCAAGGAGTTGTACGACGCCGCACTCACGATGCTGCTCGCGCGCCGGGACCGCGAGCGGGGGATGGGCGCGGTGGACGACGGGGTGGAGCTGGGCGAGGAGGCCCAACTGGAGCTGCTCCAGCGGCTGGCGTACGCGCTGGTGCTGAGCGGGCGTACGGAGATGGACGTGGCCACGGCCGAAGGGATCGTGGAGCGCTCGCTGCCGTCGGTCGCCTCGGCGGCGGGACAGGGCGACGCGGCGACGGTCCTGCGGGCGCTGGTCCTGCGCAGCGGGCTGCTGCGGCAGCCCGCCGAGGGAGTGCTGCACTTCGTCCACCGCACCTTCCAGGACTACCTGGGTGCCCGGTACGCGGTCGAGGAGGGCCATCTCGACGTCATCGCGGGCCGCGCGGACGACACGCAGTGGGAGGACGTGATCCGCATGGCGGTGGCCCACGCCCGGCCCGGGGAGCGGGCGGTCCTGCTGCGGCGGCTGCTGGCGGAGGACACCACCCGGCTGACCCTGCTCGCCCTGGCCTGCCTGGAGCACGCGACCGCCCTGGACCCGGCGGTACGGACGGAGGTGGAGGCGCGGGCGGCGGCGCTGATCCCACCGCGGTCGAAGGAGGACGCGAAGGCGTTGGCGGCGGCCGGGCCGCTGGTGCTGGAGCTGCTGCCGGGGCCGGAGGGGCTGACGGACGCGGAGGCCCACGGCGTCACCGTCGCGGCCTCACTGCTGGCCGAACGCGAACCGGGCGGTGCCCTGGCCGTACTGCGCCGGTTCCGGGAGCACGCGGCTCTCGATGTGCGGCGGCAGCTCGTGGGGACGTGGGACCGGTTCGAAGCGCGGGAGTACGCGACGGAGGTGCTGGACCACCTGGACCGTACGGAGCTGACGCTGACGTGCGGCACGGAGGCCCAGCGCAGGACCGTCGCCGGTATGCGGTCGTGGAGCCGACTGGAGTTCCGGGGTGATCACCGGCTCGGCGACAGCACCGCCGCCGTGACGGAGCCCGACGTCGTCGAGGTACTGCGGCTCCTCCACAACAGCGCGCCGGTCGACCTGGGGGCGCTGTGGACGTTCCGCGCCCTGCGGCGCCTGGTGCTGATCGACTGCCCGTCGGCACGCGGATTCGAGCAGCTCGCGGGGCTCCCGCTCCGGGAGCTCGTGACCGCGCGGGTCGGCGATGTCACCGGCCTCCGCGAGCTGAACTCACTCCGGCTGCTGTCGTTGACGCAGAGCCTGCCCGGTACCCGGGTGGCGCGGGTGCTCCCGGCGTCCGCGCCTCTGGAGTACCTCTTCCTGGGCCGTGGCACCACGGAGCACGGCGGCCTGCGCGGGCTGTCCCACTGGAGCACCCTGAAGGTGCTCAGCCTGGCGCTCACCGCGCCGCTCGAAGCGGAGGACTGGACGGAGATCGGTCGACTGCCCGAGCTCACCGGCCTGTATCTGAGCGCGTCGCTCTTCCCTCACCGTCTCGGCCCGATGCCTGTGCTGCCCGGCGTCATCGAGCTGCGCCTCGCCGCCTTCGAGGGGGACGAGGACGTCTCGGCCCTCCGCGGCCGCCTGCCCGGTGTCCGCAGACTCGTCGTGGAGACGGCTCCCGGCGCCCGCTTCGACACCACCCCCTTCGCCGCCCTCTTCCCCGGCGCCGATGTGGTCCTGAACGAACGCTGACGCGGCAAGAGGAAAGGGGCTGCTCCGGGACCGAAGTCCCGGAGCAGCCCCTTTCCGGGCTCGCCCCGGAGGGTTACGCCTCCTTGCTCAGGTTCGGCCCGGCACCGCCGGCCGCCTGCTCGATCGGCGGGACGTCGGGGAGCGCCGACTTCTCCTCACCCCGGAAGGTGAAGGTCTTGGCGTCGCCCTCGCCCTCGGTGTCCACGACCACGATGTGACCGGGACGCAGCTCGCCGAAGAGGATCTTCTCCGACAGCGTGTCCTCGATCTCGCGCTGGATGGTGCGACGCAGCGGACGCGCGCCCAGCACCGGGTCGTAGCCCTTCTTGGACAGCAGCTCCTTGGCGGACTGGGAGAGCTCGATGCCCATGTCCCGGTCCTTGAGCCGCTCGTCGACCTTGTTGATCATCAGGTCGACGATCCGCAGGATGTCCTCCTGGCTGAGCTGCGGGAAGACGACCACATCGTCGACGCGGTTGAGGAACTCGGGCCGGAAGTGCTGCTTGAGCTCGTCCTGGACCTTGTTCTTCATGCGCTCGTAGTTGGTCTTCGTGTCGCCCGCGGCGGCGAAGCCGAGGTTGAAGCCCTTGGAGATGTCCCGGGTGCCGAGGTTGGTCGTCATGATGATGACCGTGTTCTTGAAGTCCACGACCCGGCCCTGGGAGTCGGTCAGGCGACCGTCCTCCAGGATCTGCAGCAGCGAGTTGAAGATGTCCGGGTGGGCCTTCTCGACCTCGTCGAAGAGGACGACCGAGAACGGCTTGCGGCGCACCTTCTCCGTCAGCTGGCCGCCTTCCTCGTAGCCCACGTAACCGGGGGGCGAACCGAAGAGGCGGGAGACCGTGTGCTTCTCGCTGAACTCCGACATGTCGAGGGAGATCAGCGCGTCCTCGTCACCGAAGAGGAACTCCGCGAGCGCCTTGGACAGCTCGGTCTTACCGACACCGGACGGACCGGCGAAGATGAACGAGCCACCCGGACGCTTCGGGTCCTTCAGACCGGCACGGGTACGGCGGATCGCCTTGGACAGCGCCTTGACGGCGTCGACCTGGCCGATGACCCGCTTGTGGAGCTCGTCCTCCATGCGCAGCAGGCGGGACGACTCCTCCTCCGTGAGCTTGAAGACCGGGATGCCGGTCGCCGTGGCGAGGACCTCGGCGATCAGCTCGCCGTCGACCTCGGCGACGACGTCCATGTCGCCGGCCTTCCACTCCTTCTCCCGCTTGGCCTTGGCGGCCAGGAGCTGCTTCTCCTTGTCGCGGAGGGAGGCGGCCTTCTCGAAGTCCTGCGAGTCGATCGCGGACTCCTTGTCGCGGCGGACGCCGGCGATCTTCTCGTCGAACTCGCGCAGGTCCGGCGGCGCGGTCATCCGGCGGATACGCATCCGGGAACCGGCCTCGTCGATCAGGTCGATCGCCTTGTCCGGCAGGAAGCGGTCCGAGATGTAGCGGTCGGCGAGCGTGGCCGCCTGGACGAGCGCCTCGTCCGTGATGGAGACACGGTGGTGCGCCTCGTAGCGGTCCCGCAGACCCTTGAGGATCTCGATCGTGTGCGGCAGCGACGGCTCCGCGACCTGGATCGGCTGGAAGCGGCGCTCGAGGGCCGCGTCCTTCTCCAGGTGCTTGCGGTACTCGTCCAGCGTGGTCGCACCGATGGTCTGCAGCTCACCACGGGCCAGCATCGGCTTGAGGATGCTCGCGGCGTCGATGGCGCCCTCGGCGGCACCCGCACCGACCAGCGTGTGCAGCTCGTCGATGAACAGGATGATGTCGCCGCGGGTGCGGATCTCCTTGAGCACCTTCTTCAGGCGCTCCTCGAAGTCACCGCGGTAGCGGGAGCCGGCGACCAGCGCGCCGAGGTCCAGGGTGTAGAGGTGCTTGTCCTTGAGGGTCTCGGGCACCTCGCCCTTGACGATGGCCTGCGCGAGGCCCTCGACGACGGCGGTCTTGCCGACACCGGGCTCACCGATCAGGACCGGGTTGTTCTTGGTGCGGCGGGACAGCACCTGCATGACCCGCTCGATCTCCTTCTCGCGCCCGATGACCGGGTCGAGCTTGGACTCACGAGCGGCCTGGGTGAGGTTCCGGCCGAACTGGTCGAGGACCAGGGACGTCGAGGGGGTGCCCTCGGCAGGGCCGCCGGCGGTGGCGGTCTCCTTGCCCTGGTAACCGGAGAGCAGCTGGATGACCTGCTGCCGCACCCGGTTGAGATCTGCGCCCAGCTTGACCAGGACCTGGGCGGCGACGCCCTCGCCCTCACGGATCAGGCCGAGCAGGATGTGCTCCGTGCCGATGTAGTTGTGGCCCAGCTGAAGCGCCTCGCGGAGCGAGAGCTCCAGGACCTTCTTGGCACGGGGGGTGAAGGGGATGTGACCCGACGGGGCCTGCTGGCCCTGCCCGATGATCTCCTCCACCTGCTGACGGACCGCCTCGAGCGAAATCCCGAGGCTCTCAAGGGCCTTGGCGGCGACACCCTCACCCTCGTGGATCAGGCCCAGGAGGATGTGCTCGGTGCCGATGTAGTTGTGGTTGAGCATCCGGGCTTCTTCCTGAGCCAGGACGACAACCCGCCGCGCGCGGTCGGTGAACCTCTCGAACATCGTTAATCGCTCCTCAGAGCGGTCAGGCAGTAAGGGGAACTTCCCCTCCCTGTCCTTCCGCAGCTTAGTCCCGCAAGCGGGGACCGCTCATTCCAACTGCCGACACCGTCGATGGCCTCCTGACCCCTGACGCCGACATCTGCCACAACCCGATGGTGCGAGACGATGTTCCCGCAGGCCAGGCACTTACCCCACTCACCAGTACGCCGATGGCGAACGTGAGACGGCCCATTTTGCGTATCGCCCCCTCCCACTAGGGATGTCTTACCCGCAGGGACTGACACTCCATGCCGCGCGCACCGGTTCCCTCCGCTACGGGCGAACAACCTTGCGCCACCCCACACCCCTGCACGCCCCCTTTTTCGGCACTCTGTGCATTCACACCAACACACAGCGTAACTCCGGTGTTCCTCGGGCTGTTGCACTTGGCATGATCGGCACCTCGCCCTCGGCGTCCCCCGCGGTTCCCGCCGTGCCGCTCCCCCGTCGGCCGCTCACGGCGGGCGGCGCGGGGGGACAGGAGCGGATGCGGTGGTGGTACGAGAGCGTGCTCGGCTGGCCGACCGCACCCGGAGCTCCGGTACGGCTGCGCGTGGGCGACCGCTTCGACGTCCTGGACGTCCCGGCCGAGGCCGGCCACGCGGCCCTGCGGCGGCTCGGGCGCCCCGGCCCGGCTTGCGAGGGACCCCGCTTCCCGGTGGCCGTACGGGGCGAGCGGATGCTGCTGCTCGTGGCGGCGGGCGGCGCGGACGAGCTGCCCGGGCTGCTGGAGTGGCTGGAGTGGGGTTCGCTGGAGCTCGACCTGACGGCGGTCGGCGCGGGCGGCCTCATGCGAGCGCCCCTGGTACCCGGCACCGACCCCGCCGGCCTGCCGCCGCGGACCCCGGGCCGCGACGGCTCGCAGGGGGCCGCCGTATGGCTGCGGCCCCCGGAGCCGGGGTGCGAGGCAGAGGCCTCGCTGCCGACGCTGTCGGCCCTGGGGGGAACTGGCACCGCCCTCGATCTCGCAGGGCTGGTCCGCGCACTGGCGACGCAGTGCCACCGGGTCCGGCTCTCCCGGGCGACGCGCTGAGGGGCGCTCGGGACGGACTGTGCGGCGCGGGCCGGGTGATCAGCCGTTGGCCTTCTCGTACGCCTCTCGAATGATGGCGGGAACACGGCCGCGGTCGTTGACCTCGTAGCCGTTCTCCTTCGCCCAGGCACGGATCGCCGCGGTGTCCTGGCTGCCGCCGGAGGAGGCGCGCACCTTGCCGCGTCCGCCCGAAGCACGGCCCCCGGTACGACGACCGCCCTTCACGTAAGGCTCGAGAAGGCCACGGAGCTTGTCCGCATTGGCGGTGGTGAGATCAATCTCGTACGTCTTGCCGTCCAGCGCGAACGTCACGGTCTCGTCCGCCTCGCCGCCGTCGAGGTCATCGACAAGAAGGACCTGAACCTTCTGTGCCACCGGATTTCCTTTCATCGATAACTTGAGGGCCGGAGGTCCGCCGGCGTCCGCCGTATCGCCGTCCCCTTGTTATATGCAGTACTGCAGTACGCCGGAAAGCAAACCGCTTTTGCCGGAAAAACACAAACCCCCGGCAGAGGCCGGTAGCCGCCCTCGGACCGGAAAGATACGCGTTTCGGACATAGGGAACCCATGTGGGGTCCAGTCGGTGGTCCCCGGTGCCCGACGGTCGAATAAACCTGGCGAAGGGTTGCGGATGTCCGCCGGGGCCGGCGATCACAGATGCAGAAGCATCCGGCTGTTGCCCAAGGTGTTCGGTTTCACTCGTTCGAGACCCAGGAACTCCGCTACGCCCTCGTCATAGGAACGCAGCAGCTCCGCGTAGACGTCGGTGTCGACGGGCGTCTCCCCGATCTCCACGAAGCCGTGCTTGCCGAAGAAGTCCACTTCGAAGGTCAGACAGAAAACCCGGCGAACACCGAGCCAGCGCGCCGTGTCCAGCAACTTCTCCAGCAGCCGGTGTCCGACGCCGACGCCCTTCAGGCCGGGCTTCACGGCGAGAGTGCGTACTTCCGCGAGGTCTTCCCACATCACGTGCAGGGCGCCGCAGCCGACCACCTCGGCGTTGTCGTCCCGTTCCGCGACCCAGAACTCCTGGATGCTCTCGTAAAGCGTCACCATCGCTTTGTCGAGCAGGATGCGGTCACGGACGTACGTGTCGAGGAGCCGGCGTACGTCCGGGACATCGCTGGTGCGGGCCCGTCGGACGGTGATGGCTTTTGACATGTGGGGACGCTATCGCTCGCCCACGTCCGGTACCGAGCCGGGGTTGGGCGCGGGGGTTTCCGGTCCCCGCATGATGCGGATGGCGTCTCCCAGCGCCTGGCGCTGTTCCTCGCTCATCATGCCGAAGAAGGCGATGAGGGCCGCGGTGGGGTTGTCGCTCTGGGACCAGGCGTCGTTCATCAGCGCGGCGGCGTAGGCGGCGCGGGTGGAGACCGCCTCATATCGATAGGCACGGCCTTCGGACTCGCGGCGCACCCAGCCCTTCTGATGGAGATTGTCCAAAACGGTCATCACCGTGGTGTAGGCGATCGAGCGTTCCTGTTGGAGATCTTCCAGGACTTCTCGAACGGTCACCGGGCGGTTCCACTTCCACACCCTCGTCATGACCGCGTCTTCGAGTTCTCCCAATGGGCGAGGCACTCTCCGAACGATAGTGGGAGATCCCGGCGATCGCGTGCCGGACGTGCGCTTTTGGTGGCAAACGGGCACAAAAGGGGCGTACGACTCCTTGCGATGGGCGCGTGGAGTCGTACGCGGGTGCCGGCGGCGGGGGGGCTCGGTCAGGCCTCGGGGTGTGCGGACGGCCGGTGGGCGGCCTCCGCTCGCGCGAGGGCGGCGTCGACGGCCGCGTCCTCCTTGGCCTTGTTGGCGCCGCCCTGGGTCTTCACGATCACCCTGATCACGCCGATGAAGAACACGGCCATCACGGCCGGGGGCAGGAGCGCGGAGACGTAGTCCATGGATCCAGGGTAGCCAGGCCGGGTCAGCCGGCCGCGAGGTGGTGCCGGGAGCCGGGGACGGGCGGGGCCGGGTTGCGGCGGGGGATGACCTCGCCCGGGGTGGGGACGGGGCGCTTGGGGGCGGCCGGGGCGGGGTGGGGGGCCGGTTTCTGGGCGGGCTTCTGGGGGGGCTTCTTGTCGGCCTGCTGCCCGCCGGGGAGGGCGAGGAGGTGGGTGCGGGCGGCGGGGAGCACGACCCTGGCCGTCGCGGACCGCGTGGGGGGCGTGGGCCCGCAGCGGGCCAGCAGGGCGGCCGCGGCGGGGTTGCCGCGCAGGGCTCCGAGGGCGGCGAGGTCGTCCGCGTCCGGGCGGTGTCCGGCGCCCAGCGCCTCGTCCAGGAGCGCGAGGTAGCCGGTGGCGGTGCCGGGGAGGGCGGCGCGGTACCGGGCGAGGTCGGCCACCAGGAAGGCGCGCAGCCGGGCGCTCTCCCGCATCGCCTCGTCGAGCGACTCCGCGAGGTGGAGGCAGTCCTGGGCCTCCTCGGCCGAGACGGGGCTGGGGTTCAGGGCGAGGGCGAGGGCGCGCCGGAGCACACGCAGCTCCTGAGCGCCGAACGCCATGCCGCCGCGGGGTCCGTAGGGCGTGGGCATGCGGCGACGATACGCGCTTAATCAGACAAACTCGGCATAACGGGTGGGTGTGGCGTGGGGTGCCACCCGGATGCGGGTGCCTGCGGCGGCCTGTGACGGGTTGGGTGGGGTGCGGGGTGCACGTGGGGTGGGGTGGTGGGGGGGGGGGGGGGGGGGGGGGGCCCCCCCCCCCCGCCCCGCCCCCTTCCCGCCGTACCCGGCTCTCCCGCCGTGGCTGCCTAGCTGCGGACAGCCGGTTCCGCGTAGCTGCGGGCAGTCGTGCCTCCCCCAGTGCCTGAACGGCCTGGGAGGTGCCCCCAGAGCGGCACGGGTGGGCGGTGGGGGTCCCCCCGCTCATGGGGGTCCCCCCGCTCGAGCGAAGCCGAGAGTGGGGGAGGCACCCCGCAGCGCCGGGCCGCGGCACCCGCCCCCGCCCCACACCCACGCCGGGCGCCAGGCCTCCTACATGCGGGACACGTTTCGCTCGTACACCAGGCGCAGCCCCATCAGCGTCAGCCACGGCTCGTGTTCGTCGATGACCGACGACTCGCCCAGGACCATCGGCGCGAGCCCGCCCGTGGCGATGACCGTGACGTCGTCCGGATCGTCGGCCAGTTCGCGGGACATGCGGTTGACGACCCCGTCGACCTGGCCGGCGAAGCCGTACACGATGCCGGACTGCATCGCCTCCACCGTGTTCTTGCCGATCACGCTGCGCGGCCGGGCCACCTCGATCTTGCGGAGCTGGGCGCCCTTGACGCCGAGCGCCTCGACCGAGATCTCGATGCCGGGGGCGATGACCCCGCCGACGTACTCCCCGCGCGCGCTGACCGCGTCGAACGTCGTCGCCGTGCCGAAGTCCACGACGATCGCCGGACCGCCGTAGAGCTCGACGGCGGCGACCGCGTTGATGATGCGGTCGGCGCCGACCTCCTTGGGGTGGTCGGTGAGGATGGGGACGCCGGTCTTGACGCCCGGTTCGACCAGGACCGCGGGGACGTCGCCGTAGTAGCGGCGGGTGACCTCGCGGAGTTCGTGCAGGACCGAGGGGACCGTCGCGCAGATGGCGATGCCGTCGATGCCGTCGCCCAGCTCGTCGCCGAGGAGCGGGTGCATGCCCATCAGTCCCTGGAGGAGGACCGCGAGCTCGTCGGCCGTGCGGCGCGCGTCCGTGGAGATGCGCCAGTGCTCGACGATGTCCTCGCCGTCGAACAGGCCCAGGACGGTGTGTGTGTTGCCTACGTCGATCGTCAGCAGCATGGGGTCTACTCCGCCGCTCGCAGGTCCAGGCCGATGTCCAGGATGGGGGAGCTGTGGGTGAGGGCGCCCACGGCCAGGTAGTCGACGCCCGTGGCCGCGTACGCCTTGGCGTTGTCGAGGGTGAGCCGGCCGGACGCCTCCAGGGCGGCTCGGCCGGCGACCAGGGCGACCGCCTCCTCGCACTCGCCCGGCGTGAAGTTGTCCAACAGGATCAGGTCCGCACCCGCGTCCACGACCTCGCGGAGCTGGTGCAGGGTGTCGACCTCGACCTCGATGGGGACGTCGGGGAAGCGCTCGCGGACGGCCTGGAAGGCCGCTGCCACGCCACCGGCGGCCACCACGTGGTTGTCCTTGACCAGGGCCGCGTCCGACAGGGACATGCGGTGGTTGACGCCGCCGCCGCAGCGGACCGCGAACTTCTCCAGGCCGCGCAGGCCGGGAGTGGTCTTGCGGGTGTCGCGGACCCGGGCCTTCGTGCCGTCCAGGACGTCCGCCCACGCGCGCGTGGCCGTCGCGATGCCCGACATGCGGCACAGGAGGTTCAGGGCGCTGCGTTCCGCGGTCAGGATGTCGCGGGTGCGGGTGGTGACGGAGAGGAGCTTCTGGCCGGCTTCCACGCGGTCGCCGTCCTCGACGTGGCGTTCCACCTCGAACTCGTCCGTGCAGACGACCGACATCACCGCCTCGGCGACCCTGAGGCCCGCCACCACGCCCGCCTCCCGCGCGGTGAAGTCGGCGGTGGCCACGGCGTCCTCGGGGATGGTCGCGACCGTCGTGACGTCCACGCCGCCCGCCAGGTCCTCCTGGATGGCCACGTTCGCGATGTCCTCGACCTCCACCGGGTCGAGTCCGGAGTCGAGCAGGAGGGCCGCGAGCGCGGGGTCGAGGCCGCACTCCATGTAGGTCTCTTCGTCGTTTTCCGCGCCGCAGGCGCAGCCGTCGCCGCAGCCTCCGGCGGAGGCGAGGGGAAGGTCGGGGGTGTTCACTGCTGTCACTGCTCCTGGGGACGCTGCGTCGGCTGGTCGCTGTGGGTGGTCGGGGGGAATTCTGGCGTGTTCGTGGTGTGCACGGCGAGGGAGCGGTCCGGGTTCAGGCGTACGACGATGTGGCGGCGCCAGGTGGTGTCGTCGCGGTCCGGCCGGTCCTCGCGCCAGTGGCAGCCGCGGGTCTCCTCGCGCTGTGCCGCCGCGGCCACCAGGACCCGGGCCACGCACAGGAGGTTGGTGGCCTCCCAGGTGTCGACGCCCGGCTCGGACGTCTTGCCGTTCTCGTGCAGGGCCTCGCGGGCCTCGGCGTGGAGGTGGTGCAGCTGGTCGGCCGCCCGCGTGAGGGAGTCCGCCGAGCGCAGGACACCGGCGCCCTCGGTCATGATCCGCTGGATCGTGAGGCGGGCCTCGGGCGGGAGGAGGGGGTGCTCCGGGTGTTCTCGGTGCGGGAGGGGTGCGGGCACGCGCGCGTGGAGGGTGCCGTCGGCGTGGCTCGCCGCGATGTCGGTGGCGATGCGCTCCGCGTAGACCAGGCCCTCCAGGAGGGAGTTGGAGGCCAGCCGGTTGGCACCGTGCACGCCCGTGCAGGCGACCTCGCCGCACGCGTACAGGCCCGGGACCGTCGTACGGCCGTGGGCGTCGGTGCGGACGCCGCCGGAGGCGTAGTGGGCGGCCGGGGCGACCGGGACGGGCTCGGTGACCGGGTCGATGCCGTGCGCGCGGCAGGCGGCGAGGATCGTGGGGAAGCGGTGCTCCCACATGGCCGCCCCGAAGTGGCGCGCGTCCAGGTACATGTGCTCGGCGTCGCGCTCCTGCATGCGGCGCGTGATGCCCTTGGCGACGATGTCCCGGGGGGCCAGTTCGGCCAGCTCGTGCTGTCCCTGCATGAAGCGCACGCCGTCCGCGTCCACCAGGTGGGCGCCCTCGCCGCGTACCGCCTCCGAGACCAGGGGCTGCTGGCCCTCGGCGTCCGCGCCCAGGAAGAGCACCGTGGGGTGGAACTGGACGAACTCGAGGTCGCTCACCTCGGCGCCCGCGCGCAGGGCGAGCGCGACGCCGTCGCCCGTGGAGACGGACGGGTTCGTCGTCGCCGAGAAGACCTGGCCCATGCCACCGGTCGCCAGGACCACGGCGGGGGCGTGGACCGCGCCGACGCCGTCGTGCTGGCCCTCGCCCATGACGTGCAGGGTGACGCCCGCGGTGCGGCCGTCGGCGTCGGTGAGGAGGTCCAGGACGAGGGCGTTCTCGATCGTGCGGATCCCCCGCGCGCGTACCGCCTCCACCAGGGCCCGGGAGATCTCCGCCCCCGTGGCGTCGCCACCGGCGTGGGCGATGCGGCGGCGGTGGTGGCCGCCCTCACGGGTGAGTTCCAGGGCGCCCTCGGCGGACTCGTCGAAGTGCGCGCCGGTGGCGATGAGGCGGCGTACGGCGTCGGGGCCCTCGGTGACCAGGATGCGCACCGCGTCCTCGTCGCACAGACCCGCGCCGGCGACCAGGGTGTCGTCCAGGTGCTGCTGGGGGGTGTCGCCCTCGCCGAGGGCCGCGGCGATGCCGCCCTGCGCCCAGCGGGTGGAGCCGTCGTCGAGGCGGGCCTTGGTGACCACGACCGTCGTCAGGCCGGCCGCCTCGCAGCGCAGGGCGGCGGTGAGGCCGGCGACGCCGGAGCCGACGACCACCACGTCCGCGGCGATGGCCCAGCCGGGCGCGGGGGCGTGCAGTCGTATGCCTGTGCTGGTCACGAGGCGGCTCCGAAGACGAGGGGGACGTTGTCGATCAGCCGGGTCGCGCCGACCCGGGCTGCGACGGCGAGGACGGCCTCGCCGGTGTGGTCGTCGCCGACCTCGGTGAAGTCGGACGGGTCGACCAGGGCGAGGTAGTCCAGGTCCAGCGGCGGGTCGAGGCGGGCGGCGTCGTCCAGGACCAGGCCGGCGGCGGCCCGGACGGCGTCGGGGCCGCCCGGGACCGCGTGCGAGACGGCGTGGGCGTCGGCCGCCGCGCGGGACTCGCCCAGGGCGTTGAGCGCCTCGGCGCGCGCGTGCGTGGCGGGCACTTCGCGGGCCCGCGCGCGCAGCGCCTCCTGGGCGGCGTGCCGGTCCAGTCCCGCGAACAGCGCCTGGGAGAGCGCGAGGGCCGTGCGACGCTCCCGGGGCGACAGGTAGCGGTTGCGGCTGGACAGGGCCAGGCCGTCCTCCTCGCGCACGGTGGGGACGCCGACGATCTCCACGCCGAAGTTCAGGTCGCGGACCATGCGGCGGATCAGGGCGAGCTGCTGGGCGTCCTTCTGGCCGTAGAGGGCGAGGTCCGGGCGGGTGAGGTGGAGCAGTTTGGCGACGACGGTGAGCATGCCGTCGAAGTGGCCGGGGCGGGACGCGCCCTCCAGGCGTTCGCCCATGGGGCCCGCGGTGACGCGGACCTGGGGCTCGCCGCCCGGGTAGACCTCGTCGACGGCAGGGGCGAAGACGGCGTCCGCGCCCGCCTGCCCGGCGATCGCCAGGTCGGCGTCCAGGGTGCGGGGGTAGCGGTCAAGGTCCTCGCCCGCGCCGAACTGCAGCGGGTTGACGAAGACGGTGACCACGACCTCGCCGTCCGGGCCGGCGATCCGGCGCGCGGTGCGGATCAGGGTGGCGTGGCCGTCGTGCAGGGCGCCCATGGTCATCACGACGGCCCGGCGGCCGTGACGCACGCGTGCGTGCAGTTCGCCGGCGGTGCGCAGCAGGGTGGGCGGGGCGGTGGTCATCGGGCGTCTCCCTCGGAGCCGGTTGCGGTGCCGGTGGTTCCGCCGGTGGCGTCGGCGAGTACCCCGAGGAGGTCCTCGGCGAGTTCGGGCTTGAGGAGGCCGTGGGCCAGCGCCCGGTCGGCGGTGGCGCGCGCCATCACCAGGTAGCCGGCCACGGCCTGCGGGGCGTGGTCGCGCAGCTCCGCGATGTGCGCGGCGACCGTGCCCGCGTCGCCGCGCGCGACGGGGCCGGTGAGGGCCGCGTCGCCGGAGCGCAGGGCGTTGTCGAGGGCGGCGCCCAGCAGGGGGCCGAGCATCCGGTCGGGGGCCCCGACACCGGCGCCGCGCAGCAGCTCCATGGACTGGGCGACCAGGGTGACCAGGTGGTTGGCGCCGAGGGCGAGCGCCGCGTGGTACAGCGGGCGCTTGTCCTCGGCGATCCACTCCGGCTCGCCGCCCATCTCGATGACCAGGGCCTCGGCGGCCAGCCGCAGCTCCTCGGGCGCGGTGACGCCGAAGGAGCAGCCGGCCAGGCGCTGGACGTCCACGGGGGTGCCGGTGAAGGTCATCGCCGGGTGCAGGGCGAGCGGCAGGGCGCCGGCCCGCAGCGCGGGGTCCAGGACCTTCGCGCCGTACCTGCCGGAGGTGTGCACGAGCAGCTGGCCCGGTCGCACCGCGCCGGTCTCGGCGAGCCCGGTCACCAGGTCGGGCAGGGCGTCGTCCGGGACGGTCAGCAGCACCAGCTCGGCGCGCTGGAGGACCTCGGCGGGCGGCAGGAGCGGCACATCGGGCAGGAGCGCCGCTGCGCGCCGCCTGGAGGCGTCGGAGACCCCGGAGGCGGCCACCGGGCGGTGCCCGGCGAGCCGGAGGGACGCGGCCAGCGCGGGGCCCACGCGTCCGGCGCCGACGACGCCTACGGTGAGCCGCGCGGGGCGGTCCTTGGGGTCTGGCTGTGGGCTTGTGTTCACGCGACTGCGGCCTTCCCGTTCCAGTCCGCTCGGGGTACCGGACGATTTCTCGTCATGTTAACGCGATCGGTCCGGGGGGCGTCCGGTTGTCCACAGGCTGTGGGTTTCCGTGCGGTGGCGGGGCATGCCTCCCCGCGCGGGTGGGGACGCGTGGCGGAACCTGTGGGAAACCCGGGTGCCCGGGGCGGCGTCCGCACGGCATGATCCCGGCATGAGCGATACGGCGGCACACACCGAGCAGGCGGAGCGGGCGGCGGAGTCGACGGCGGAGCGGAACCAGCGCCTCCGTGAACGACGCGTGGCCGCGCACCGGGGCGCACGGCGCGTGCTCGCGCGCCCCGGTTTCGGCACGACCTTGCGGGAGCGCCTCGCCCTGCTGGACGGAGCGGACGGGCTGTACGACCTGGACGAGCCGTCCGACATGTACGGCAACGGCATCGTGCAGGCCCTCGAGGAGAAGGTCGCCGCCCTGCTCGGCACCGAGGCCGCCGCCTTCTTCCCGACCGGCACCATGGCCCAGCAGGTGGCGCTGCGCTGCTGGGCGGGCCGCACCGGCAACCCCGTCGTCGCCCTGCACGGGCTCAGCCATCCCGAGCGACACGAGCGGAACGCCTTCAGCCGGGTCAGCGGGCTGCACCCGGTACACCTGACCGGCGCGCCCCGGCTGCCGACCGCCGACGAGGTACGCGACTTCGAGGAGCCGTTCGGGGCGCTGATGCTGGAGCTGCCGCTGAGGGAGGCCGGTTTCGTCCTGCCCACCTGGGAGGAGCTCACCGACGTCGTCGGGGCCGCGCGGGAGCGCGACGCGGTGGTCCACTTCGACGGGGCCCGCCTGTGGGAGTCCACCGTCCACTTCGGCCGCCCCCTGGCGGAGATCGCCGGCCTCGCGGACAGCGTGTACGTGTCGTTCTACAAGTCCCTCAAGGGCTACGGCGGAGCCGCCCTGGCCGGCCCCCGGACGCTGGTCGAGGAGGCCAGGGCCTGGCGGCACCGGTACGGCGGCGCGGTGTTCCAGCAGTTCCCGACGGTGCTGTCGGCGCTGGCCGGCCTGGAACGCGAGCTGCCCCGGCTGCCGGAGTACGTGGCCCACGCGCGCGTGGTGGCCGCCGCGCTGCGGGAGGGCTTCGCGGCGGCCGGGCTGCCGTCGGCCCGGGTGCACCCCGAGGTGCCGCACACCCACGAGTTCCAGGTCTGGCTGCCCCGCGACGCCGACGACGCGGGCGAGGCCGCGGTGCGGCAGGCCGAGGAGACGGGGACGGCCCTCTTCTCCTGGGCCTGGGACGCACCCGGCCCGGGGATCGCCGTCACCGAGGTGGGGGTGGAGGCGCCGGGCCTGGAGTGGACTGCCGACGACGTGAAGGCGGCGGTCGCCGACTTCGCCGCGCGGCTGACCGGCTGACCGGCTGACGTCGGATCAGGAACGACGGCGTGGTCAGCCGGTGGCGTGCGACCGCGCCGCCCACCACCGGCGCAGGGCCCGCCGTACGCGGCCGCGCACCGGACGGCCGGCGAGGACCGCGCGGAACCGGCGGTGGTCGTGCCACTCGCGCACGACCCGCCAGTCGTGGGTGCCGGGCGCGGGCGGCACGGGCACACCGAGCTGCCGGGCGCGGTAGGTGTCGAGGAGGTACTGCTGCGTGACGCTCATGGCGGATCGCCTTCTCAGCGGACGTAGGAGGGGGAATCGGGCTCCGCGGCCGCCCCGGTGACCCCAGACTGCTCCCGTACGGATCCGCGGTCGCGCCGATTGACGGCGGCGGTCAATCGGCGGCGGCGTTGTCAGTGGCGGCGTGCACCATGGGGGCATGAGCGTGCGCATCGACATCGCGGGGCTGCGGCCGGAGAGGATCGCCGTCGTGCCGTCGCCCCTGGCCGAGCTGGGCATGGCCCTGCACGCGCTGTCCGAGCCGGGGCACCACCCCGGCCTGCAGGGCTGGGCGACTGGCGTGACCGCGCGGCTCGACTCGCACCTGGCCGACCGGATGTGCGAGGCCGACTTCCTGTGGCGGACGACGTTCTCGGACCTGTTCCTGCCGTTCGCCGGTGTCCCGGGCCGCAGCACACTGCCCGGGGCCACCCTCGCCGAGGACCTGGACCTGCTCGACAAGCTGTCCGACGAGCAGTTCGTGGACGCGGCTCTGGAGTTCACCTGCGCCCTGCCGTACAGCACGGGCGGGGTCTCCGCGCTCACGGACGCGGTGGTGCGTCGGCGCGCGCTGGACCTGGCCGCCGCGCGGGGGCCGCAGCAGTTGCGCTTCAGCGAGCGGCTGCTGGCCGACCCGCCACGGATCCGGGGCTGGTTCAGGCAGTTCGCGCAGGACTGCGACAACGCGTTCTTCGCGGAGGCCTGGTCCCGGCTGCGCCACCAGCTGGCGGCGGACGCCCGCCTCAAGACCGACTTGCTGCGCCGCAAGGGCCTGGCCGAGGCGCTGGCCTCGGTGTCCCCGGCGGTCACGCTGGACGAGGCCGCCGCACGGATCACGGTCGACAAGTTGGGCGACGGCCGCTCGGCGACGGCGGACGGCGGGCTCCTGCTCGTCCCGACCAGCCTGGGCTGGCCGCACCTGATGGTCCTGCACCGGCACGACTGGCAGCCGGTGCTGCACTACCCCGTCGGCTCCCCCGAGATGGCCTCGCCGCCCTCGGTCGAGCAGCTCTCGCTGCGGATGGCCGCGCTGTCCCACCCGGTCCGCATGCGGATCTGCCGCCACCTGGCCCGCAGCGCGTACACCACGAGCGAGCTCGCGCAGGCCCACGGCATGACGGCCCCGGAGATATCCCGGCACCTGAGCGTGCTGAAGAAGGCGGGACTGATCACCACACGGCGCCGCGGACGGTATGTCCTGCACCAGCTGGACGTGACGATGGTGGCCCGGCTGGGCAGCGACTTCCTGGAGGGGATACTCCGCTGACCCGCGGGGGTGCGGTCAGTCGAACCGGATGTGCCGGATCCCGACCCGCGCCTGCCTGATCCGAGTGCGCAGCGCTCCCTCGTCGTTGGGGTTCAAGGTGAGGCCCGCCAGTACGGCGATCCGGTCGGCGGTCTTCGGGACGGTCGTGCGGTCCGTCCACAGGTGCTCGGCGAACTCCGGTTCGGCCAGCCGCTCCAGACAGTGGTCGAGCTGTTGCACGGCCCAGCTCTCGCGGCGCGGTCCGGCCCCCTTGCCGGCGACGTACCGCAGAAGGTGCCCCAGGCCGCGCTCGCGCAGCCGTCGCAGTACGGTCCCGCGATCCGCGAGGAGGGTGAAGTGGCGGACGTCGTGGCCCAGCTCGCGCAGGCGGCCGACGGTCTCGGCGAAGTACCCGGAGTCGGTGACCGTCATGGGCGCGATCACCACGCCGTCGTGCCGGGTGAGGGCCAGATCCAGGACCTCCACGACACCCTGCCGCCAGGAGGTCAGGTCCTGGAAATCGCCTCGCAGCTCGGGCGGCAGCATGCGGCGCAGGCCGAAGCCGGCGTGCTCGGGGTCGCAGATGACGCTGCCGGGCAGGCGGCGCCGTATCTCGTGCGCGGTTTGTGTCTTGCCGCCCCCGAAGGGCCCGTTGATCCACAGGAGCATGCGCAGACCCTACCGACGCGGGCCCCGCCGCGGGGCGCTGTCAGCCCTGTCCGCCGCCGGCCCGCACCAGCCCGGTCTCATAGGCGAGGACCACCACCTGCACCCGGTCGCGCAGGCCGAGCTTGGTCAGGATGCGGCCCACGTGCGTCTTCACGGTCGCCTCCGACAGCACGAGCCGGGCCGCGATCTCCCCGTTGGACAGGCCCTGCGCGACCAGCACCATCACCTCGCGCTCCCGTTCGGTGAGCCGCTGGAGCTCCTTGTGCCGGGGCTCCTGGTGGGTGGCCGGCAGCATCGGCGCGAACCGGTCCAGGAGCCGGCGGGTGGTCGAGGGGGCGACCACCGCGTCGCCGCTGTGCACCGAGCGGATGGCGGCGAGCAGTTCGCCGGGCGGTACGTCCTTGAGCATGAAGCCGGAGGCGCCCGCCTTCAGCGCCGAGAAGGCGTACTCGTCGAGGTCGAAGGTGGTCAGGATCAGCACCTTCGGGGCGTCCGGGTCCGCACAGATCCGGCTGGTGGCCTCGACGCCGTCGAGCTTGGGCATGCGGACGTCCATCAGGACGACGTCCACGGCGGTGGAGCGCAGCACCTGGAGTGCCTCGACGCCGTCGCCCGCCTCCGCGACGACCTCCATGTCCGGCTGGGCCGCCAGCACCATCCGGAACCCGGTGCGCAGCAGCACCTGGTCGTCGACGAGCATTACGCGGATCGCCATCGGGGCCTCTTCCTTACAGGTGTCAACGCCGTACATGCGTACGGGATGCGGATATCAGTGTGCGGGTTTCAACGGCAGCAGCGCGCTGATGCGGAATCCGCCGCCCGGGCGCGGACCCGCGTCCAGGGTGCCGCCGACCATGCCGACCCGCTCGCGCATGCCGATCAGGCCGTGACCCTGGCCGTCGGTGCCGCCGTCCTCGTACAGCTCGTGCGGGGCGCCCTTGCCGTCGTCCTCGACGAGCAGTCCGAGTCCGTCGTCGAAGTAGACCAGGCGCACGCTCGCGCCCGCGTTGGGTCCGCCGTGCTTGCGCGTGTTGGTGAGCGCCTCCTGCACGATGCGGTAGGCGGTGAGCTCGACGCCGCTGGGCAGCTCGCGCGGAGTGCCCTCGACCTTGAAGTCGACGGGCAGTCCGGAGGTACGGCACTGCTCGACGAGGTCCTCGATCTGCTGGACGTCGGGCTGCGGGACGTACTCGCCGGCCTCCTGGTGCTCGCCGGTGCGCAGCACGCCGAGCAGGCGGCGCATCTCCGCGAGCGCCTGGCGGCCGGTGGAGGAGATGGTCTCCAGGGCCTTCTTCGCCTGGTCGGGGGCCGCGTCCAGGACGTAGGCGGCGCCGTCGGCCTGCACCACCATCACGGAGACGTTGTGCGCGACGACGTCGTGCAGCTCCCGCGCGATCCGGGCGCGCTCGGCGGCGACCGCGACCTTGGCCTGTGCCTCGCGCTCCTTCTCCAGCCGGGCGGCCCGCTCCTCGAGCTGGGCGAAGTAGGCGCGGCGGGTGCGGATGGAGTCGCCCAGCACCCAGGCGAGGGCGAACGGCACCGCCTGGAAGACCGTTATGGCGATGTTGCCCGCCACGCTGGCGTCCGTCGTGGGCCAGCGCAGCTGGGCGAGGGGCGCGGCGCACAGCCCCATGACCAGCGCGGTCCGGGAGGCCCAGCGGGCGCCGGTCGCGGCCACCGTGTAGACGATCACCAGGAGGGCGAAGTCGGCCGGCATCGTCGACACGTCCAGCACCAGCTGTCCGAGGCCCAGTGCGGCGGCCAGCAGCAGCATCTTCTCCGGCATGACCCGGCGCAGCGCGATCACCACGCACAGCAGCAGGACGAACGGAACGATCAGCGCCGTGACGTCCGTCCCCCGGGCCTCCTGCTGCGGGGCCACGGACATGACGGAAATTCCGAGCAGAACGAGAGCCCAGAAACAGTCGACCCCGGTCGGGTGTCTGCGGAGGAAGTCGTAGAGGCGCTGCACGTAACCCAGAGTAGGGAAGGGTGATAGGTGCAGGGGTCAACCGAAGGGCCGATCCGGATGCCCCGCGCATACTCCGCAAGGTGGAGGCGTCGTTCTCCTGTGCCCCTAGCCTGAACCTGTGACACGAGGGACAGCAGACCCCGGCGGGGCCTCAGAGACGCAGGGCCAGTGGCGGGGCTGGCGGGAAGCCACCCGGGACGCGCTCTACGGGCCGGCCGGGTTCTACCGCGGACCCGAGGGGCCGGCCGGGCACTTCCGGACGTCCGTCCACGCGTCGCCGCTGTTCGCCGGCGCGGTGGCCCGCTTGCTGTGCCGGGTCGACGAGGCGCTGGAGCGGCCCGCGCCGCTGGACTTCGTCGACATGGCTGCCGGGCGCGGCGAACTGGTCACCGGGGTGCTGGCCGCGCTGCCCGCCGACGTGGCCGCCCGCACGCGCGCGTACGCCGTGGAGGTCGCCGGACGCCCGGAAGGGCTGGACCGCCGGATCGAGTGGCTCACCGAGCCGCCGCGCGGGGTGACCGGGCTGCTGTTCGCCAACGAGTGGCTGGACAACGTGCCGGTGGAGGTGGCGGAGGTGGACTCCGCGGGCGTGGCACGGCGGGTGCTCGTGCGGGACGACGGGACCGAGCGGCTCGGGGAGCCGGTGGACGGGGTGGAGGCGGAGTGGCTGGCGCGATGGTGGCCGCTGCCGGGCGAGGAAGGGCTGCGGGCCGAGATCGGGCTCCCCCGGGACGTCGCCTGGGCGTCCGCCGTCTCGGCGGTGGACGGGGGGCTCGCCGTGGCCGCCGACTACGCGCACACGGTGGACTCCCGCCCGCCGTTCGGGACGCTCACCGGCTTCCGGGAGGGGCGGGAGACGGCCCCGGTGCCGGACGGGACGTGCGACATCACCGCGCATGTCGCGCTGGACGCGGTCGCGGCGGCCCAGGCCGCGAGGCGCGCTCCGGAGCGCACGCCCCCGGGTGCTCTTCCGCGCCCCGCTCTTCTGCCCCCCGCTCTTCTGCGCCCCCAGCGCGAGGCCCTGCGCGCCCTCGGTGTCGCCGGCGTACGCCCTCCGCTCGCGCTCGCCTCCACCGACCCGGCGGCGTACGTACGCGCCCTCGCGAGCGCCTCGGAGGCCGCCGAGCTGATCGCGCCCGGTGGGCTGGGCGACTTCGTGTGGCTGCTCCAGCCGGTGGGGGCCGTCGACGCCGCCGCGCTACTTGTCGATGTCCCCGACCACGAAGAACAGTGACCCGAGGATCGCCACCATGTCCGCGACCAGCGTGCCGGGCAGCAGCTCGGTGAGCGCCTGGATGTTGTTGTACGAGGCCGAGCGCAGCTTCAGCCGGTACGGGGTCTTCTCACCCTTGCTGACCAGGTAGTAGCCGTTGATGCCGAGCGGGTTCTCGGTCCAGGCGTACGTGTGGCCCTCGGGTGCCTTCAGCACCTTCGGGAGCCGCTGGTTGACCGGCCCGGGCGGCAGCTCGGCCAGGCGGTCCAGGCAGGCGTCGGCGAGGTCGAGGGCGTTGTGCGTCTGCTCCAGGAGGCACTCGAAGCGGGCGAGGCAGTCGCCCTCCTGGCGGGTGACGACCTTCAGGGTGTCCTGGAGTTCGCCGTAGGCGAGGTACGGCTCGTCGCGGCGCAGGTCGAAGTCGACGCCGGAGGCGCGGGCGATCGGACCGCTGACGCCGTAGGCGTGCACGGCCTCCGGAGTGAGGGCTCCCACGCCCCGGGTGCGCCCCCGGAAGATCTCGTTGCCGAGCACCAGGTCGTCGAAGACGTCCATGCGCGAGCGCACGGCGGCGACGGCGGCACGCGCGCGGGTGGTCCAGCCGGCCGGCAGGTCCTCCTTGAGGCCGCCGACGCGGTTGAACATGTAGTGCATGCGCCCGCCGGAGACCTCCTCCATGACGTTCTGGAGGACTTCCCGCTCCCGGAAGGCGTAGAAGACCGGGGTGATGCCGCCCAGCTCCAGCGGGTACGACCCGAGGAACATCAGGTGGTTCAGCACCCGGTTCAGCTCCGCGAGCAGCGTCCGCAACCACACCGCGCGCGAGGGGACCTCCATGCCGAGCATCCGCTCCACGGCGAGGACCACGCCCAGTTCGTTGGAGAACGCCGACAGCCAGTCGTGGCGGTTGGCGAGCACGATGATCTGGCGGTAGTCACGGGCTTCGAACAGCTTCTCCGCACCGCGGTGCATGTAGCCGATCACGGGCTCCGCGCTCGTGATGCGCTCGCCGTCCAGCACCAGCCTGAGCCGCAGCACGCCGTGCGTGGAGGGGTGCTGCGGCCCGATGTTGAGCACCATGTCGGTGCTCTCCGCGGCGCCGCCGATACCGACCATGGTCTCCGTCGTAGGAGTCATGCGCACAGTCTCCCCTACGTACGTCCCCTACGTACGCTGGCCTCATGGAGACGGGGAGCCCTGACGACACGGGCACGGCGCGGGCGGCGAAGGGCACGGACACGGCGCGGGACGAGCCGGTGTGGACCGGGCTGCCGCCGGGGCTGCTACGGATGCGACGGCTGTTGCTGGTGGTGTGGCTCGGACTGCTCACGCTCGCCGCCGGACTGCTGCCCTGGTTCCTCATAGGTCCCGTCTGGGCGGTGCTCGCGCTGCTGCCACTGGCCCTGGCGGCGTGCGGCTGGGTGATGCTGGAACGCAACTGGCGCTCCTGGCGGTACGCCGAGCGCGCCGACGACCTGCTGATCAGCCGGGGCGTGCTGTGGCGGGAGGAGACCGTCGTCCCGTACGGGCGGATGCAGCTGGTCGAGGTGACCTCCGGCCCGGTCGAGCGCCACTTCGGCCTGGCCAGCGTGCAACTCCACACGGCGGCCGCCGCGACCGACGCGACCATCCCGGGCCTCGACCCGACGGAGGCGGAACGACTCCGCGACCACCTCACCGAACTGGGCGAGGCCCGATCGGCGGGGCTGTGACCGGGGGCGGGGCAGGGGACGGCGCGGCTGGGACCGAGGGCCCCCCGACCGGGGGCGAGGTCGGGGGCGAGCGGGCCGGATCCGGCGAGGTCTCGGCCGGGCCGCAGGACGGCTCCGAGAGGGCCGAGAGCGTCGAGCGGCGGTTGCATCCCGTGACGCCCTTGCGGCGGGCGTGGGCGCCGGTCGCCGTGCTCGTGGGGTGGGCCGTGCACGACCCCGACCAGACGCAGCGCCAGCTGGCCCGGCTGACGACCACCACACTGCTGCTCGGCCTCGCCGTGCTCATCCCGGCAGCCGCCCTGTACGGCTTCCTGACCTGGTGGTTCACCCACTTCGCGGTGACGGACACGGAGCTGCGCATCCGTACCGGACTGCTGTTCCGGCGCACCGCGCACATCCGGCTCGAACGGATCCAGGCCGTCGACGTCACCCAGCCCCTGCTCGCCCGGGTCGCGGGGGTCGCCAAGCTGAAACTCGACGTCATAGGGACCGGCAAGAAGGACGAGCTGGCCTTCCTCGGCGAGGACGACGCGCGTGCGCTGCGGGCCGAGCTGCTCGCGCGCGCCGCCGGCCTCGCGCCCGAGACCGCGCACGAGGTCGGCGAGGCACCCTCCCGGCAGCTCCTCCACGTGCCGCCCGGCGTGCTCGCCGTCTCGCTGCTGCTGACCGGCGCGACCTGGGGGACGCTGATCGCCGCCGTCGCCGTACCGACCCTGCTGTGGCTGGCCACCGACAATCTGTGGACGGTGCTGGCGACCGCCCTGCCGCTGCTGGGCGCGGCGGGTGCGAGCAGCGCGGGCCGGTTCGTCGCGGAGTACGACTGGACGGTGGCCGAGTCCCCCGACGGGCTCCGCATCGACCACGGGCTGCTGGACCGCACGCACGAGACGGTGCCGCCGGGCCGCGTGCAGACGGTGCGGATCGTGGAGCCGCTGCTGTGGCGGCGGCGCCGCTGGGTGCGGGTGGAGCTGGACGTGGCCGGGTCGTCAAACTCCGTGCTGCTGCCGGTCGCCCCGCGCGAGATCGCCGAGTCGGTCGTCGCGCGCGTGCTGCCCGGGGTGACCGTGCCGACGGGCGCGTCGCTGACGCGTCCGCCGCGGCGCGCGGGACGGTGCCGGCCGCTGTGGTGGCGCGGCTACGGTCTCGCCGTCACCGACGCGGTGTTCGCCGCCCGGTACGGGCTGTTGCGCCGCAGCCTGGCGCTCGTGCCGCACGCCAAGGTGCAGAGCGTCCGCCTCACCCAGGGGCCGTGGCGGCGGGCACTGCGGCTCGCCGACGTACGGGTGGACACGGGGGCGAACAAGACCGTGACCGCACGGCTGCGGGACGCCGACGAGGCGGCGGAGCTGCTGCGGGGACAGGCGGAGCGCTCCCGGACCGGGCGGCGGGACGCGCTGCCGGACCGGTGGATGGCCTGACGCCGCACCCGGTGGCGGCCGGTGCGGTTCGGTCTCAGGAAGCCGCGCTGCGCAGCCCCTGTACGTCGATCTGCTCCGTCTCGTCGTGGGCGGTCAGGTCGATCACCTGGCCCACGCCCCGGGACTCCTCGCCGGCCGGCTCGGATGCGGCCTCCGTCTCGGCCTTGTGCAGGGCGAGGGCCTCCTGGCCGACCACGTCGGCGAGATCCTCGTTCTGAACGGCCTCCAGGGTGTCGGGCGACGACGTCCCGTCCTCGGGGTTCTTCGTGCCGAAGAAGTCGAAGCCGCCCTCGGACACCGGACGCCGGGTGGGCGCGGGCGGTACGACGGCCGCCGCGGTCGGCACCGTGAAGTGCCCGTCGGCCTGCCGGGTGGGCCGGGTGGGCTGCACGGGCGGCTCGTCGGACTGGGTCGTCGGGGTGGCGGTGCGCTCGTGTCCGTCGGCCGCCGCGGGCTGCCCCAGCGACTCGCCCTCCTGCGCGGGCTCGGCCGCCGCGCTCTCGCCACCGCCGTTGCCGCCGCCGTTCCCGTCGTCGTCACCGCCGGGAGCACTGCCGCCGGAGGCGCTGTCGCTGTCGCGATCACCGCCCTCCGGACCGCCGGAGGACGCCTCGTCGAACCGGGCCAGCGCCGCGTTCGCCCGCAGGAACAGCCTCGATCCCTCGGGAGAGAAGACGGCGGGAACCTCGTCGCTCCCGGAGACCTCCTCGTCGCTCCCGGCGTCCATCGCCACCGTCTCCGCCGTTTCCACCGTCTCCGCCGTTGCCGCCGCCGGTGCCGGTCGTGCCGCGGGCAGGGCGGGCACCGGCGGCACGGCCTCTATCTCCAGCAGGCGACGGCCCTCCAGCGCGCTGGCGCGCTCGGTCTCCGCGGTCGCGTAGCGCCGCAGCAGGGAGGCGTGCTCGTTGCGCAGCCCCGCCAGCTCCGTGCGCTTCGCTCGCAGCCGGTGCTCCAGCTTCACGCGCAGCTCGCGCGACTCCTCCAGGTCGGACTCCAGTTCCGCGACGCGTTCCTCGTAACGCCACTCGTCGCTCGCACGCGCGCGCGTGAGGTCGGCGACGCGCCTGCCCGCCTGCGCGTCCCAGTGACGCATGACGACCGCGCCGGCGACCGCCGTCACCGCGGCGGCCGCGGCCAGGGAGCGCAGGATCATCGTCTCGCTGAACACCCAGGGGCCGAGGGCGCAGACGACGGAGACGCCTGCGATCGCCGACGGAGGAAGCAGCCTGTGCAGAGGCGGGGAATGGCGGTGACGTCCACGTGGCATGGCCAGAAACTTACCGCGCGTAGGCGAATCTTGGCGCCCCGCCCCGTAAAAACACAGCCGTCTCCGACGCGTTCACAGGGCATCAGGAATCCACCGGTTGCCCGTCGCGGCTCACCGGCAGGCGAATTAAATCAAGATCATTTCTGGTGGCCCCCGCCGTCACCGGCCACCCGGCCGCCCGGCGGCCCGTCGAGCCGCTCGCTGAGCCACTGCAGTGTCGCGGGAATCTCGCGCCGCCAGGTATTGAAGTTGTGCCCGCCGCTTTCCAGGATGATCGACGAGATCCGCGTCGGCTTCTTCTCCTTCACCCGCTCAATGAACTTCAGCGTGTCCTTGTAGTTGGTCTCGCCGGACTTGCTGCTGGTGACGAGCAGTGAAGTGTCGGGCGCCGCCGCGTTCTTGAGAAACCACCACAGGTCGGCCCGGTTCTTCCGCCCCTTGTCACCCTGGAAGAGGTCACCCGTGGTGGGATCGCTGGGCGCGTTGTAGTAGGCGGACAGACCGGCCCCGGCGGCGTACGTCCCGGGGTGGTGCATGGCGAGCTTCAGGGCGCAGTAACCGCCGGTCGAATTGCCGACGATGCCCCAGCTTCCCGGCCCCTTGCCCACGCGGTAGTGGGCGCCCACGGCCTCCGGCAGGTCCTTCGCGAAGAACGTCTCCGTCTGCGGACCGCCCGGGACGTCCACGCACTCCGTGTCGCGCGGCGGCGCCACCGTGGGCCGCAGCATCACCAGGATCATCGGCCGCATACGTCCGTCCTTGGCCAACTCCAGCGCCGTGCGCGGGTAGCGGAGCTTGTCGACCAGTGCCTCGGCCGTCCCCGGGTAGCCGGTCAGGACGACGGCCGCGGGGAACGTACGGGCGCTGTGGCGCGTCTGGAAGTACTCCGGCGGCAGATAGACGTACGCGGGTGTGGCGATGCGCGTGGTGCGGCCGACCACCCGTATCTCCTCGACCCGGCCGGCCGTCTCCGGCCGCGCCCCGCCCGCCTGCGTCACCCGCCGCTCACCGACGACCCGGAGATGTCCGTCGGTGGCGCCGGCCGAGTGGTCCACGACCACGCCCTGACCGGTCTCCCGGCCGAACAGGTCCGCCCAGCTGGCGTAGAACCCGAAGGACTGGTTCGCGGCGAGGCCGACGGCGGCGAAGACCGCCACCTGTGTGACGAGCAGCAGGCCGACCCGCCCGGCGAAGGCCCGCAGGGACCGCCCGGCCAGCCGCGGCCACAGCCACACCGTGCCGCCGAACAGCAGCACGCCGGACAGGACCGCCAACGCCAGCACCTTGTCACTTGTGAGACCCATGCGTTGTTACCTGCCTGCGCTTTCCATACGTCCGTCCGGGCTTTCCGTCCGGCTTCCCATCGGGCTTCCGTCGGAGGTGAGTGAACCTCTCCCCCCAAGACACCGTCCTAGAGGGCGCAATGTCGCCGGATGCCCCATACGGGCCCGGATCCACGATCTCTCGCAGAACTACAGGTGCGATGTCTGCCAGGACAGATGAGGAAATGTCGGGTGGGGTTCCGACGAAGCTCACCAGCGTACGTCGGGTGCTGCGCGGCCCCGCCCCGGAGGCCGTTCCCCTCCTCGTCGGCCGCGCCTGCGCGCTCGTGGGCCTGCTGGACATCGCCGCCGGCGTCTTCCCCCGCTTCCGGCACAGCCGCATGCACGCCCTCGCCGAGGTGCTGCCCGGAGCGTTCGGCCCGTTCGCGGCGGCGCTCTCGCTCAGCGCCGGCGTCCTGCTGCTGCTGCTCGCCCACGGTCTCAAACGCCGCAAGCGACGGGCGTGGCGGGCGGCGGTGGCCCTGCTGCCGCTCGGCGCCGTCGCGCAGTTCACCTACCGGCACTCCCTCGCCGGAGTACTGATCTCCCTCGCGCTGCTCGCGCCCCTGCTGCGGCACCGGAACCAGTTCGCGGCACTGCCCGACCCGCGCAGCCGCTGGCGGGCGCTCGCCAACTTCGTACTCATGGGCGCCGGTTCCCTCGCCCTCGGCCTCGTCGTCGTCAACGCCCACCCGCACCGCATGATCGGCGACCCCAGCCTGGCCGACCGCATAGCCCACGTGCTGTACGGCCTCTTCGGTTTCGAGGGCCCGGTCGACTACCGGGGCAACACCTCCTGGACGGTCGCCTTCTCCCTCGGCGCCCTCGGCCTGCTCACCGCCATCACCACCGTCTACCTGGCCTTCCGCCCCGAACACCCCGCCGCGCACCTGACGGAGGACGACGAGGCACGCCTGCGCGCCCTGCTGGCCAAGCACGGCGACCGGGACTCCCTCGGCCACTTCGCGCTGCGCCGCGACAAGGCCGTCGTCTTCTCCCCCAGCGGCAAGGCCGCCGTCACCTACCGCGTCGTCTCCGGTGTGATGCTGGCCAGCGGCGACCCGATCGGCGACGTCGAGGCCTGGCCGGGGGCCATCGAACGCTTCATGGACGAGGCCCGCGCCCACTCCTGGACCCCCGCCGTCATGGGGTGCTCCGAGACCGGTGGCGAGGTGTGGACCCGCGAGACCGGGCTCGACGCCCTCGAACTGGGCGACGAGGCGGTGGTGGACGTAGCGGATTTCTCCCTCGCCGGCCGCGCGATGCGCAACGTGCGCCAGATGGTCAAGCGCATCGAGCGCGCCGGTTACGAGACCCGGGTACGGCGCGTGGCTGACCTCGGCACCACCGAGCTGGACCGCATCCGCCGGGCCGCCGACGACTGGCGGGGCACGGACACCGAGCGCGGCTTCTCCATGGCGCTGGGCCGCATCGGCGACCCCGCCGACGGGAACTGCCTGATCGCGACCGCGCACAAGGCGGGCGAGGAGCCGGGTGAGTACGGCGACCTGAAGGCGATCCTGCACTTCGTGCCCTGGGGCGCCGACGGGGTGTCGCTCGACCTGATGCGCCGCGACCGCTCGGCCGACCCCGGCATGAACGAGCTCCTGATCGTGGCCGCGCTCCAGGCCGCCCCGAGGTTGGGCATCGAGCGCGTCTCCCTGAACTTCGCCATGTTCCGCGCGGCCCTCGCCCGCGGCGAGAAGATCGGCGCGGGGCCGGTGCTGCGTGCCTGGCGTGGGCTGCTGGTCTTCCTGTCCCGGTGGTTCCAGATCGAGTCCCTGTACAAGTTCAACGCCAAGTTCCGCCCCCGCTGGGAACCCCGTTTCGTGGTCTACCGCGCCTCCGCCGACCTGCCCCGCATCGGCTTCGCCGCCATGCAGGCCGAGGGCTTCGTCACCCTCGCCCCGCCGCTCCCCCGCTTCCTGCGCCGCCGCACGGCCGGCCGCCGCCCCTGCGCGCACCGGGTTCCGGAGCAGGAGGCCCGGGCGGTCTGACACCGCGGCGGCCTGCCTTGCACCCGGCGTGGGTGCGGGGCGCTGCGCGGCCGGGGCGTGGGCCGGGCACCCGGCGTGAGTGTGGGCCGGGTGCGGGTCGCGCGGCCCGGCGCTACCAGGGTGCCGCTGCGCCCACCCGTGCCGCCCCAGCGGCACGACTGCCCGCAGTTACGCGGGCGGAAAGCCGCGTACGGCGGGAAGGGGGCGGGTCGGGGGGTGTCCGCCCGCAGCGGTTGGCGCGTCCACGCCGTCACTTCCGTGGCCGACCGATTCCGCGCCGTTCCGAGGACGGACACCC